>JASGGP010000182.1:0-9726 GCA_047604985.1 Lacrimispora sp.
ATTTCCATTTATTAAGATTGGCGTTTATATGGGGGTAGATTCTTTACCCCAATGGTGAGTCTCTTAGGATACTTCCGTCATGTAGTATATAATAAAAGTCCTAAGGAACGTTGAGTGCTTGATTCTGATGCAGAATTGTGGTTTAAAAGAAAAAAACAGGAGTTGACCACAGCATAACATATAGTGGTTTCAAAGCAAGAATAAGGCTAAAATCGAACTGAAAAATGCACGATTTTAGCCCTCTTTTTCAGCGTAAAATACCGATGATGAAAAGACAAGCTTTAAAGGCTTTAAGGAAAGAAGGCTTCGGCGGATGTTACTGAAGCCTTCTTTTGCTGCGGCTTTCTTTGGAATGTGTACGATTATCAGTAATGATACTCATCTCCAATGCCTTTGTCTGATTGACGGCCTTGTCTATAATTCGCCTGAAAAAACACCGGATATCCTTTAAGTGTTTTTAGAAAAATCCGGATAAACAAAACGAAATTCATGCTCAGCCACTATGTTCACATCTTTGGTCTGCTGGAAACAGGGCTGTATTTCTCCTTGTTCAGCAAAATAATTACAAAAGTCTACGGTAAACAGTTTTGAAAGAATATATCCGGCAAGATCGATTGACAGTGTATTTTTTACAGCAATAAAGGAAGGCACGGTTAAGGCTCCTTCTTTCGGATACCGGAGTGTAAGCAGTGTTTCGTCTGCCCGGAAAGCGAAGATGGATGGGGTAATTGCCGCAGGAGTGAGCCCTTTTTGGACACTTTGGAGAGATTGGACCGGCATATCCAGGATCGTGGCATTTTCCAAAAATAAATCCGTAAATTCTTTGCCGTACAGCCAGGTAAGCTGCTTTATGACACCCCGCCCGGCTGAGTTTGCCTTTCCTCCAAACGCCTTGGGATATACGGCCAGTTCTTTAAGGGATGCAGGCAAAGTCTGACCGGCTAATAGCTGTTTGTTGAATACCATAACAAGGGGGATCACTAAAAAAGGAAGAAGGCGTTTGTTCTGACAGAGATTGGTGTTTCGAATCTCTTTTTTTAATGGAAATAAGTCCTGTATTTCAAGGAGGTCTTCCTTAAACAAACCATAGATTTCCGGATCCTCAAACACCTCTAAATCGGTGGAGACTATGATGTCCGGTGCTGCCCCGGTGCTTTTTACGTCTTCTGACAGCTTTTTCGCATATCCCAGACCAAAATATTCCGTTTCCAGCAGGATATCCTGTTCTTTCAGAAAGGCCGTTACCTCTTCTATATGTTTCTTTTCATACCGGTGGAGGACACAGATATTATTCCAGTACATACTTATTTTACGCATAATTCACCGATTCTCATCTTTCTTTGCATTTCTGCAATATATTGCTGGTATGTATGCAGGCGTTCCCAGGTTTCCTGTTCTTTTTCATTTCGTTCGATCACCGACTGTATTCCTCCGTTTTTCATACAGATCCGGCAGTCACTCATTAAGGCTGTGTGTGGGTCGTGTGTGGCGATCAGCACCAGTTTCTGTTTTTTTAACAGCAGGTGCAGCGCTTTTTCTTTATGAATACCGGCATTTTCCACTTCGTCAATCAGAACAATGGGACTTTCGCATAGAACGGCCACATCAGCGATCATCAGGGCGCGGCTTTGGCCGCCGCTTAAAAGATTCAAGCTGTCATTTTTATGTAAATGTTCCGGAGTAATGGTGTTGGCATGGTCAATGACTTCCGGAAGAACCCTATGCCAGTCCCGCTGCCGGCAGGTGCAGTGCATGCGGATAAATTCCTCTACCGTCACATCCAGTACGAAACGCATATTCTGGCTTAAATGGGCGATCAGCTGTCTGGAGGTGTGAAAGCGGTCTTGTCTTTCCGGCAGGTTTCCGTTGATCCAAACATGCCGTCCGGTGACCGTGTCGCCGCAGGCCAGCTGTTCCAAATCCTGAATCAGCCGGCTTTTTCCCGAACCGGTATGGCCTACCACTGCGTACAGCTGTCCAGGCTTCATGGTTAAGGGACGGGAAGCTTCCGGCTGTCCGTTTTTATTGCGGCCGGGGATAATTGTCAGTTCATGAAACACGGTGCACCTCCTTAAAGTCCATTTTTTCCACAATGCCATGCTGATACATGGTGCCGATCCGCTTTTCTCCCACACAGTAAGAGCAGACACCGGCAGGCTTGGTGTGACGCAGAGTATCATTGCTGTTCCATGCTGTTTCGGGAAGGCTTTCTAAATACTGAAAGAGAAGTCCGCTGCCGTAACCGGATAATCCGTCTACAGGAAAGATATGAGCGGTCGGATTTAAGGAACTGATATTATAATGGATAATTTCTTTTTCTGCCTGTGAAACCATATCGATTTTGGTCATGAGAATGATATCGGCAGTTGTCAGCATTGGCCCAAGCTTTTTAGGGGAACGCAGGCTGCTGGTACAATCTGTTACGCAGATGCTGACCGTGTGAACAGTGGCTGGGGAACAGCGGTTACAAAGTCCGGCAGTCTCGATAATTAAATATTCTGTTTCCTGCTGTTCATTCCAGGAGATCATTTCCTCCAGATTTGAAACCAGGAAATGATCCGGGCATATATCACCGGACAGACCAAGTATAAACGGAACATCCAGCGCCTTATAGGCAGCCGGGTCATCGGAATGCAGACAGTCGATCTTGCAGACAGAGGAGCGCTTGCCGACAGAATGAATATGCCGGATCAGATTTGTGGCAGCTAGGGTCTTGCCGGAAGCAGAGCCGCCGCTAATGAGAATTATTTTACTTTTCATTTTTTTCGTCTCCTTGTATAATAATGGTATTTCCAACGTATTATAGCAGACATGTGAAAAGGGAGGTGTCTCATGTGACACAACGGGAAAAGGATCTGGAATTTTTAAAAACCACAGAATTATTCCGGGGAATGAATGTGGGGGACATGGAGTTTGGTATGTGCAGCTTAAAAAAAGGCAGCCTGGTGAGCAACCGCTACATGGAGAGAAATCCATCGGCATTGTGGTAACAGGCGAGATCGCCGTTTCTTCGGTTACCCAGGACGGGAAGGAATTGACCATGAAACGGATTTATCCCAAGGACTGTTTCGGCATCTGCACGATTTTTACTCATGCCGAGATGCCTAACACACTCCAGTGCATGTGCCACACAACCGTACTGTACATAAAGAAAAGCGAACTTTTGAAGGTGTTTAAAAGGGATCCGGAGCTGATGCTTCATATCATGACGATCTTTAATAAAAAGATCCTGTTTCTGCAGAAAAAAATCGAAATGCTTAATACCACCTCTGCCAAAGCCCGTTTGGCAGATTACTTGGTGAACCACGCCAACAGCAATGGGGTGATTTACCTGCGCACAGGCAAGACCGGTTTGTGCTCCAGCCTGGGAATCAGCCGTGCAACATTGTATCGGGAGCTGGACAACTTCCGGCTTTCTAAAGCGATTGAGTATACGGATCAGAAGATTGTGATCAGGGATGTATCTCATTTGAGACAGTTTTCCCGGCATCATCTTGACTCCCCGGCAGCTTCATGTTAGTATGCAGAGGTTAGTTTACGCTAACTAAAAGCGGCCTAAGGAGAGTTATATATGTTAAAGATTGCGGTATACGGGAAGGGAGGAATTGGCAAGAGCACAACAACCTCAAACCTGGCAGCAGCGTTGTCTGACATGGGATACCGGGTGATGCAGATCGGATGTGACCCGAAAGCAGACTCCACACAGAATCTCACATTGGGAAAGCCGGTAAAGACGGTTTTGGATGCGATTAAGGAAAAGTCCGATCATGTGGAGCTTTCGGATATTGTATTTCCCGGCTACAACGGGGTGTTATGTGTGGAAGCCGGAGGCCCGACTCCAGGAATCGGCTGTGCCGGGCGGGGGATTATTACCGCTTTTGAGCGGTTGGAAGCGCTGAATGCTTATGAGATATACAAGCCGGATATCGTACTTTATGATGTTCTTGGCGATGTGGTATGCGGAGGCTTTGCCATGCCTATTCGCGGCGGCTATGCGGAGCATGTATTTGTGGTTACATCGGGTGAGAAGATGTCCCTTTATGCGGCTGCCAATATTGTCAGTGCTGTGGGACAGTTTTCAAAGAGGGGATATGCCCGGTATTCAGGTATCATTTTAAACTCAAGAAATATTGAAAAAGAGCAGGAACTGGTATCAGAATTTGCAGAGGAAAGCGGTGGGAAGATCGTGCGGATTCTGCCCAGGGATGGAGTGGTACAGGAGGCAGAAAACCAGAAAAAAACAGTGGTGGAAGCATTTCCCGACAGTGTTATGGCAGGAGAATACCGTTCCCTGGCCAAATCCATTCTGGAGGTGTGTGGTCATGAAAATTGATTGCAGTACGCTTCATTATACATCGCCTGCCCACGGCGGGTGGGGAGTTGTCCGTCTGGGGATGCTGGTTCCGGAAAGTTACCAACTGTTTGTCTGCCCTTTTGCCTGTGGACGGCATGGGGCCCTGGGAGCAATCGGCCATGGTTTAAAAGACCGTCTTTCCTATTTATACATTGATGAAAGTGACATTGTATCGGGAGGATACGAGGATCTGATTCCGGAAGCGGTGGAAGAGCTTTTAGAAACTCTGGAGAAACGGCCTAGAGTTCTGATGATCTTTGTTAGCTGCCTGGATGACTTACTGGGAACAGACCATGAGTCCATACTGGAGGTGCTGAGGGAACAGCACGAAGATGTCCGGTTTACTTTCTGCCATATGAATCCCATCACCCTGGATACGGATAATCCGCCGCCGGTCAATATCCGCCGGAAGATGTACGGACTCCTGGAACCTCGGGAAAGTAAAAAAAGCCAGGTAAATCTCATTGGAAATCCGGTGCAGATCAGGCCGGAATCCGAATTGTTTGGATTTTTACATGCCCTGGGAATAGAACAAGTCAACCATATTGCACAGTTTGAAACCTTTGAAGCATACCAGCAGATGGCGGCTGCAAAATGGAATCTGGTGGTAGCTCCGCCGGCAGTGAAAGCGGCCATGGATATGAAAGCCCGGCTGAATATTGATTTTGAGTTAGCCTACACTAACTACCGTGAAGAAGATATTCTGAACACCTATAAACGGCTGATGGAAAAGCTGGCTGACAAAGAGAAGGTCGAGTTTGATCTGGAACCGTACCAAAGGAAAGCAAGGCAGGCTGTCGGGGAAGCGAGAGAGGCAGTGGGGGACAGACCGGTTTTTATTGATTATACGGCTGTGGTTTTTCCTTTTGCAGCCGCCAGGGCATTGTGTGAGGCAGGCTTCCATGTTGCCGGCATTTTTGCCCAGACAGTCGGGGGAGCAGAAGAGGAACATGCAGTCTGGATCCATGAACATATGCCGGAAATTCGGGTTATAAATCCCATTGCACATGATATTCCCGCTAAGATCGGCACATTTCCAAAGGACAGCGTTGCCATTGGCTTTGAAGCAGCCTATATTACCCGTGCCCGCCATGTGTATGGTCTGGTAAACAATGAAGGGAACTTTGGATTTGACGGTTTGGTCCGGTTGATGGAAGGAATCGTCTATGCGGTTCAGAGAGAAGAAGATCTAGAAACGCTGATAAAAAATTATGGGTTGGTGATATAATGCATAAACTTTCGATACAACTGCCTCCCTTTGCGCCTGATTATTCCGGTGTATGCTCCGCACTGTTTGCCCTTGGCGGCTTACTGGTGATTCATGATGCTTCCGGCTGTACGGGAAATTATACCGGCTATGATGAACCAAGATGGTATGATTCCCGCAGTCTGGTGTACTGTTCAGGACTCAGGGAAATGGATGCGATCCTTGGCAATGATGAAAAATTCATACAAAAGATAGAAAATGCCGCAAATGATTTAAAGCCGAATTTTATTTGTTTTCTGGGAAGTCCTGCTCCCATGGTCATTGGTACGGATTTAGAAGGAATTGCCGCAGAGCTGGAAGAACGTACAGGGATTCCTTCTATGGGACTTGCCACAACCGGTTTGCATTACTATGATAAAGGGATTTCCGATGCTTATATAGCTTTTGGGAAAAAGTTCTTTCCGCCGCCCCAGGCAGTTTGCTCGTCCGGAAACAGTGTCAATATTCTGGGACTGACGCCCCTTGATTTTTCCAACAACAGCAATGCAGCTGACTTGATCGGCGAGCTGGAGAAACGGGGCCTTACGATTCAAGCGGATTTTTCCATGATATCTGATTTCCATAAGGTTTGCCAGGCACCGTCTGCCGGTGTAAATCTGGTAGTATCAAAGAGCGCCATGGGTTTGGCGGAATATATGAAAAAACGGTATCAGATTCCTTACGTGGTGGGAGTGCCTGTTGGGGAATCAGGGGCTGACTGCTTGGCGGAAATGCTGAAAGAAACAATGACAGATAAACGGGAGCGGGTACTGGAAACTGATGAAGAAGATGCAGGTCAGGTTCTGATGATCGGTGAAGAAGTATTGATCCGGTCACTGGCGTTTTACTTTGATAAAGAGAGGGAAATAAAGGGAATTCAGCCGGCTGTTTTATTTGGCAGAACCCAGGGGGTGTACCGGCAGGACAGCCTTGCTTTAAACAGTGAAAGTGATATCCGGAAACTGGTGAACAGCGGAAAATACCATACCATTATAGCAGATCCGCTGATCCGGCAGTTGATACGGGAAGAAGAAAAGATACGATTCATGGATCTGCCTCATGTGGCGGTTTCCAGCAAGGTATGCTGGGATTATGCGCCGCAGCTGATGGGAGGACGATTGACGGAAAGCTCATTTGCTCATGGGCTCGAAAGCTGAATGCCCAGCAGGAACTGCAGGTTCATTATATAAGAAGGGAGAACTGAAAAAATGAAAAAAACAGTAACGCGTGTATTAAGCCTGGCTTTGTGTATGGCTGTATTATCCGGCTGCACGGCCAAGACGGCTTCCACAGAGACTACGACTACAGTAGAAAGTACAGAGGCCGCAGCAGAAACCACATCCGAGTTAGGGAAAGAGGAAGAAACCACGCCGGCAGCCGGAGAGACCAAGACGATCATTGACCATGGCGGCAATGAAGTGGTGATTCCTGCTAATATTGAGCGTGTGGCAATTGCGTCCTTATGGCCGTTGCCATCGGTTTACGTATTGTATCAGGGCTCAGGCCACAAGCTGGTGGGCATGCATCCGGCTTCCAAAAGTGCGGCAGAACATTCTCTTTTAATGAAAGTGGCTCCAGAGTTAAAAGATGTGGACACTTCTTTTGTTCAGGGCGGCGAGATTAATGTGGAAGAACTCATTAAACTGAAGCCGGATGTGATCTTTTGCAACGCCAACAATGCAAAAGAAAGGGACGTGCTGTTAAAGACCGGTATTCCGGTGGTTGGCTTCAGCACTTCCATCGCCGGGTTTAATACGGTGGAAACTGTAAACAAATGGGTTGAGCTGCTTGGGGAAGTATTTGGTGAGCCGGATAAAGTGGCCGGTATTACGGAATACGGACGTGAAGTGGCCGCTGATATTGAAAAGCGATTAAAAGACGTAAAAGAGGAAGACAAGCCCAAGGTGATGATGATCTATCAATATAAAGACGGGGTGTTCCAGACCTCCGGCAACCAGTTCTTCGGCCAGTACTGGTGCGATGCCACAGGAGCAGTCAGCGTATCAAAGGATATTCCAGGATCAGGCGTGGATTTAACCATGGAGCAGATATATGAGTGGGATCCGGATATTATCTACGTAACAAACTTCAGCCCATACCTGCCTCAGGATTTCTATGACAACAGCATTGAAGGGTTTGACTGGAGTCCGGTTAAGGCCGTACGGGAACACAAAGTTTATAAATTCCCTCTGGGAATGTACCGCTGGTTCCCGCCGTCCTCTGATTCTTCCTTATGCCTTTACTGGATGGCCCAGAAAAATCATCCGGAAGCATTTGCAGATATTGATTTGAACCAGACAATTAAAGACTTTTATCTGAAGTTTTATAATGTGGAGCTGACGGATGAAGAGGTGGAAGGTATGTTCAATCCTCCCCGTGAAGCCGCAGACGGAGTATAAGCATGTTGATGAAACGATATGGAGCCGGAATCAGGATCTTACTAATCCTGGCTCCGGTATTAACGGCCCTGATCTGTCTGGGCATCGGACGCTATTCTTTTAACCTGATCGACATCTGTAAGCTGATATATACCTATGCTGTTTCCGGAAAGGATGCCATCGAACCCCAGGCATACAGTGTTGTATTCAATATCCGGCTGCCAAGGATCATTCTGGCAGTTCTTTGCGGGGCAGGACTGGCTGTCTCAGGAGCGGCCTTCCAGCCTCTGTTTTCTAATGCGCTGGCGACTCCCGATACCCTGGGTGTGGCACAGGGAGCATGTTTTGGTGCGGCAATGGCCCTTTTATTTTCGGACAGCCTTTTATGGGTTCAGTTGGTGGCTCTGGTATTTGGTCTGATTGCGATTATGCTCACTTATTCCATCAGCAAGGTCAAAGGCCGCTCTTCCACATTTATGATCATTCTGGCAGGAATTGCGGTTTCTTCTCTTTTTACGTCTCTGGTATCGCTGGTTAAATACGTTGCTGATCCGGAGTCTCAGTTGCCGACCATTACCTATTGGTTGTTAGGAAGCATGGCCGGAATTACCTACAAGAGTCTGGCCATCGGCGGTCCCCTGATCTGTGTGGGAATTGTGTTGATTTATCTGCTGCGCTGGCGGCTGAATATCCTGTCAATGTCTGAGGATGAAGCGAGGTCCATGGGAATTGATTTAAAAAAGCTTCGTATCATCATTATTCTGGCGGCGTCATTGATCACCGCTTCCTGTGCCTCCATGTGCGGGAGGATTGAGTGGGTGGGACTGTTAATTCCCCATGGGGTCCGGATGCTGTGTGGAAGCAATAATGAACGGGTCATTCCGGCCAGCATCAGCCTGGGCGCAGTGTTTATGCTGGTTATGGATACCACTGCCAGGGCTGCGACCACTGCTGAAATTCCCTTATCAATCCTGACAGCAGTCATCGGAGCGCCGGTATTTATTCTATTACTGAGAAAGACGAGGAGGATGGCTGTGATTTTTGAAGTGAAGAAAGGATGCTTTGGATATAAGTCGGGGGAAGAAATATTAAAAGAGATCACATTCCGGCTTCAGGATGGAGAAGTACTGGGGCCTGGGGCCTAACGGTGTGGGAAACACTGCTTCGCAATATGATGGGGCTGCTGAAATGGAAATCGGGGGGGAGCTATCTGGATGGAACATGTTTGGCAAATATGCCTGTAAAAGATATCTGGCAGACCATCGCTTATGTCCCTCAGGCAAAAGCATCCCTTTTTTCCTATACGGTGGAAGAGATGGTTTTACTGGGGCGCAGTGCCCATATCGGAAACTTCAGCCACCCTAAAAAGGCGGATGTGGAAATTGCAGACGAGGCCATCCGGAGTGTGGGAATTGATTATTTGAGAGGAAAGCTGGTGAGCCGGATCAGCGGCGGAGAGCTGCAGATGGTTTTAATTGCCAGGGCCTTAACTGCCAAACCCCGGATATTGGTGCTGGACGAACCGGAAAGCAATCTGGACTTTAAAAACCAGCTGATTATTCTGGATACCATCCGGCGTCTGGCAGATGAAAAGAACATATCCTGTATTTTTAATACACATTATCCGGCACACGCGCTGAAGATATCTGATAAGGCGCTGATTTTGAACCGCAGCGGGAAAAGCATATTCGGCAAAGTGGATGAAGTGGTGACAAAGGAGCATATGGAAGAAGCGTTCGGCGTAAAAG
>JASGGP010000183.1:0-9688 GCA_047604985.1 Lacrimispora sp.
TTGTTTCTCCGGCAGATTATTCAATCTGCTTTTGCAACAACCCCTTTTGCTATTCCAGCAAAATATCCGCAATCCTCTCACTCGCAAACCCATCCCCATAAGGGTTACTGGCTTTGCTCATTTTATCATAGGCGCTTCTGTCATTTAACAGCGTCTTAATGGAACGATAGATATTTTCTTCTTCCGTTCCCACCAGCCAAAGCGTGCCCGCCGCAATGCCCTCCGGCCGCTCCGTCGTGTCCCGCATGACCAGTACGGGCTTCCCAAGGCTGGGGGCCTCCTCCTGGATTCCGCCGCTGTCCGTCAAAACCAGATAGGCTCTGGAAAGAAAATTATGAAAATCCAGCACGTCCAAAGGTTCTATAAGACGAATCCTCTTCTCATCCTTAAAAATGGAAAAGGCAGTTTCCCTTACCAGCGGATTTAAATGGATGGGATAGATCACCTTAACATCCGGATTTTCTTCTATAATCCTTTTGATGGCACGAAACATCTGCTCCATAGGTTTACCCTGATTCTCTCTTCTATGTGCCGTCAGCAAAATCAACCTGCTGTCCGAGGCCCATTCCAGGTGTTCATGGCAGTAATCGCTCCTTACGGTAGTTTTCAGCGCATCAATGGCCGTATTTCCCGTAACATATATAGTTGATGGGTCTTTCCCCTCTTTTATGAGGTTTTCCCTTGCCTGTTCCGTAGGCGCAAAATGATATCCGGCTACGATGCCCACGGCCTGCCTGTTAAACTCCTCCGGATAGGGGGAATACAAATGATAGGTCCGCAAACCGGCTTCCACATGGCCTACAGGAATTTTTAAATAAAAGCAGGCCAATGCAGCCGCAAAGGTCGTGGTAGTATCTCCGTGAACCAGCACCACATCCGGCTGTTCCATTTCCAGGACAGACCTGATTTTGTTTAATATTCCGGTTGTTATCTCAAACAGGGTCTGTTTTTCTTTCATGATGGAAAGGTCATAATCCGGCGCAACCTTAAATGCTTTCAACACCTGATCCAGCATTGTCCGGTGCTGCCCGGTGACACAGACCTTCACATGGGCACTTTCTCTTTTTTTTAATTCATTTACAAGAGGGCACATTTTTATGGCCTCCGGCCGGGTGCCAAATACAAGCATGATATTTTTCATATCACAACGCCTCATTCTTTTCTATTGCAGGATCATCAGTCCGTGTATTCATAGGCCAGCATTGCCATGATCTGGTCAAAGGAGGTGATGCCGCTCCCGTCTTTCATTCCAAAGGCCCCATTGTAGGAATAAGAAGTGTTTACAATCCGCATTTTCTCCATCTTTTTAAGAGCTTTTCCCTGCAAATCCTTATCTCCTATCTTTTCGGCAAGCATTGCCACAAGAGCATAAACAGCGGTTGAATCGTAATTGTAGCCGTCCACTACCTCTCCGCCAACAGTATACCGGGCTTTTATTCCTTCCCTGTCCATCTGGCTTTTCAGCCACTGGGCTGTGTCATCCTCAAGCAAGCCGGCTTCCGCCAGATGAAGAAGAGTGACCATGGCTTCCGCCGTATTTAAGTCATCCTTTTCATATTCGCTGGTTTTATAGTTGTACCAGCTGTAATATAAGGGGAAATCCTCGCTGATTTTTCCTTCGACAACCAGTTTTTTTGCATTCGCATAAGGTTCTGCCAGATTTTCATCTTCTGCTGCCAATGACGACATGACCTGCAAATCTCCGTAGCACAGAGTAAAACGTTTTGCATACTGTTTGGATTTACTGTCGTAAAAATCCACATACTGGTCATTCTTTACTCCATATTTGGCTAAAGCGGCAGTGTAATTGCGGATGGCTTCGTCATATCCTCCCCACAAACGGTCTGCGGTCATTAAAGAGCCTGCAATCCGGAAATCGTCCAAAAGGGCGTTGGCACTGGCAGGCTGGTTTCCGGTGACCTTCCAGGCTGTCAAACCCTTGGTCTGCATTACGCCGGTGATATAATTGAGGATTTTATCAAACAGTTCCCGGTCATTTCTTAAAGCCGCATATTCCAGCATAGCACCCTGGGATTCGCTTAAGACATCGCTGGCCTGGGTCTTCTCCCCGGAAGAGTTATAAACTGTGTGGATTCCACCTTTGTCATCCATCATATTGCCGGTGACAAAATCGCAGGTCACATTTCCGCTTCCTTCCACTGCATTTTTTAAATATCCCTCAAACACGGAAGCCTCTGTTATTGGGCCGGGACACCAGGCCCTTATAATGCCCTGTTCATCCAGAAACAGGGTTGTGGGAATATTGTGCAGCCCCAGCTTTTTATAGGCGGCCAGACCATCGTCATAATAAGTTCCTAAAAGAATTCTTTCCCGGGACAGATACTGCCGGGCTTGTTCTTTTGTTTCTTTCTCATTGTCCAGTTTATTTACCAGAATGTAATTGATATCTCCGTATTTTTTTGTGCTGTCAAAAAACTTGTTCGCCAGAGCCAGTTCCTGCTGACAATCCGGACACCAGCTGGCCCAAAAGGTAAGAATTGTTGCCTTGCCTTCCAAAGTGCGGACAGACACATTTTTCCCGTTCTCATCCAGAAAAGAAATATCCGGTATTTTTTCATTCAAATTACAGGAATCCGGGAGAATGCTTGTTATATCATCCAGGGTGGCTTCCTTTATTTTCTGGTCTTCGGGCTCCCATTGGGCGGCATTTCCGCTGCTCTGGTTCAATAGTTCCTTTTCCGAACGGGAATAAAGAACCAACAGAATCACTCCTGCTGCAATAAATACCCCCAATAGGCACAGGATTCCAATTAATACCTTTTCTATTTTCGTCAATGGCAGAACTGGCTTCATTTTATTTTATTTACTCCGAAAATTATTTTTTTCTGCTTTTCTTATCAGAAAGTGCTTTTATGGTATTTGTATTACCCTTTTTGCCAAACAGGCTGGGGAATATCCTTTTTACTTTTCTCTTTAAAGGTTTGCTGCCGCCCCGGAGATTTCTGCTTTTATAAGTGCGGGTTCTTTGATGGGATTTGCTTTCTTTCCCCTCAATGCGGCGTTTCAAGGAGGAGTCGGTCTGCGTCAATCCGGTTCCTTTTGACGCCTGCTTCCCCATGGGGCCAGTTATTGCTTCTTCCCTGACTTCTTTCTTAGCTTCTCCTGTTTTCTGCCCCGACATACCACCTGGTATATTTTCTTCTCCTGTTTCTTCCAACCCTTTTTCCGGCATGCCGTCAATCACAGCCGCTGCCCCTACCGCTGCCTCTGCTGCTTCCCTTACCTGGGTCAGCATATCAGGATTGTCTATTTCTTTTCCATTACCGTTTTCCGCCTTTTCCCTGTCTCCATACCCCTCCAGGGTTGCCGCCGCTTCGTTTATGCTTTCATAGCTCTGTTCCGGCAGTGAGTTTTCTTCTTTTTCTATCTTCTTCTCATGAACTCCTCCGTCATGATCTTCCAGATATTTTTCAGATATTGTCACAATTACATTTCCGTTGGTGATGGCAGACTCCATATCAAAGGTATTGGTCATATTCTTATAGCGGGTTTCAATGGCCAGGTGTTCTTCCTCCTCGAACTGCTTCATCACCGCTTCTTCTCTGGTTAACAGCTTTTCTTTCTCTTGTCTTTGGATGTCGGAGGCTTTGACAAACTTTCTGGCGCTTTCAAAAATATAGCTGACTCCAACGGAGGCCGCAATCATAATGACAGGCAGAACATGAAAATGATATCTGTTCTGGCTTTCCACAAGCAGGTGCATTGCCGCCGTTCCCAGATATAACAGGATCAGCACATAGAGATAGGAAGCTTTCCTTTGAAACATATAAATCAGCGCCATAAGAGAAAACATGGTAAATACCATATAGATAATGTGATTCGCCCATTGAGCCTGGGAAAGGAAATTCAGCCTTTCCGGCGTCAGCTGATTCTGTTGCTGTAAAAAGACCTGATTCCAGGTGGCGCCATAATCATCATTTTCCCAAAGCAATTCGTATTTGTTCATGAACAAATTAAAAATGGCTTTTGGATCGGTATTTAAACGCTTAAGAGCCAGATCGCGGCTGGCAGTCTGAGCCTCTATGGCAGAGCCGGTACTTTCCAGATTATCATACAGAAATTTGGAATCCTCTTCGTTCCAGCCGCCCTTGGAGTTTATATTTAAACCCACCAGTAAGTTGTACCCAAAGGATTCGCTGAAAGACGGTAAGGATTTATTAATGGCAAATTCTATATTGGTGGTGATAATTCCTGAAAGAAACATATAGGAAACCAGAATTAAGGCTCCCCTTAACCACCCTTTTCCCAGGAAACGGACCCAGATGGATATGCTGTTTCTCGGAATATTAGGCAGCTTCATCTTCTGAGGAAGAAGACAGAGAATAATGGCAATCAAAAGAATCAAAGCCATGGGCCGAATGGCGGCCGTAACTGCAATGAGAAAGCCAAGGAGTATGTGAAGAAGGATTCCCCTTACCCCATGCTTTGTCGTCCCATCGTAATCCATGGCGAGATGGAGAAAGAGTAAAATGCACAGGCAGAGAAGAAAAGTGAACACATACTCAGCGGCCAGCATGTTGATGTAAAGGATCTGGGAGGGCCAGAAAGCGGCCGCCGTCAATGCGATCACTCCCGCCAGCCTGCCTCCCAGCTTCCTGGCAATCCGGTAGATGAGAAAAACCGTGCCCAGGGAAAACAAAATGTTGGCGAACTGGCCGTTAAATACGCTTGTACCGAACAGAACAAATATATTTTTTAAAACATAGCTGTAGCCTATGACATGGGGAAACATTGCAATGTAGTTGCAGTATCCCTCCCCTTTCTCCTGCAGGGTGCCGTTTTTCAGCATTTGGGCAATTTCGTAATAGGTTTTATAGTCGGATTCCGGCTGCATGGGAAGCTTTAAAACCACAGCATATCTTAAGACAAATGCGGCGGACAAAACCAGTATGACAAAGAAAGCCTCCAGCCCAACAGAAAGCCTTTTCTTTTCCGCCATTTTCCCGGCTATGCCAAGTCTGGCGGAAAGAAGTGCAAGAAAGTGCACCCCAGCCCAGGTCAGGAGAAAAACGAGGAGAAGCATTCCTTTCATTGCATAGGGATATTCCTGCCCCGCTCCCGCATTGGAAACGCCGGATATGAGGATATAGGCCATTCCCATGACGGTTAATGCAATACAAAAATTATAAAACCAGTTCTTTTTTAATTTCATGCTTCCGTTCATCCTTTCCCTGCTAAACCCATTCACAGGTATCATTTATGAGCTTCAAACTTTGAGGGAGAACCCCTCTCGTTTTGGAAAATAATGCAGCTGTATTTTCTCATCCGCCGGTCAGCAGCCGATGGTTTGGACTGGCTCACGTCCGGGCCGCTTCAAACCGCCGGACCAGAATTTTTACGGCAGTATGAAATATGTCAATGAAATTATAACATAAATGATTGCAGAACAAGCAGTAGAAAATTGGAAGCCTAGGCAGACCCCTTGAATCAAAGGAAATTCTTTTTTATCTGTCGTCTTTTCTCCGGTACATGCGCACCCGGAGCAGAATTATGATAACAGCAATCAGCATCATGACCATGGCTGATGTCGCAACGGCGGTGAATATGAGGGATCTTTTATTCCGCACTATTTTTTCTGCCAGGCCGGGTTCTTCCTGGGCTTTCCCGTTCCGTATGAACTGAAAAGCTTTTAAATCAAATTCTGGATCAATAATCACGCAGTCCTTAGTCAGCTGGCTCCGGCCCTTGCTGTCCCTTAAATATTCCTGGATATTCTGTAAGGACTGGCTGCTGCTCCCGGTAACGGCCAGCAATCCCCGGTTTAAGGCAAAGGGCGACGGGATCAGCTGCATGATGCCGATTTTTCCCCCATACTCCTTTGATAAAATCAGCTGCTCATTACTTTCAAAGGCGGTCCCGTCCTGATTGTATTTAAAATCCAGATTATCCTTCAGCTGGGAAAGAAAAGCATTTCCCCCATAGGTGCCTGCAGTTATGATGTTGTAGTCGGCATCTTCTTTACTGAACTCGCCGGCTCTTTTTACTGTAAAATTCCCGTAAGGCTTTACCCCGTTTCCATACATGGCAACTATCTGGCCCAAAAGGTTGAGTTCAGCCGTCCCCGGGGCATCGGAAAGGACCAGCATGACATCGTTAAATTTACCGTCCTTTCGGAATGGAGAGGCTTTTAAATCAAAGGACATGGCGGCATCGGAGGACGGGGGCAAAAATAGGGTTGAATCCTTGGATACATAGGCCCAGGGCATTTCGCTTTGCCGGGGAGTGCAGATTAAATCGGCGATTTCCAAGTCAAAGGAGATTTTTATGCTGGAAGCCGCCGTGCCGATCACATCGCCCGGTATATCAAAGTTAAGCTCATCCCCGGAGGCCTTTTCCCGGCTCAGCCGCTTGCTTGCTATGGGAATATCCCCCCAGGATACGGTAATCAGAGAACGGGTAAAATCCAGATTTTCGCTGTACCTAAACTTTAATGCCACCTTTCCTCCATCCGACAGGACAAAATCCTTTGAAACGGGAAGATAGACATAGTTTTCCTGATGAAAGGGCCCCACAAAGGTCAGCCCGCTGCCCATGATATCCTTTAAGGTGTAATTTCCCGCAATCATGCCGCTTTGCATGGCGGCATTGACCGCTATCTGAGAACTTCCCTTTTCCACGGAAGCCGTATTTCCGCTTTCCTGGCCGCGGCGGCTTTCATCCATGAGCATGCTGGCAGCTTCCATCAGGCTGTCATCGTCAGTGGAGGTTACAATCAGCAGAGGTTTTCCCTGAGGGCCGTCGGTAAAGCTGACCGTGGCATTCTGGGAGGCGTCAGGGGCCTTTAACACCAGCTGCTTGTATTCCTGGGGCAGATTATCATAATCGGACACCAGAATGACCCTGGTGGGATTGGTGGCTGCCAGATCGGAAAGAAGACATACCTGAATCTTATTTTCCCCTTCTGTATTGGCGCTTAAATCAGCCATCAGATTCATGGCTGCGGCAACCTCCCCCTTAGCTGCCTGATCCGACACAGCAATGGTCAGACCTGCTCCGGTGGGCTCATAGGTGGATAAAAAGGGATAGGGATAGTAGGAAATCTTGTGCTCCGGGTCCCTGCACTCATAGCCGCACCGGACATAGGAGGTATCCGCAATGCTCAGCCAGTTTGCATTGGAGTAATCATCCACACATCCTTCTTCATCAAAAAGCCTTGCATAAGCGGACAGAGTCAGGGAATTAAAGCCGGCCTTTACCTCGCTCATTGGTATTTTTACATACAGAAGCTGAGACTTACCGTCCTTATATTCCAGCTTATAGGATTGAATGGGAACATCGTTTATGGAAAAGGTGACGGAGGACGCCTTGCTTTCTATAAGCTGACTGACGTCATACTGGATCTGCGCATACACATATTTCGTATCCCAGTATTCCGGCACGTAAAAATACAGGGATGCAGAGGAATAAAGCCCCCGCAAGGTGCTCTGAGGGAAAAATACATCCCGGGTGTAGCTGGCCGGCTCATAGACAGGCGCTGTTTCCTCCGGCTGTGCGGCATTTTCCGGGTCTGTCACGGACAGGTAATTGATTCCGTCAGCCGTTTCGTCAGTCGTTTTTCCGGCCTCCGCTTCCGCTGCCGCCCCATTTCCCTGGGCACCGCCTGATTCCGGAGCCGGGGCTCCATAGGCGGTTGCAGACAGTCCGCTGATAATCAGCAGGACCAATATCAGATATATTGTGATTTTTCTCCGCATTCTCTCCATCATCCTCAATTCCTCCGCTTAAGGCGGCATAATATCAATAAGATTTCTTTATTTCACTTTCTTTCCCACTTTTCCCCTGTCCACTTCCTCAAACCGTTCTGTCTTATCCCACACCACCTCTTTCTGATAAACCGCATCCTGAATGCCCTGGATGATTCCGTTAAGGACCACTAAAACCCACAGCTTGGAGTAGGTAAACAGCATAAAAAATGTGAGAACGATATTGCTGAAATTAAACTCATTCTTTTCTACAGATAAGGTAATTGCCACATTCAGTATGAAAAGCAGAATTGCCATTTCCCACAGCAGGGAAGAGAATCCTCCCAGGGTTACATACCAAAACCCCAGAATGCCCAGCATAAATATCAGGTCCGAAAATATCAGGGAGGAAAACATGAGAAGATAGACCAAAGCGTAATATACCACATCCAGCCTCATCCTTCCGGCTTTTGGATCAAAGGCATACTTAAAATTGTTCTTCAGCACGTAAAGATTTCCCTTTACCCACCGGGTCCTCTGCTTAAACCACTGTTTTAGCATCTGGGGCTCCTGCTCCCAGGTGACAGCCTGGGGGATGAACTTAATATGGTACCCCATCCGGTATAGGCGGAAGCTGATTTCCGTATCCTCCGCAAGGGCATTTACATCCCAGCCTCCCATCTGGTCGATCAGCTCCCGGCGGATGACGTAATTGGTCCCGGGGATCGTACAGAGCTTGAAAAAGAAGAATCTTCCCGCCTGGTTCATACACTGGTAAGCCAGAGTTTCAATATTTACAAATCTGGTCAGCAGGGAAGCGTATTTATTTCTTGTCCTGAATTTTCCGATCACCGCCCCCAGCTTATCATCTGACATCAAGTTTTCCACCAGGATTTTTAACGCCTGTTTTTCCGGAGTATTGTCTGCATCGTAAACCGCGATCACGCTCCCCTTTGCTGCCGACAGGGCAATGTTTAGGGCATTTGATTTTCCCTTGCCTCCCACCACATTATCCGTATTGATGACAATGATCCTGGCCTGGGGATTGCTGTACTGGATCTTTTTAAGGACCTGGGCGGAATCGTCTGTGGAATTATCATTGATGACAATAATTTCATACTTATCTTCCGGATAGTCAAATTTTAATAGGGCTTCCATTGTTTTTTTAATCACAATGCTTTCGTTATGGGCAGGAACCATGACAGTCACCATGGGATATTCAGGAATCTCCTTATGGCCGTCGGTTCGGTACATCCTCATGATGTAGGCAAAGCCTCCGATGGAAAGTATGATATTGAGAAACATCAGGCCCCATATGGCGAAAATGGAATACAGCGCCAGAACATCGATGAATGACATGTAAATCCCCCTATCCTGATCTCCTTTGCAAAAACCGGTCCGGTCCCTGTCTCAATCCTTTTTTCTGCCTTTCTCTCCGGAAAGGAAATAATTTCTCCTGTTTCTGTATCTTGCCAGAAATATAAAAAGCAGAAAGAGAATGGAAGTTATGCCCACCGCCACAATCAGCTTCCTGTTCTGGGACGTTAAATCCCGGGAAAAACGCTGAAGCATATTGCGGTGGTAATTGTATTTTTCCTCATAAGTGCTGGAAATAAAGCTTAAATCCATTTTCTTGTCATCCAGCATCAGATTCTGGTTTTTATAGGTCATCAAATTCTTTTCCGTCCAGTAGCTGTGCTCCATATCCCACAGACTTTTTAATGGAATGGAAGATGCCTTGCAGGCCTGGATCATTTTCCTGATATCTGCCAGATCCGTTTCCAGGGAAATAAGAACGGCGGAGGAATAAGCGGAAACATAGCTTGTGCCCATATCGTCTAAGGCCGCCGCCGTACCTACCCACTGGTGGCCATCCTTATAGACCAGATTATCCTGCATATCCGACCGTTTGATATAAGAGTCCTTTTCCTCTGATGTGAAAATAGTCTTATTTTGGCTCATGATCTCTACGGCATCCTCGTTAA
>JASGGP010000184.1:0-9640 GCA_047604985.1 Lacrimispora sp.
ATCCAGTCCATGGTAGCAGTACCTTCGTGAGTATCACCAATTTTATAGTTTACACCAGTATAATAGAGGATACGCTCTGTCAATGTAGTTTTACCTGCATCGATATGGGCCATGATACCAATATTCCTGGTTCTTTCCAATGGATATTCTCTTCCAGCCAAAGCTTTTTCCTCCTGTTAGAATCTGTAATGAGCAAATGCCTTGTTTGCCTCAGCCATCTTGTGCATATCTTCTTTCTTCTTTACAGCAGCACCGGTGTTGTTAGCGGCATCCATGAGCTCATTAGCCAGTCTTTCCTCCTGAGTTTCTCACCTCTCTTACGAGAATACAGAGTGATCCAACGCAGGGCTAATGCCTGTTTCTCTCCGGTTTAACTTCGATCGGCACCTGATAGGTAGCTCCGCCGATACGTTTTGCCTTTACCTCAAGTACAGGCATGATGTTATTCATTGCTTCCTCGAATACTTCAACAGCAGGCTTGCCTGTTTTTCCTTCTATACGGCCGAATGCGCCGTATACGATTTTCTGGGCAACACCTTTTTTACCATCATACATGATGTTATTGATCAGCTTTGTAACAATCTTGTTATTGTAAAGCGGATCTGCTAATACGTCTCTTTTTTGAGTTTGTCCTTTACGTGGCACGTTACTTCCCTCCTTAATATAGCCGCTCATCCTCGCGGGATTTACGGTCATTCATTAGATCTTAGGTACTCACAAACATTCAAGTTGCGTTCGCGCTCGGTTTCTATCTATATAATCCTGCAACCTACAGGTTCAATATCTAAAGTCCGGCACTAGAAATTCAAATGTGTGGTTCTAATTATTTCTTAACTTTCGGTCTCTTGGCACCGTACTTGGAACGAGCCTGTCTTCTGTTGGCTACGCCCGCAGTATCCAGTGTACCTCTTACGATATGGTATCTGGTACCTGGTAAGTCCTTTACTCTTCCGCCGCGGATCAAAACAACGCTGTGCTCCTGAAGGTTGTGACCTTCTCCTGGGATATAGCTTGTTACTTCGATGCCGTTAGAAAGACGAACTCTGGCGATCTTTCTGAGAGCTGAGTTAGGTTTCTTAGGAGTAGCAGTCTTAACCGCTGTGCAGACACCTCTCTTCTGTGGTGCGGAAATATCAGTCGCCTTCTTCTGTAAAGAGTTATAACCCTTTTGCAGAGCAGGTGCTGTGGATTTCTTCGCGCTTGTCTGTCTTCCTTTTCTTACTAACTGATTAAATGTTGGCATTCCATTCACCTCCTGTGATATTGTCTGTGGTTGCTGTCATCTTCAGCTTAATTTACGCACAAAAACGTGACGCGTTTATGCACGCCTAATCATTATATACATATTGTTTTTCCCTGTCAAGGATTTTTTTGAATATCCTTCCAAAGGAAAACCGGAGCGGGAATTTATCGGACTTTCCCGCTCCGGTTTTCAGACTTTATATTTTTTATTTTCTTTTTTATTTCAGCTCTTTTAAGGTTTCCGTTATTGTCCCATCCATTTCTTCCACATACTGGTCCACGGTCAGCTTGCCTGCCAGAACATCGATGAGCTTGTCTCTTAAATCATTCTGGATGGCTCCGGTAAAGGCCTGGTATCCCCACTCGGCTCCCGGCTGAGAAGAGGTGGCGGCCAGTTCCTTTGAAAAGATATCAAAGTATTCCTTTCCGTAATCGTAATCTAAGTTCTCGTTTCCCTTTACCTGGGAAAGATAGCTGTTTTCTTTGCAGTACTGGGCATTGTTTTCTGCTTTTGAAATCCATTCGATGAATGCGGCAGCTTCTTTTTCCACTCCCGTATTCTGGAATGCGGCCAGATACTTTCCTCCTGGTACAGAAGAACGCCTGGCTTCTTTGGGAAGATATGTTACACCCCATTCAAAGTCCGTGATCTGGTCCTTGTAGTTTGCAATCATCCAGCTCCCGCAAAAGTGCATGGCAACCTGACCGGTGCGGAATAAGTTGTTGGGATTTTCTGATCCAAGCCAGACAGAGGAGGGGATGATTCCTTCGTCATGAAGCTCTTTAAAGAAGCTTACTGCTTTCTTTGTTTCTTCCGTATTAAAATTGGAACCATTTAAATCTTCGTTTAAAAGGCTTCCTCCTGCTTCATAAAGCAGAGTGGTGAAACGCTGAGGCGATTTGTCGTATACAAGTCCGTACTTGCAGTCACTCTTTTCCATGACGGTTTTCATGGCTTCTTTCCACTCATCCCAGGTCCAGATCTCATCCTCTGACTGGGGAACGGAAACTCCTGCTTTTTCAAATGCCGTTTTGTTATAGATCAATCCGTTGGCGGTTACATCCATGGGAGCTGCCAGGACCTTGCCGTCAAAAACAAATTTAAGTCCTTCCCCAAAGCTGTTTACAAATGCATCCTTGTCGGGCACATACTCTCCCAAATCCACCAGCTGGTTCTGAAACGGTCCTAAGTTGGTGAGCCTTGCCAGGGCCGGAGCTTCTTTTCCGTTAATCATATTTTTAATTTTGCTTTCCAGATCCGCATAAGGGACCTCAATCAGCTGGATTTTAATGTTCGGGTTTTCCGCCATATACTGATCGGCAAGCTTTGAGAAAGATTCCCCTTCCTTTCCGTCGCTGAACCATACCACATCCAGAGTTTTTACTTCACTGTCCGCTTTCTTTCCCCCGCCGGAGCAGCCGGTGATTGTCCCAAGGATCAGGGCCCCCGCCAGAACCATTGATAACGCTTTTTTCATAAATAGCCTCTCCTTTTTTCTTTTTGTATTCTTATCTTATCATCTATTTTGCATAAAAAATCGTATATTTAAGGCTGGAAATCATTCATTATTGCTCTTTTTGGACTGAGCATACTTTTTCGGAGTAATTCCCGTCAGCTTTTTAAAGACCGCAATAAAATGGCTGTCGCTGTTATAGGAAAGCTGCAGAGCCACATCCGTTACGGAATGTCCCTCTTTCAAAAGGGCCTTTGCCGCAATGACCTTCTGGTTTGCCACGTACTGCATCAGGGTAAATCCTGTTTCCTTTTTAAAATAATGGCTTAGATAATAACGGTTTATATAAAACTTCCGGGATATTTCGTCTAAGTCCAGCCGCTCCTCTACATGAGCCGCAATGTATTTTTTCAGCTGTTCAATCCGTTCCCGGTAGAGAATGGGGTCTTTGAACTCCTGACTTCCCTGCTCCTCCTCCGGGTCCTGAAAGCTCTTATTTTTTTCCTGCTCCATGAAAAACCGATACATTTCATTGATGGCGGTAATCAGCTCCAGTATGGACAGCTTAAGCCTTACGGAGGCCTCGGCGCCTTTTAAGGAATTAATATTCCGTTCGATCTTTCCAAACAGCCTTTCCACCTTTTCAAGCCTTTCAGCTGCCAGATGGAGCTTATGGATAAAGGTTTCCGGCCGGTTCTCAAAAAACATGGAAAAGTCATATTGGAAAGCCTCTGCCATAGGCTTAAGAAGCTCCGGCTCAAACATCAGCACATAGCGGTTATGGGTTTTCCCCTCCGCACCGCTGGTCCTGTGATATTCCTTGTTGTTGATAAAAAACAGATCCCCGGCTTTTACACTGTAGGTGCGGTTTCCTATTTCCATAAGCGCTCCGTCGGTCAGGAACAAAATGATTTCATACTGATTGTGAAAATGGAAACCCTGCATCGCCCAGTTTTCGGAACTTCCATGAAAATAGTACAGTGAGTCGAATTCTTCAAAAAAAACTCTTTCTTTCATTTTCACAATCCCCCCTCCTTTCTAATGCCAATAGGGAAGCAGCGCCTCCTGAAGGACCAGTATCATCAATGCCTGTCCATAGGTCATGGGACAGCAGGGAATGGATTTATAAAAATCCCCGTTCATTCCGATGGGAGTGCCATAGGATACGTTTCCTACGGTTCCATCCTCTTCAATATAATCCATCAGGCTTTCCATAGACTTTTGGATAAAATCCCAGAATTCTTCTCTCTTTAAAATCCCCAGCCGCACCCCTTTCATAATGCCGTAGAGGAAAGCGGCGCTTGCGGATATCTCAATATAGGAAGAAGCTTCATTAATAATGGTATGCCACAGTCCTGTTTTGGAATCAGCATACTGCTTTAAGGCATTTACCTGGTTTTCATATACGTTGAGGAAATACCGTTTCAATCCTTCATCAAGGGAAACCTCCTCCATAAGCTCCATTACAACAACGGTGTACCAGCAGTTGCCTCTTCCCCAGAGAATTCCGCCGTAGTTGTCATTCCTTTTGAAGTTAAAGCCATGATAGAAAAGCCTTTCTTCCTTATTCAAAAGATACTTGATATGGCTTAGGATCTGGTAATCGGCCTCAGCGATGTAATCCTCCCGTCCCAGAAGCTTTCCGGTTCTTGCCAGAAAAAGTACAGCCATGAACAGGGTATCAATAAGAATCTCATCATCGTTGGGGTCTCCGGTGATCATATGCTGGAAGCAGCCGTCTCCTGTCCGCAGCAGCTTTTTCTCCTTCATGATCCAGTCCGCCCATTCCTCAATGAAAGCCAGATATTCTTCTTTTCCCGTCTTTTCATAAAGATAGGTGAGAGTCAGCATGGGAGAGGTGGTGTTCACATTCCGTTCCAGAATTCCCTCCTCAATTCGTTTATCATACCAGCGGAGGAGAAAGTCCAGAACCTCTTCCTTTTTGCTGACCTCATAATATTTATAAAGCCCGAAAAGTCCTACGCCCTGGGGCCACTCCCAGCAGTTAATGTCAATGAGGCTGATGGGGTATTTTTCTTTCATCCCATTATTTTTAAGCTTCATCATCCTTTCCGATACAAGATTCAGTTTTTCGTCAATTGTCTTTTTGTCAATCACAGCTTTTCCTCACTCCTAATATTATTTTACCTTCTACAGGCAAGGGGTAATCATATACTATTTCCCCATTTACCTTTAAGAAAAATTCCCTGTCCGCCAGATATTCGTCTCCCCGGTCATCAATTACCGTAGTGCTTTCTCCATTCAAAGTAATTTCAATTTTCCTGAAGGCCTCTAAAACTTCATCCAGGCTTCCGTACTCTTTCATGCTTCCCACTTTTACCACCCACACATTATCTCTTCCCCGGCTGATAAATTCCTTAAACCGGTTGGGGCCCTCCTCCTGCATGGTCAGGCCTTTTAAGGCCTTTATTCCCAGGTATGCCCCGTCCTTTTCCAGTACCAGCACTCCATCTTCTCCCTTATACCGGGAAAATTCGCTGATGGGTATATAGGCGTGGGTATAATCAATCCGCTCACTCTCGTCGATATGATATCTTAAAATTCCCGTATTCCGGTACTGGACTCCTAAGGGAAGCACTCCGTTGCCGGCCCAGAAATTAGGCCTGCCGCTGCCATAGGGAAAGGATTCTCCCGGATGGTTGATGAAAGCCTGGGCCACTTCATCAATGGAAGCCTGAAGGATGTGCTCCTGATATCCTTTCTGAAAGGGCTTAAAACCTACTGCCGTAGATAAAAGCCCATAGCTGTTTTTATAGAGGTATAGGTTCACATGGCTTTCAAATCCCTGGGTATTCTGGAATATCATTTCCTGATCACTTTCCAGGACCGCATATTTTCTGTATACATCCGGAGCCTCATAATCACCTAAAATCAAAGAAATGTAACCAATGCAAGCTCTGTTCAAATATCCTGCATTGTATGCAACATAAAGCAGGGAAGTGGTTCCTGCGTTATAATTTCCTTTCATCTCCTTTTCATAGGTCCGGCCGAAGCTGGTCATAACCGCCCCCTTATGGGCATTTACCCCAAGAGAGTAAAAGATCATGTCCAGGGCTTTCTCAGCCTTTTTATGAAGAGGGCTTTCCTTGTCCGTTAAATTATACAGGGTTCCGATTCCCAGGACATCAACAGGAATATAGGCATTGGAATTCCATTCTGTAATAAACTCCCGGAAAAACTCGTCAAACCACTGGTGAAGCAGTTCTTCTCCTCTGGCCTGCACTTCTGTCCCCGGCTTATTGCTGTTGGTAAAGACCTTATCGGCAAGAAAGCCTCCGGCCAGATACTGGCAGCAATGGAACAGAAGGGCATGATTTTCGCTGAAAAACCACATAACATCATCTCCCGGCTCATCAATCCAGTACCGGTAATTTACCATTGTCTCCTCCAGGGCTTCCTTCAGCCGGTCTGATATCCGGTCCTGAAAGGTCTGATAAATGTAAAGCATGATGATAAAGTGGAAGTCGGAACAGTCCTTTCTGCTTCTGACCCCTTCCAGCTCCTCAAGAATCATTCTTTCCGCCCTCTGGTATTCCTGTCCCGATGCAAACAGGGCAGCGGCCTTGTAGGTATTATCCGGAGCAAAGCGGATGATCGTTTCCAGGGCATGTTTCTTCCGGACCTTTACGTCCTCCTCATGATAGGAGAGAAATTCTCTGCGCACAAGCTGATTCCCTATTTTCCGCTTCATGACAATTCCCATATGTGCCAGGGAAGCCGTAAAGTAATAATATCCCGGAGACATTTCATCGGATTCAAACAGTTCAAGTCCTTTTTGTCCAGGCTCCATGGTGTACTGTTTTGTGGTGACCATTTTCCAGGAATCCTGCATCTTTTCAATAAATTCACCTGGGGTTACGATGATATCCAGAGAAAGAGACTCCTGAAACGGGTTGGTCATATTTATTTTGACAATTTCGCTGATATATGCCTCTTTATCAAAGCACATTCCGTTTAACATCCGTTCCATTTTCATCAGGACCGTTTCATCCACTTCCTCCTTCACAGGAAGCATCAGCTTCAAATTGGAATGACCCAGGCGTTTCATGCGGAAATAGTAATCCGTATCCCGTTCTGCCAAATCATCCAGACATACAACCACCTGATTCATCCCCTGAACCAAGGGGATGGTTACTGCTGTTTTCTTCACCAGGTTCCTGGTAAAGGGAGTAAAATCAGTAACAAGACTTTCATTAACCCACAGGGTAAGCCCGCCGCAGGTCTCCAGTTCAAAGTCTACCTCTCCGTCCCTTTCCGCCCACAGTCCCACATAGCCGTACATCCGCAAATAGGTAGGCTGGTAATAAAAGCCTGATTCATCCACTCCCGTATTTCCAAAGGGGAAATACAGCTTTCCGGTCCCAGTCTGGCCAAATACAGTGACCGGCTCTCCTTTTTTCATGGCCTCAACATCGGGAAAGGGCGGAACCTCTTCTTTTCTCTTTGCCACAAATTCCTTTCTGCAGGGATTCTCATGGATGGCAAAGCCTTTTTTCAGCCATTCATTGACCCGGCCGCTTAAGGTGGATTTTGTGAACTGCCGGATCTGGGTGTGCACCCCGGTAATTAAAAAACGGTTTACAAAGCCTTCCGCAAACAGCGGATATTCCAAATATTTCATATTTTCCTCTTTTCTGCACATGCTTGTTTTATTCTTTCACTCCTCCGGCCGTCATGCCGCCGATGATGTACTTCTGCAATGTGACAAATACCAGGATGACAGGGATCATGGAAATAACCGACATGGCCAGCAGGCTGTTCCAGTCCACGGAATACTCGCCGGAATAGTTTGCCAGGGCAAGCTGGATGGTGTAGCGCTCCTTGCTGTTGATCACCAGCTTGGGCCAGAGATAATCATTCCATCTCCACATAAAAGAAAAAATGCAGAGCACCGATACCACCGGTTTTGCAAGGGGAAGCATAACCCTCAACAAAATGTTCAGCTCTGAAGCGCCGTCAATTCTGGCCGCTTCCATGTAAGCGTCGGGAATTCCCGTATAATACTGTCTCACCAGAAATACTGCGGTCGGCGAGGCCACCGCCGGAATGATCAGCCCCCACAGGCGGTTATAAAGGCCCGTAGCCACAATGACCTTGAATATGGGGATCATGATGACCTCCAGGGGGATCATCAGGGTTGCCAGCACCATACCAAAAAGCAGCTTTTCCCCTTTGAAATGATATTTGGCAAAGGCATAACCGGACATAACGTTTACCACGACGGTTAAAAATGTGGCCGTCAGGCTGGTAAATACAGTATTAAAAAAGTAAATGCCGAAATGGCCTTCCTCCAAGGCTTTCTGGTAATTATTCAGGCTGGGGTTCTTTCCGAATAAGCTGGGAGGCCAGGAAAACAGTTCTCCTGTGCTCTTAAGAGAGGAGCCCATGACCCAGATAATGGGCATGAGAAACAAAAAGGTGAGGACCAGCAAAAGTATCCATACAATTCCTTTTAAAAAGCTTTTTTTCATGTCAGTCTGCATCCTGTTCTCCTCCCTTGTTTACCTTAAACTGCAAAACAGTGAACAGCGCCAAAAGAAGAAACAGAATCATAGTCATGGCACTGGCATAGCCCATCTGGTTCTTTTCAAAACCTGTTTCCTGGATGGACTGTACCATAAATTTAGTGGCGCCTGCGGGGCCTCCCTGGGTCAGGGCATATACCAGGGGATATGTTTTGATGATCGTGACCGTGGACAGCACGATGACCAGAAGACTGGTGGGCTTAAGCAGGGGAAGGGTAATATAGCGGAACTGGCTGAGAGCGCCTGCGCCGTCGATCCTTGCAGCCTCATAATAAGTCTCAGAGATGGCTTTGATGCCGGAAACAAACATGACCATGTAATAGCCGGACATGCTCCAGACCGTAACAAAGATCACCACTCCCATGGCATAGCTGGGGTTTGTCAGCCACTTAACCGGAGCATGTCCCCCGGAAGTCAGCAGATAGTTAATGACGCCGAAATCCTCCCCTAAAATAAATCTCCAGGTCAGACCCACAATAATGCTGGAAATCATGGTAGGCCAGTAAAATACCGCCCGGAAGAAATCATTTCCTTTCCTGCTCCCTGTCAAAAGCATTGCCAGCCCCAGGGACGATGCGTAAACAAGGGGAACCGAAAACACGGTAAAAAATATTGTACTGAAAAAGGATTCCCAAAACCCTCTGTCTGACAAAAGCTTCACGTAATTCTGAATCCCGATAAACTTCTGGGGATTTACCCCATCCCATTTTGTCAGAGATATCCATAAGCCATTGACAGCAGGAAAAAATAAAAACAGCCCAAAGATGACCAGAGTAGGGGCCAGCAAAAGGTATGGAAACACTTTTTGTTCAAAACTTCTCATCTCTTTACCTCCTCTTTTTTATGATTATAGCATGGGCAAACAAAGAAAAGTTTTGCTTTTTTATGCAAATATCACAAAATATTGTCATAAAAAAAGCGCGGATCCCCAAAATATCCGCGCTTCCTATAATCGAAAAGCCCCGGCAGCTTAAATCCTGCCGGGGCTTTCCCATAAACTTATTCTTCTATATCATTTTCATCAATATCCAGAACTTCTTCCGCCTCATCAAAAGCATCTTCTGTCAGCATGATCTCATCTTCATCAGAGAGCATGATCTCATCCTCTTCCT
Organism: Lacrimispora sp.; assembly: GCA_047604985.1. Classification (GTDB taxonomy): domain Bacteria; phylum Bacillota; class Clostridia; order Lachnospirales; family Lachnospiraceae; genus Lacrimispora. The sequence continues at coordinate 9,355 of JASGGP010000184.1, forward strand.
CAATGACCTCATCTGTATTAAGCTTTATGGTGCGGTAACGTTTCATGCCGGTACCTGCCGGAATTGGCTTACCGATAATAACGTTTTCTTTCAGACCGATTAAATGATCGACCTTGCCGTTGATGGCAGCCTCTGTCAGAACCTTGGTGGTCTCCTGGAAAGAAGCGGCGGATAAGAAAGAATCCGTAGCAAGAGATGCCTTGGTAATGCCCAGCATAACCTGCTTTCCATCTGCCTGCTCCTTGCCTTCTGCAAGCAGGGCTTCATTTAAATCATTATAATCCAG
>JASGGP010000185.1:0-9559 GCA_047604985.1 Lacrimispora sp.
GGAGGCGGCCATCCGGTTTAAAAACGGCTGTCTATACAATCTTTATGCCTGCAACTCCTATGCCTCCGATGCACCCATTACCATAGAGTTTCAAGGGGAAAAGGGCCGCTGCGGCCTGATTCAGGATATGGGGTTTTATGAGGCGGATGGCTGTTATACGGAAATCCGGAACACCTATGAGACCACAAATGTGGGGCCGGATTACTGGGGGAGCAGCCATCATCTTCAGATAAGGGATTTTTACGAATCCATTCTCTTTGACCGCCCGGTGGCAATAGACGGCCTGGAAGGAAGAAAAACCCTGGAAATGGTCAAGGGGGTCTATTTGTCTTCTTTGGAGAAAAGGCGTATTTATCTGCCCTTTGAAGATGTGCGCTACCAGGATCTGAATACCTCATTTCATTGTTAGAGAGCCTGACGGAAGCAATTAATAGCCGGAAAGGGCTGCCCCGGGGAGAAAGAAATTCTCCTTTGGGGCAGCCCTTTCCGGCGGTGAGATTTAATCAATTACAGCAGAAAGATCTTGTTTTTCCTGCATTCTTCTTTCATATCCTGGGGCCAGATGCTGGCCTGAACCTCTCCCACATGAGCCCTGTCCAGAAGCAGCATACAGAGGCGGGACTGTCCGATTCCTCCGCCGATGGTGTAGGGCAGCTCCCCGTTGAGAAGCATTTTGTGGTAAGGCAGACCTTTCCGGTCCTCGCAGCCCGCTTTTTTTAACTGCTCTGCCAGAGATGATTCATCCACACGGATGCCCATGCTGGAGATTTCCAGGGCGCAGTTTAAGTTTTCAAACCAGAAAAGGATGTCCCCGTTTAACTGCCAGTCATCGTAGTCAGGAGCTCTTCCGTCATGAGGCTTTCCGCTGCCCAGCTTATCGCCGATTTTCATGAGGAAAACACAGCCGTGCTCCTTTGTAATCAGGTTTTCCCTTTCCTTGGGAGTCTTGTCAGGATAGCGGTCCTCCAGTTCCTGGGAGGTGATGAAGGTAATGTCCTTTGGAAGATGTTTTACGGCCTGAGGATATTTATACCAGACCTCATGCTGCATGTGCTTGATGATTTTGAAAATGGTGCGGACGGTTTCCTTTAAGGTCTCCTCATTGCGTTCTTCCTTTGTGATGACCTTTTCCCAGTCCCACTGGTCTACGTAGCAGGAATGAAGATTATCTAAATCTTCATCTCTTCGGATGGCGTTCATGTTGGTATAAAGCCCTTCTCCGGGCTGGAAGCCGTATTCGTGAAGGGCCATGCGCTTCCATTTTGCAAGGGAATGGACCACTTCAATGGTTTCTCCGGGGATGCCTGCAATGTCAAACTGCACCGGACGTTCCACGCCGTTTAGATTGTCGTTTAAGCCGCTGCTTTTTTCCACGAATAAGGGGGCTGAGATTCTCTCTAAGTTCATTTCTTTTCCCAGCTCTTTTTGAAATGTATCCCTAATGTATTTAATGGCCTCCTGGGTCTCCCGGACGGAGAGCCTGGGGTCATAATTTTCCGGTACAATCAGTTCCATGTCCTGTTCCTCCAACAAAATAAAGTGTATTAATAAATGTATTTATAATGGTATCATTATTCTGGAAAACGCGCAACTGTTGTTTAAAAGTTGCATGGAGGCTGGGCCTGTGATATGATAAACGGAAGTGAAAAGAAAAGAGAAAAGCCATATGATAACAGAACGAATAATAATAGAAGATAAAGATCATCCGGAGGAAGAACTTTTAAAAAAGCCTGCGGAAATTTTAAGAAAGGGCGGCCTGGTTGCCTTTCCTACGGAAACTGTTTACGGCCTGGGTGCCAATGCCTTAAATGAGGAGGCGGCGAAAAAGATTTACGAGGCAAAGGGAAGGCCTTCGGACAACCCCCTCATCGCTCATATTGCAGATTTTGACGGCCTGCTTCCCCTTGTTTCTGAAATACCGGAAGCAGGAAAGAAGCTGATGGAGGCTTTCTGGCCCGGCCCCCTGACCCTGATTTTTCCAAAGAGCTCCATGGTGCCCTACGGGACCACAGGAGGCCTTGATACGGTGGCTGTTCGGATGCCCTCAGACCCCATAGCAAATGGTCTCATACGCTTATCCGGCGTACCGGTAGCGGCCCCAAGCGCCAATACCTCAGGCCGCCCAAGCCCTACCACGGCGGACCACGTCTGGCAGGACATGAATGGAAAGATTGACATGATCGTGGACGGAGGCGCCGTAGGAATCGGCGTGGAATCCACCATCATTGATGTTTCAGGGAAAACCCCTATGATTTTAAGGCCGGGAGCCATCACCCAGGAAATGGCTTCTGCCGTTCTTGGCAGAGACATTCCCCTGGATCCCGCAATTACCTCCGGCCCCATGAGAGCCGATGTAAGGCCAAAAGCGCCGGGCATGAAATACAAGCATTACGCGCCGAAGGCGGATTTGACCCTGGTAGAGGGAGAAACAGGCGGGGTAACGGAGACTATTAACCGGCTGGCAGGTGAAAAGCTTGAGGCAGGCTTTTCGGTGGGAATTATCTGCACCGAAGAGACGAAGAGCCTGTATCCCGCCGGAATGGTGCGGAGCCTTGGCTTCCGGGCAAAGGAAGAAACCCTGGCCCATAATCTCTATGCAGTGCTGCGGGAATTTGACGATCTGAAAGCGGATTTCATTTTTTCCGAAAGCTTTTCCAAGGACCATTTGGGACAGGCCATTATGAACCGGCTGACCAAAGCGGCCGGATACCATATTTTAAAGGTTTAAAGAACATTTGCAGAACGGAGGAAAATATGTCAGGAAAAAGAGAAGATTATATCACATGGGATGAGTATTTTATGGGAGTGGCCGCCCTTTCCGGGAAGCGCTCCAAGGACCCCAGCACACAGGTGGGAGCCTGCATTGTCAGCCAGGATAATAAGATTTTATCCATGGGCTATAACGGCTTTCCCATGGGCTGCTCCGATGATGAGTTTCCCTGGGGGAAGGAAAACGAAGGGGATGACCCTTATAATGCCAAATATTTCTATTCCACCCACAGCGAATTAAATGCTATTCTTAATTACAGGGGAGGCAGTCTGGAAGGCAGCAAGCTTTATGTAACCCTGTTCCCCTGCAACGAATGTGCCAAGGCCATTATACAGGCCGGAATCAAGACGGTTGTCTACGGTTCTGACAAGTATTCGGACACTCCGGCTGTCAGCGCTTCCAAAAGGATGCTCAACGCCGCAGGGGTACGGTATTACCAGTACCAGCCTACGGGAAGAAAGATAGAAATAGAGGTTTGACATGAAGTTTTTACTTGCGGCTCTCAATGCCAAATACATCCATTCCAACCCCGGCATTTACAGCCTTAAGGCCTATGCGGAAAAATATGTGGCAAAGCCGGAGATGGAAAGCAGCGGCTTTCAGATCGAAATCGGGGAATACACCATTAACAATCAGCCGGACGAGATCTTAAAGGACATCTACACCCGCAGGCCCGATGCGATAGGTTTTTCCTGCTACATATGGAACATCGCATACGTGCTGGAACTGGTACGGGACCTTCCGAAGGTTCTCCCTCATGCGGAGATCTGGCTGGGCGGTCCTGAAGTGTCTTACGACGCTGCCCTGATTCTCTCCCGGGAACAGTCGGTCTATGGCGTTATGATGGGAGAGGGAGAGGAAACCTTTTCAAATGTTGTAAGGCGCTATATGGACGGAACCAGGAGCTTTAGCTCCATCGACGGCGCTGCCGTGAGGGATGAGAGGGGAAATGCGGTTGAAAATCCCTTGAAGAGAGCCGTGGATATGAGCTCCATTCCTTTCCTGTATGAGGATCTGAAGGATTTTGACAACCGTATTGTTTACTATGAAAGCAGCCGGGGCTGCCCCTTTTCCTGCAGCTACTGCCTGTCCTCTCTGGATAAGTCGGTGCGGTTTAGGGACACGGACCTGGTGCTTAAGGAGCTGGATTTCTTTCTTGAAAGCCGGGTTCCCCAGGTGAAATTTGTGGACAGGACCTTTAACTGTAACAGAAAGCATACTATGGCAATCTGGCATCATATCATGGATCATGACAACGGGATCACGAACTTTCATTTTGAGATATCCGCAGACCTTTTAAATGAGGAAGAGCTTAAGCTTTTATCCTGCATGAGGCCCGGCCTTATACAGCTTGAGATCGGGGTTCAGAGCACCAATCCGGTGACCATTAAGGAAATCCGCCGCCAGATGGACTTAAAGCTTTTAAAAAACACTGTGGCCCGGATCAACAGCTTTAACAATATTCACCAGCACCTTGATTTGATTGCAGGGCTGCCCTATGAGGATTACGAAAGCTTCCGCAGTTCTTTCAATGAAGTCTATGAGATGAAGCCGGAACAGCTTCAGCTTGGCTTTTTGAAAGTCTTAAAGGGTTCCTATATGGCGGAAAAGGCGGAGGAATATGGGGTAAAATTTAAAACCCAGCCTCCCTATGAGGTGCTGTCCACCAGATGGTTAAGCTACGGAGAAGTCCTTAAGCTGAAGACCCTGGAAGAAATGCTGGAGGTCTACGGAAACAGCGGCCAGTTCCGGACTGTCATGGCTGAACTTTCCTATGAATTTGAGACACCTTTTGATATGTTTGAAGCTTTGGCTGAATATTATGATAAACAGGGATTGTTGGGGATCAGCCACAGCCGGATGGCCCGCTATGAAATCCTGGAAGGGTTTATCAGGCAGAGGATACCGGAAAAGCTTTCCCTGTATCAGGATTATCTTGTGTACGATTTGTACTTAAGAGAAAATTTAAAGAGCCGCCCGCCCTTTGCTGCCGACCAGGAGCCCTATAAAGACCGGGTGAGATCATTTTTTGCAGAGGAAGCAGAGCGCTTTCAGTATCTGGGAGAAGGCTATAAAGGCTATGAGGCCAGACAGCTTATAAAAATGGCCCATGTGGAGGTCTTCCGGGATGGAAGAGCGGTTCTTTTTGATTACAGGAAAAGGGATGCCTTATCCCATAACGCGGCAGATCATGAGATCGGCATATGGAGGAACTGATGGCAAAGAGAGAGACAAAAGCAGAGCGGGCCGTACGGGTGGAAAAAGTACTGGTAGCTCTTGATAAGGAATACGGAACCGAATATATCTGCTATTTAAATCACGAAACCCCATGGCAGCTTTTAATCGCGGTCATTCTAAGCGCCCAGTGCACCGATGCCAGGGTGAACATCGTAACAAAGGATTTGTTTAAGAAATATGACTCCCCGGAAAAATTTGCAAAGGCTGACTTAAAGGAATTGGAGAAGGACATTCATTCCCTGGGCTTTTATCATATGAAAGCCAAAAATATCATTTCCTGCTGTCAGGATTTAATGGAAAAATTCGGGGGTGTGGTTCCTCAGACCATAGAGGAGCTGACTTCCCTGGCAGGAGTGGGCAGAAAGACTGCCAATGTCATCCGGGGAAACATTTACAACGAGCCGAGCATTGTGGTGGATACCCATGTGAAGCGGATTTCCAGAAAGCTGGGCTTTGCAAAGGAAGAGGACCCGGAGAAGATCGAATATGAGCTGATGAAAGTGCTTCCCAAAGAACACTGGATTCTGTGGAACATCCAGATCATCACTCTTGGACGGTCCATTTGCGTTGCAAGAAGTCCTAAATGCGGGGAATGCTTTCTCCGGGAGCTCTGTCCCAGCGCCGGAAAGCCTTGATTTGGAAAGGAGGGCTCAAAGTGGTATCATCCTATCTTGCGGTAGATTTGGAAACCACCGGTCTTGATCCTAAAATGGATAGGATCATTGAAATCGGAGCGGTTCGGGTTCTTGACGGGAAAGTGTCCGAGGTTTACGAAACCTTTGTAAACCCTTATCGGAAGCTGGAGGAGAGGGTGATCACCCTTACAGGCATCAGCGACAGCCAGCTGGAAAACGCTCCGGGAATCCAGGATGTGATCGGTCCTTTTCTGGATTTTGCAGGAGGCCTTCCTCTTTTGGGCCATCACGTGATTTTTGATTACAGCTTTTTAAAGCGGGCTGCGGTCAACCAGGGTTACGGCTTTGAGCGCCAGGGAATTGACACTTTAAAGCTTGCCAGAAAATTTATGCCGGCTGATGAAAAGAAAAATTTAAAAGCAGCCTGTGAATTTTTCGGAATGGAACAGTATTTAAACCACCGGGCTCTGGCGGATTCCAGGGCGACTCACGGCCTGTATCAAAAGCTGTGGGAATTGTATGGAAGAGATGTCCCGGAGGTGTTTGCTCCCCAGAGCCTTATTTATAAGGTAAAAAAGGAGCAGCCTGCCTCAAAAAGGCAAAAAGAACACTTGCAGGATTTACTAAAATATCATAAAATAGCCTTGACCATACAAACGGAACACTTATCCAAAAATGAAATATCCAGGATTACGGATAAAATCATAGCACAGTATGGAAGAATATAAAAGAGGTGAGACCAGATGATTAATTTTAACAATAAAAACAACAGAAAATTTTTATCCGCAGTTTTAATTTTCGTAGTGATTTTATTGATTGTAGCAATGATACTTCCTATGATGCAGGTCTTCTTTTAGGCCCCATTCACATTAAAGTAAGAGGATTGAATAAGGAATGAACAGGAAAAAGAAAACATGGTCCATAGGTCTGGCAGCAGCTTTGCTGGCAGCAGGAATTGGACTTTTCACGCCGTCATATGCCATGGCTGACACACTTCCGGACGGCATTTATGTGGGCGACCACAGTCTGGGAGGTATGACAGAAGAAGAAGCCGGTCAGGAAATACAGAATCTGGTAAATGAGATGGAAAACCAGAAAATAACGCTGGTGGTGGACGGACAGCCTGTGGAGGCTACGGCAAAGGAGCTGGGCTTTCACTGGAGCAATCCCGAGGCTGTGTCCCAGGCCGCCTCTTCCTGGCAGGGAGGCAATTTGATCAGGCGATATCTGAATAAAAAGGATATCGAGAAAAATCATGTAATCATTCCTTTAGAGACAGCCTTAGACGATGGAAGCGTGGCTGCCTTTGTAGCGGAAAAATGTGCTCCCGCGGTGGTGGAACCTAAGAATGCCTCCATTGTCCGGGATAAGGGCGTATTTGTCGTAACCCCTTCCGTCATCGGAAAAACCGTTGACGTGGAGGCTACTAAGAAAGCCCTTGACGCAGCCCTTGCAAACGGGCTGGAGGAGCCGGTGACGGCAACTGCCGTAGTTTCTGAGGTAAGGCCGGCGATTACGACAGAGGACTTATCCACCATAAAGGATGTGCTGGGGACATTTTCCACCAGCTTTTCGTCCAGCGGTGCTTCCAGGTCTAAGAATTTACAGGTGGGCGCCAGCAAGATCAACGGCCGGGTGCTGATGCCGGGAGAGACTCTTTCCGGCTATGAGTGTATGCACCCCTTTACCCTGGCCAATGGCTATGCTACGGCTGCAGCCTATGAAAACGGCCAGGTGGTGGACAGTGTGGGAGGCGGTGTGTGCCAGATTGCCACCACTCTTTACAACACTGTACTCCGGGCAGAGCTTGCGGTGGCACAGAGGCAGAACCACTCCATGGTGGTAAACTATGTAAAGCCGTCGGAGGATGCCGCCATTGCCGGTACCTATAAGGACATTAAATTTACCAACAATTACAGCACCCCCATTTATGTGGAGGGCTATACCTCGGGAAAAACCCTTACCTTTACCATATACGGCAAGGAAACAAGGCCCGCCAACCGCACCTTTGAATTTGTTTCCGAAACCTTAAGCGTTACGGACCCCGGCCCGGCCAAAGAGGTGGTGGACCCTACAATGGCTCCGGGAAGCAAAAAGCAGGTGCAGTCCGCCCATGTGGGAATGAAATCCAGGCTGTGGAAGATCGTTTACTTAGACGGGGTGGAACAGAGCAGGGAAGTTCTGCATACCGATACCTATAACCCTTCAAAGGCCATTATTAACGTGGGCCCGGCAGCCCCGGCTACGGCTCCGCCCATAGGAAATCCCACATTGCCCCAGGAGACTCCGCCTGTGGTTTCTGATCCGTCAGCCTCCAGTCCGGCAGTTTTGGACCCGCCGGCTTCCGGGATCGTGGCCCCGGATGGCTCCGGAGGCGGAGCAGCAGGAACGGAATCAGCCCAGGCGCCGGCAGATGCAGGAGCTTTTGCAGGGCCGGGAGAGTAGGTTGGCAGCAGGATGAGACGAATTGAAAGAGAGAATACCGGAATTGTAAGGCCTGGACAGGATCTTGTTGTGGCAGGATACGCAGGCCTTTTCGGCACTATAGAAACTGTAAAATATAAAAAAGAAGAGCTGTATCAATGGTTTTCAAAAGATTATGTAAACCGGATTCCGGAGCTTGACCATCTCCTTTTAAAAGGAGATCCGTGTCAATGGAAAAAGTACGGCGCAACCGAATGGGAACCGGCAGGAGAGGGAGGCATATTAAAAGCTCTCTGGGACTTATCCGGGGCCTATATGACGGGAATCCGTTTTTCCCTGGAAAATATTCCGGTCAGACAGGAGACCATAGAAGTCTGTGAGAGGTACGACATGAATCCATACCGCCTTTCCTCTGACGGCTGCCTGCTTCTGACGGCAGACAACGGAGGAGATCTGGTTTCCGCATTTAAGGAGCAGGGGATTCATGCCGGCCTTATTGGAAAGGTGACAGAGGGAATCAAGCGGATTATTGATCACGGGGAGGCCGTCGGCTACCTTGACCGGCCCACGGTGGATGAGCTGCATAAAATCAGGAGGTAAGGATATGAGGGAAAAAATACTGGCGATAATTGAAAAAAACAGCAGGATTGATTTAAAGGACCTGGCCATTCTTTTAGGGGAAAGCGAGGCCGCCATAGCCAACGAGATCGCCGAAATGGAAAAAGAGCATATCATATGCGGCTACCACACCCTGATTAACTGGGATAATACCAGCGACGAAAAGGTAGTGGCCTTAATTGAGGTCAAGGTGACTCCTCAGCGAGGCATGGGCTTTGACAAGATTGCAGAGCGGATTTATCAGTACAGCGAGGTCAATGCGGTCTATTTAATGTCCGGCGCTTTTGACTTTACCGTATTTATTGAAGGAAAGACCATGCGGCAGGTAGCTCAGTTTGTTTCAGAGAAGCTGTCTCCCATGGAATCAGTTTTAAGCACGGCCACCCATTTTGTCCTTAAAAAATATAAAGACCACGGCACGGTTCTCGCCGAGGAAACCCAGGATGAAAGGATGTTGATTACGCCGTGAGAAATCCATTATCAGACCGAATCGTAGAGATTCCGCCTTCGGGAATCCGTAAATTTTTTGATATTGTCAGCGAAATGAAGGACGCTATCTCCCTTGGTGTAGGTGAGCCTGATTTTGATACGCCCTGGCATATCCGGGAGGAAGGAATCTACTCTCTGGAAAAGGGACGGACCTTTTATACCTCCAATGCAGGCTTAAGAGAATTGAAGGTTGAAATCTGCAGCTATTTAAGCCGCCGCTTTGAAGCCTCCTATGATCCTGACCATGAGGTCATGGTGACGGTAGGCGGAAGCGAAGCCATTGATATTGCCTTAAGGGCTATGCTGAACCCAGGTGATGAGGTGCTGATTGACGACGACTGACGCCTTCGGGTCCCGTCACGGAACGCTTCCGTGGCGGGCTGGC
>JASGGP010000186.1:0-9365 GCA_047604985.1 Lacrimispora sp.
CGGTCAGCTTTACTCCGACTCCCTGGGCGACGCAAGCTCCGGAGCCGATACCTACATCCTGACTGTCAAAGCCAATATTGACACCATTGTGGATGCCTTAAAGTGAAGGGGGTGAGCGTATGGAGAAAAGACAAAGCTATGCAGTAGAGGTAGAGGACTTAACCGTAGCCTATGACGCCAAGCCCGTTCTTTGGGATATTGATTTAAAAATCCCCAAGGGAAAGCTGATGGCTGTGGTCGGTCCCAACGGAGCAGGTAAAACGACCCTGATGAAAGCCATGCTGGGCCTCTTAAAGCCTGTTACCGGAGAAGTCCGTTTTGAGGACGGCAGCAATATCCGCACCCGGAAAAACCATATTGGTTATGTTCCCCAAAGCGGCAGCGTGGACTGGGACTTTCCAGCCACGGTCCAGGATGTGGTGCTGATGGGCTGTTACGGCAGGCTGGGCTGGATTCGTCGTCCCCGCAGGGCGGATATAGAACTGACAAAGCAGACACTGGCGAAGGTCGGTATGCTGGATTATGCTGGCCGCCAGATCAGCCAGCTTTCCGGCGGCCAGCAGCAGCGGGTATTTCTCGCCCGTGCGCTGGCGCAGGAGGCGGAGGTCTACTTCATGGATGAACCTTTTAAGGGGGTGGACGCCCAGACAGAACGGGCCATTATTGCTCTTTTGAAAGAACTGAAAGAACAGGGGAAGACTGTAGTGGTGGTCCACCATGATTTGCAGACTGTTTCGGATTATTTTGACTGGGTGACACTGATTAATTTGCAGGTGGTTGCCAGCGGTCCTGTGGAGGAAGTTTTTCACGAGGAAAATTTAAAAAAGACCTATCACAGTTCCGGAGCGCTTTTAAGGAGTGTGGTGTGATATGGGAAGCGTGATTGCCTTATTTTCAGATTATACCTTTCAAACGGTAGCCCTGGGTTCCGCCCTTTTGGGGCTGATCAGCGGTGTGCTGGGCAGCTTTGCAGTGCTGAAAAAGCAGAGCCTCCTGGGAGACGGAGTTTCTCACTCCGCCCTGCCCGGCGTAGTTATGGCCTTTGTATTGCTGGGAAGCAAAAAGACGGAGGTGCTGCTGCTGGGCGCCCTGCTTTCCGGCCTCCTGGCCACATTATTCATCGTGGGTGTTGTGCGGCATACCAGAGTGAAGTTTGACAGTGCGCTGGCTCTTGTGATGTCGGTATTCTTCGGGTTGGGGCTGGTGCTTCTGACTTATGTGCAGAAAATCCCCAACTCTAACCAGGCAGGTCTCAAACGATTCATCTTCGGTCAGGCCTCCACGCTCTTACAAAGAGATATCCACCTTATGGTTATCTGCGGTATAATACTGCTTGCGCTGGTGGTGCTGTTCTGGAAAGAGTTTAAACTTTTTACCTTTGATGCGGATTTTGCTCAAAGTCTTGGCTTTTCACCAAAGAAACTAAACCTGCTGCTGTCATTTATGATCGTGCTTGCTATTATTATCGGGCTGCAGACCGTTGGCGTTATCCTCATGAGCGCCATGCTGATCACTCCCGCGGTAGCAGCGCGGCAATGGACCAATAAGCTGTGGGTCATGGTAACTCTCTCCGCACTGTTTGGAGCTGTCTCCGGCATTATGGGAACTGCCGCCAGCTCTCTTATGCCAAAGCTGCCCACCGGCCCGGCGATTGTGGTTTGTGTCAGCGCTATTGTACTCGTCAGCGTCCTGTTTGCGCCGGGCCGTGGTGTTCTGTACCGGATTTACCAGCGCAGGAAAAACAGGCTTTTGTATCGGATGGAAGGAGGTGCAGCTCATGTCCCCTCAGATTGAAATTCAAATAATTGCCGTAATCGTGGCAGTTGCCTGTGCTCTTCCAGGAACGTTTCTGGTGCTTCGGAAAATGTCCATGATGTCAGATTCCATTACCCACACGATTTTATTGGGTATTGTGCTTGCCTTTTTCATCACCCATGATCTTTCCTCCCCCTTGCTGATTGCAGGAGCTGCGGTCATGGGCGTGGTAACCGTCTGGCTGACAGAACTGCTGAGCCGGACCCGCCTTCTGGCAGAGGACGCCGCCATCGGCGTGGTTTTTCCATTGCTCTTTTCCATTGCCATAATTTTAATTACCCGCTATGCCGGTTCGGTGCACCTGGATACGGATTCGGTGCTTTTGGGAGAGCTGGCGTTTGCCCCCTTTGACCGCATGGTCCTGGGCGGTGTGGATATAGGTGCTAAGGCGATCTACACAACCGGTGTGCTGCTGCTGATCAACCTGGCTGCCATCATCATTTTCTTTAAGGAACTGAAAGTGGCGACCTTTGATCCTATGCTGGCGGCAGTGCTTGGCTTTTCCCCGGCACTGGTACATTACGGACTGATGACCCTGGTATCCCTTACCGCTGTCGGTGCGTTTCAGGCGGTGGGGTCGGTGCTGGTTGTGGCCTTTATGATCGGGCCTCCGGTAACGGCTTATCTGCTGACGGATGATCTTAAGCGGATGCTGATTATAAGCGGGGCGATTGGAGCAGCCAATGGAATTCTCGGATATCAGGCAGCGGCGCTGTTTGATGTCTCCATCGCAGGCAGCATGGCTGTGGTGACCGGATTAGTATTTTTAGCCGTCTTTATTGCTGCGCCCCGCAGAGGACTGGTCAGCTCCTTAGTCAGACGCAGGAAGCAAAAAACTGAATTTGCAAAGGCAACGCTTCTTTTTCACCTTTCCAACCATGAGAGAAGTGAGGAAGAAATCCTGGAAGCGGGCATTGATACCATACAGACTCATCTCCACTGGACTGGAGACTTTACATCGAAAATTATTAAGTCATTAAAGCATGAGGGCTATGTTCAGCTTTCCGGCGGTTTGGTGAAACTGACGGAGGAAGGCAGGAATGCCAGCATCCGCAACTATAATGCGCTTTTTTCAAAATAATATTTTTATATAAACCGGTGCTTTATCCCGAAACAGGGAGAGCACTGGTTTTTTGTATTAAAGGTGTGTTAGATGGATAGACCATCCCCATATGCCTGATACATATGCCCCCTTTCTGATGAATTATCAGGCTGATTCTTCGCTCTTTGGATTGTTCCGAATCATACTTTTATTGTTATCAATTGGGGAGAACAATAAAAATATGGTGTTGTTTTAACACTAACAGTTCAATATATATCTATAATTGAAATTGAATGTATAATGTGTTATATTACTAATGCATTCTTAGGCTAAGAAGAAAGGTCGGGGCCAAACATTTTAAAGAATTACAGAGGAATTCAGGCGATTTTACGCAATCCACCTTGACCAGGCAACTGCGGGAATTGGATAAAAATCGATATGTACTATCTGCTGCTGAGACAAATGTGTTACCAGAATAAGGATGGTGAATAAAATATGCTGACAGTGTTTCTATGTGATGATAACCAGGAGATCCTTGATCAATATGCCCAGTTAATCGAAAAAATCGCAAAGAAAAACAAGATAGAAGTCACGATTTCTGCTTTCAACAGTGGAGAAGAGCTGCTGTTTCACCTGGCTGATTCGCCGAACAAGGCGGACATCATCTATCTGGATATATTGATGAATAAGCTGAATGGGATGGACACCGCAAAGAAGCTCAGGGAACTTGAATGTAAATCAGAAATCATTTTTCTAACTACAAGTGAAGATTATGTTTTCGATGCTTATGATATTTCGCCTGTTCAGTATCTGCTGAAAGCAAAAGTTTCTGCAGCTAAATTTGAGGAAGTATTCCTGCGGGCAATGACCTTGGCACGAAAAAAAGAAACTGATATGTTCTTCTGCGAATCAGGAAATATTCAAAAAGTAGTTCCAATTAAAGATATTTCTTACTTTGAAATCTGGAAACGGGTTGTAACGGTTCATTATGGAATAGAAAGCTTTAATTTTTATTCAACTATGGAACAGTTGGAAGAACAACTCCTGCATAAGGGGTTTGTCCGGGTCCACCGTTCTTACATTGTAAACCTGCCTTATATCTCACAGTTTCAACATAACACCCTGTTTTTGAAAACAGGTGAAAATATTCCGGTCGGCGCAACTTATATGAAACAAATCAGGCAGGCTTTTCTTGATTATATCAGCCGCGCAAGCATTCATGGCTACTAATGACTGGGGGAGAGAACATGCAGCTATTAGGGCTCGCATCATTGATAATTTTTGATGTTTTTATCATTTTACGTTTCAAAAAGATATTTCCGCCGAAAAGGAATCATTGGTTTTTTTTTGCAGCGGCGATTGCTTTCAATGTTCTGATATCGACAGCTTCTTTTTTGCTGATCGATCACCGGTTTGCCATCTATCTCATGTTGGGGGCGATGGTGCTGTCTATCTGCTTTCTATTTAATGGAAACCGTGTGCAAATTCTTTATGCGGCCAGCATCTATATATTTTTCTTATATACCAGCCGAGGAATTGTATTTTCGGTTTATTCCCTCGTTTTGCATACCAGTATTAAAAATGTTCTTGAGCAGAAGGATTACTATGGTATGATATTTGCACCGGCTGTTCTTCTTTGCATACTGTATAACCTGCTTATCCGTAAGGTGATTTTTTCGGAACAAAGGATTGCGCATTTGTTTCATAACAGGGGACAGCTCAAATTTGTAGTCATTTATCTGCTTTTTCAGTGGTTATTTATAACACTTATTAATGACGGGCGTTTCTATGATGATATCAGGCAATCCTGGTTTTCTGCCCTATATTTAGGTGCTTGCGTCATTAGTAATGTGTGGCTGATATTTATCCTGCATCATACATCGAAGATATCCGAATTGTTTGAGTACGAATTGCATACACACCAATTGCAGGAACAGCTTTCCAGCCAAATGCGGCATTATCAATCCTACCGAAAATATACGGAAAGCTATCGGGCGTTTAGACATGACTACAAGCATATGATGAATTCAATGAAAACCCTGCTGCACAATAAAGAATATGAGCGGGCTATTCGCATGTTTGATGACATTCATGACACCATGCAGCAAGATGTTCAGATACACAAAGCCTATTCCGATAATGTCCTGCTGGATGCCATCCTTCAGGATGCAGCTAATGACTGTGAGGAAAAGAATATTCTTTTTTCAGCGCGTGCGCATCTTCCTGAAGATGTGAAAATCACGGAGCTGGGTATAGTCCGTGTTTTTGCAAATGTGATTGACAATGCAATAGAGGCCTGCAGTAAGATACCTGGTCCAGAGCGGTTCATTGAGATCACGAGTAATGGGAATAAAGACTGGGCTACAATTGAGATCATCAACTCTTTTAACGGTGAACTCTTAATGACAGGTGATGAACCGAAAACCACGAAAAAAGATAAGGACCTCCATGGTTTTGGGCTGCGAATTATAAAGGAAACAATTGAAAACCTGGGTGGCTTAGTATTTATTGAGCCGGATCAGGAAAAGAAAATATTTAAAATAAGGGTCTGCATTCCTAAAGCATCTTTCCCTGTAGATTCTAAAATAACGTGAGGAGAATATCCTTTTAATTATAGCGAATTTGCCACAGATAAAGCAGGCGGTCTTTGTATCAATATGAATTGATACAGAGCCGTCTGCTTTAGTTTTAAAGGTAATTCTATTTTACCCCTCAAAACCGGTTATATCTCTATTTATGAAACAGAGATGGACAGAGCAGAAAAGGAGTTAACGGACCAGTAAAATATTGAAAACAGAAGAGAAAGGCGGTTTATTTTGTAAGGAATGAATTCGGTACATAAAACCCTCTGTTGGGAACATCAAACACCAAATCCGGCGATTTTAATTTATGCTTTCAATGTCAGTTATAGTTTAAGCTGTTTTATGCAATGTAAAATCTGACTTGGGAGGTTTATCAGTGAAAATAAAAGCTACAAAATTTTTATCATTGCTGCTTACGGTCTTGCTTTTGGTCTCTGCTTTTCCGGTGTCCGCACATTCAGAAGATATAGTACCGGAAATAGTGGAGACGGAGATAAACGGTCCGGCAGATCAGCAGCAAGAGGGTCATGGAACAACAGATTTTACAAATGAAGAAACAACTGAACCAGAAGAAACATCTGCATCAGAAAGTACAGCAGAACCAGAAGAAACATCTGCATCAGAAAGTACAGCAGAATCAGAAGAAACAAGCGGGTTTGAGGAAACATCCGGAACAGAAGAGACAAATATACCGAAAGAGTCCGGCCTGGGGGAGATAAATGAACCGGCGGAAGCGGCCGGGCCGGCAGATGGTTTTTCCCCTCCCCAATCAGAATTATTTGTAGAAAATGAGGTTGCTGATTTTCAAGAGCTTAAGGAAGCCGTACAAAATGCGCAGGAGGGAGATATAATCTTCATTGCTGACGATATCGATTTTACAGAAACACTAAATATCCAAAAGAACCTTATCTTTAAGGCGGCAGATGAATCGGGTGTTTCTGTCTTAACATCTGCAGCTCAGCGTCACATTGCGATACCAGTAAATTGTGATGTAACTCTTACATTTGATCGGATTGAATTAAATGGCGCTGGAACTGGCGGAGGTATTACGGTTTCGGGCAATGCAGCGCTTACGCTTGAGGATGCCTCGATATATAACTGTGTGTTTTCTGGAAGCGGCGGAGGTATCTCAGTTCATCCGGATGCGGGTCTGATTATGATAGGTAGCCAAGTATTTGACAATACAGCTTCAAGTAATGGCGGAGGTGTTTTTGGAGCATCTTCCAGTCAAATCATCATCAGAGACAGTCAGATATCAGGAAACAAGGCAATGGGTGAAGGTGGTGGCGGCATTGCAGGTTCTTACACCACCATTCAAGTCAGCGGCAGTACAATATACAATAACAGGGCAAAGGACGGGGGCGGTATTTACGGATATTCCACCCCAATAAGCATTACAGACACTGAAATCTCCGGCAATGAAGCCAACCATAACGGTGGTGGTATCTGGGTAAAAAATCTTGAAGAACTGGCGGCAGGAGAAGATGTCATTTTCGCGAATAATATGGCCTCTCAGGCATATCTGATGATAAACGAAGATGACATTGCCTTACATGAAGAAAAAATCAAGACCACCTATTTTACATCTCCGTTTGAGTATGCATATAACAATTTCGATGTAGTGTATATGGAAGGAACACCGCTCACAGAAAGCACTGTTATCGTCCGATATGTGGACGCCGATGGAAAGACAATTGCACCTTCGGAGACCTATAGCGGAGTAATTGGAGAACCCTATACAATTACCTCTCCAGCAGTTCCAGGTTACTATCAGGCTAAGGAAACCTCTACAGGTCAGCCAACCTTTACCGGAACTTACACGTTGGAACCACAGACAATTGTATTTCGGTACATTGTAAAAAGTGGCGGTGCAGCCCGTTGGTTTTACTCATTTGGCTTTCAGACTGACAGAACAGTCACGCCCTTGGTAAACGATGACTATAAAGGCAATGTTGTTTACTACCCGGATGCGGGGGATACATTGACAGCGTATTATGATATGTATGTTTACGCAGCAGCCTCCGGACAAAGCACAGATGTTGTATACTTCCCGGTGGACGGAAAGCAGATACTGGATGGAATCCCAGAACTGGCTTTTGGGATGGAAAGTCAGCCTGCGCCTATGTCGGCAGAGGAAGCGGCTGAATATGGTTATTGGATCACCGTGGTTTATTCCGCTGATCATGGAGTGACTTTTACGGCGGCCCCGCCGGATAACCTTTCAGATACAAATGCAATGGGAATCAGGATTATTAAGGCTGATGACGCAACGGCATTGGAAAGCAATGCGGAACCGCTTGTAATCATGGTTGAGTTCCCTGTTAAAATTGTTGAGGAAAGTCTTGCGGCAGAGGAAGCAGATGGTTCTGTCCCCCTGGGAGGATGGCAGTATAAAACTCCGTCTGGAAAACGGAACAGCCCAGTCGGCGTATTCCTTTCCTCTCCCCAGGTCAAAGGCACCGTTGGCCGACAGGAGCTGTCAGAAGGAGGAAATATTGACTGGTCTTCGACCGTCGGCCTAAGGGGCCGGACTGTGGAATTGCTTGACGAATACGGGAATGTCCTTGGAACAACTGTAACAGGCGAAGATGGGAAATTTAGTTTCTCCCATATTACTACATTGGACAAACTGCAGGTGCGAGTCACGGGTGATGCCAGAACCGTGTATTTTATGGACCCGGATACAGGTACATACCTGCAAACGGGAGTAATACCGGTAGGTGGAATTATTGATATGGACCGAATATCAGGGCGTTTTTCCGATGTGACATGGAAAAACAGTGCTGGCGAGGTTGACATAAACGCGGCAAACAGCCAGGACAAAAGGTTCATTGTCGTAACTGCAGCCAACAATGAAAACGCCGGAGGCAATGAAAGCAATAACGGTGGAAGCAATGGCAGCGAAAACACCGGAGGTAATAGCAGCGAAAGCACCGGAGGTAATGGCGGCGACAGCGGCAGCGGTACCGGCAACAGTAACACCGGAGGTAATAGCGGCAACAGTAACACCGGAGGTAACAGCGGCGACAGCGGTACCGGCAACAGTAACACCGGAGGTAATAGCGGTAATAACAGCGTTGGCAATGCAAAGAGTAACGGTAATAATAGTAGTGATACTCATGCTCAGTATAATTCACCGGGCGTTTCCTCTGATTCTTCAAAGCCAGATGTAAATATTGGAGAGTCTAAGATAACCGAATCAGGAGAATTGAGTGATATGCCGAAAACAGGTGATACCGGTTTTACCTGGATATTTTATGGGGTCCTGATGCTGATAACGTTGATTGGGGCTGGTGTGCTCACATACTGTAAAGAAGAGGAACAGTACCAATAAAGAAATTCAGTTCTGGCAGAATCACGGCCAAATCATGACCAATGCAAATATTCTGTCTGCGTTTCCCATCGGATTTATCTGGCGCTTCTACAAAGACTTTGCTAACCAAATCGTTTAGGATGGCAGACTGTCACAAAATTTGTGGAACACGTTTCTACGCCTTTGATTTTTGAACATGAAATATCAAATACTAAATGACGGTTTTTAAATTATCATTTGGTAGAGGATTTAAAAACGAAACTTATAACAGGTCATTTAATCCAATGATCTTACTGCCTTTACTTTCATAATAGCGCAGCATTTCGTCAATTTTTCGTTTATCATAACTTGTAATGCAATCTGATAATACATTAACGCTATAATTTGCTTTGCATAAGTTGTAGCAGGTTGATTTAACGCAAGCAACAGCATCTGCTCCTGTTATGTAGAAATCGCATATTTCATTTTTGCTAATAAAGTCTGTAAATTTCTCACTACTCAATGCATTTCCTTTGCATTTTTTAAAAACATTTTTTGATACTATTTTCAAGTCTGAAGCCAATTCAGACCCATATGTATCGGGTTTAAAAGTCCTGGTGCCGGCTGATAAATT
>JASGGP010000187.1:0-9364 GCA_047604985.1 Lacrimispora sp.
GATTTTGAAAATGGAATGGGAATTTCCGTAGGCCGCTTAAGAGAGGATGCGGTTTATGATTATAAGTTTGTGGGCCTGTCCCATAATACGGTGAGAGGTGCGGCCGGCGGCGCGGTTCTCTCCGCAGAGCTTTTGACCGCCCAGGGCTATATCAAGGCCAAAGAATAATGATAATAAGGCTCCCTCTTTCCAGGGGGGCTTTAAGTAAAATGGTATATGGAGGAAAGCAAAATGGCATACAAGAAAGAACTTTGGGGAAACATGCCCGACGGAAGAGATGTGTATCTGTATACGCTGGTAAATGAGAATGGAATTTCCGCTTCTTTTACCAATTTAGGAGCTGTCTGGGTAACCATGAATGTGCCTGATAAGGCAGGAAAGCTTACGGATGTGGTCCTGGGCTTTGACAGCGTGGAGGAGTATCTTTTAAATCCGCCCCACTTCGGAGCGCCCATCGGGCGAAATGCCAACCGCATCGGAGGGGCAAAGTTTACCTTAAATGGAAAAGAGTACTTACTGGCAGCCAATAACGGACCAAACAATCTCCACAGCGGCCCGGACCTTTACCAGAGCCGCCTATGGGACAGCCAGGCGGAAGAAAATGATTTAGGGACCAGCGTCAGCTTTTCCCTTATTTCTCCCGATGGAGACCAGGGCTATCCCGGCAATGCAACCGTTACTGTGACTTATACTCTTACACCGGATAACAGCCTTGAGCTTTCCTACCATATGATCTGTGACCAGGATACCATAGCGAATTTTACCAACCACAGCTATTTTAACTTAGATGGCCAGGACGGCGGCTGTGCTATGAAACAGCGGGTCTGGATCGACGCGGATACATATACAAGAGCGGACCAGGTTTCCATTCCCACAGGAGAATATACTCCGGTCAAGGGAACCCCCATGGATTTTACAGCCATGAAGCCCATTGAACAGGATATTGATGCGGATTATGAAGCCCTGATTTTCGGCGGCGGCTATGATCACAACTGGGTTTTAAACCATCCTCAGGGAGAGGTGTCTCTTTGTGCTGCAGCAGAATCCGATAAAACGGGAATCCGTATGGAGGTTTATACGGACCTGCCCGGCATTCAGTTTTATACGGCTAACTTCTTAAAGGAGGGCACAATCGGAAAGGGCGGTTCGGTTTACGGAAAGCGGGGCTGCTATTGCTTTGAGACACAGTATTATCCCGACGCCATCAATAAGCCCCAGTTTCCATCCCCTGTTTTAAAAGCCGGAGAGGAATATAAAACAACTACAATTTACAAGTTTTTAAATGTGTAATGGAATCATAAAAACAGGAATGACAGAAAAATACAGAGATTTAAAGAACAGAATAAGAAAAAAAGAATGGGGACGCAGAAAGGCTGCGCCCCTGCTCTTATGTGAAAGGACATCGTAAGTGTACATATGAATAACCGGAACGGAACAGGAATCAAAACACTGTCAGTCATTGGACTGATTGTGACAACCGTTATATGGGGCAGCTCCTTTGTTGTGATGAAAAATTCAGTAGCTGTAATTTCCCCCACCTATCTGCTGGCCCTGCGCTTTACCATTGCTTCCGTTGCCCTTGTCGGGGTATTCTGGAAGCGGGTCATAGTGCTTAAAAGGCAGGATCTGCTGTGCGGCGGTCTTTTAGGTGTTTTTTTGTTTGTCAGCTATTTTTTTCAGACCTATGGCCTGAAATATACCACAGCCAGCAAAAATGCTTTTATCACCACCCTATACGTGATTCTGGTGCCTTTCCTTCACTGGTTTTTCAACAGAAAAAAGCCCTCCAGGAATAATGTGGCAGCCGCGGTTCTTGCTGTTTTCGGCCTTGCCCTTCTTTCCTTAGAGGGAGATTTATCTGTAAATCTGGGAGATATCCTGACTTTTATATGCGGTTTTTTCTATGCCATTCATATCGTTTTCATAGACCGATATACGGAAGAACACGATCCTGTGGGCCTGACGGTCACTCAAATGATTGTGGCCGCGGCCTTAAGCTGGATTGTGGCTCCTCTTTTAGAGGGATCTATGGATTTTGGAGTCATTGATAAGGCCATGATGGCAGGCCTGCTGTATTTGGGCATATTCAGCACCATGATCGGCTTTTTGCTGCAGAATGTGGGACAGAAGCATTTAAGCCCCAATACTTCCTCTATTCTCTTATCCTTTGAATCCGTATTCGGGCTGTTTTTTTCTGTTCTCTTTCTGAAAGATCCGGTGACGCTGAAGCTGGCAGCAGGCTGTGTGCTGATGTTTGCCTCCGTTATTTTGTCGGAGTATAAGAAAAAAGAAAAGCGATAAGCCTGCCGTCAAAGAGAGCGGCTTCGGCGTTCGGTCAGAAAATTTAAGCTTCTGCTGTTTTACAGACGTCAATCCAACGGGCCGCTTTGGAGATGAAAGCAAGCTCCTCACAGGTCAGCTCAATGGCGGAATTTGAGCTTCCGGCAGCAGGAAAAACAGTATCAAACCTCTGAAGAGAAATGTCCAAAAAGGCGGTGACATGTTCCGGGTTGGCAAAGGGGCAGACGCCGCCGATTTCGTGGCCGGTGAGCATGGATACCTCCTGGGCTCCCAGCATTTTTGCCTTGAAGCCGAATTGCTTTTTAAACTTTGCATTGTCAATTCTTGTATCGCCCGCAGTCACCACCAGGATGCAGCCATTTGTCTCATCTCCGTGAAAAGACATGGTTTTTGCTATGCGGGCAGGCTCTACGTCAAGGGCTTTTGCAGCCAGCTCCACAGTTGCGCTGGAAACAGGAAATTCCCGGATCTGGCTGTCTTTTCCAAAGTCTTTTAAATATTCTTTCACTTTCTGCACAGACATCAGTGAACCCTCCTTCTCTTTTGCGTAAAAGATTTGTAAATAAATTGTTTACCATTGTACCATTGATATTCCATTTTTTCAATGTTATAATAGGTTTTGGCAGGTCATTGCCATTCATGCGTTTTAATGGTATAATAGAACGGTTATTATTACGAAGCAGCAGGGAGATATATGTCGAAATCGTTATACATTGCAGAAAAACCAAGTGTGGCCCAGGAGTTTGCCAATGCCCTGAAAGTAAAGGGAAGGCGGAGTGATGGATACATAGAATCGGATCAGGCGATCATAACCTGGTGCGTTGGACATCTGGTCACAATGAGTTATCCGGAGGTGTACGATCCAAAATACAAGCGGTGGAGCCTTTCCACCCTTCCCTTTCTTCCCAAAGAATTTAAGTATGAGGTCATCCCAGGAGTTGAAAAGCAGTTCAAAATTGTCAGCGGCCTGTTAAACCGCCCGGAGGTGGACACCATTTATGTCTGCACTGACTCAGGGCGTGAGGGAGAATATATCTACCGTCTGGTGGCCCAGATGGCCGGAGTCCGGAATAAGAAACAGAAGCGGGTCTGGATCGATTCCCAGACAGAGGATGAGATTTTAAGAGGAATCCGGGAGGCAAAGGATGAATCTGAATACGATAATCTTTCGGCCTCTGCCTATTTGCGGGCAAAAGAAGATTATCTCATGGGAATTAATTTTTCCCGATTGCTTACACTAAGGTATGGACAACATATTTCCAACTATTTAAAAAGCGAGAAAAATACGGTCATATCCGTAGGGCGGGTCATGACCTGCGTCATGGGGATGGTGGTGCGGAGAGAGCGGGAGATAAGGGAGTTTGTAAAAACCCCGTTTTACCGCGTAATCGGCACGTTTTCCGGTCCGGATGCGTCAGATCCCTTGCTTGGCCTGGATTTTGACGGGGAATGGAAGAGCGTTCCCGGTTCCCGGTATTTTGAATCTCCATTTCTCTATAAGGAAAATGGTTTTAAGGAGCGGAGATATGCGGAAGAGCTGATCGGGTTTCTTTCCGCCATGGATCCCATGGAGGGAACTGTGGTTTCTATTGAAAAGAAAAAGGAAACAAAGAATCCTCCCTTGCTCTATAACCTGGCGGAGCTTCAGAACGACTGTTCCAGGATGTTCAAGATCAGCCCTGACGAGACCTTGAAGCAGGTTCAGGAGCTTTACGAAAAGAAGCTGGTTACCTATCCAAGAACCGATGCAAGAGTGCTTTCTACGGCAGTGGCTAAGGAAATTTATAAGAACATCGGCGGCCTGAAGGGCTTTGAGCCTTTAGGGGAAGCCGCGGCAGAGATCCTGGAAAAGGGCTCTTATAAGACCATCGAAAAAACCAGGTATGTAAATGATAAGCAAATCACCGACCACTATGCGATCATACCGACAGGACAGGGGCTGGGGGCCTTAAAGGGCTTGTCTGCCTTAACCGCGAAGGTGTATGAGGTTATCAGCAGAAGGTTCCTGAGCATTTTTTATCCCCCGGCCGTTTATCAGAAATATGCTTTGGAGCTTGCATCAGATACTCCGGGCCCTGTTTCGCCCATCCAGGAACACTTTTTTGCCAATTTCAGGGTCATGCTGGAAGAAGGGTATTTAAAGATTGCCTATGTATCGGGAGGAAAGAAGAAGCAGGAAGAGAAAAACAGCGAAACCGCCTCAGAGGATGGCGGCGGGGATGAGAACAACATGGATAATCCGGCGTTTATCGCCATGCTGGGTTCCTTGAAAAAAGGAATGAAGCTTCCTCTTAAGAATCTGACAATCAAAGAGGGGGAGACTTCTCCGCCGAAACGCTATACGTCAGGTTCCATGATTCTGGCCATGGAAAATGCAGGACAGCTCATTGAGGATGAAGAGCTGCGGGCCCAGATAAAGGGAAGCGGCATCGGAACCAGTGCCACGCGGGCGGAGATTTTAAAGAAACTGTTCCATATCAAGTACCTTTCCCTCAATACAAAGACCCAGGTCATTGTTCCCTCTCTTTTGGGCGAAATGATTTTTGATGTGGTCAACGGCTCTATACGCCAGCTCCTTAATCCGGAACTGACGGCCAGCTGGGAGAAAGGGCTGACTTATGTGGCAGAGGGAAGCATAACCCCGGATGAGTATATGCAGAAGCTGGAGAATTTTGTTGCCGGACGCACTACAGGAGTGTTAAGGCTCAATAACCATTACGATTTGCGTAGTGTATTTGACGCCGCGGCAGCTAATTATAAAAACCAAAAATAGGAGATTAATAAAATGAAAAAAGAAGATATGACAAATCAAGACTTATTTGATACGAACCATACCGTGGCAAAGCTGTTATTTGAACAGAATACTTACCCATGGGAGATTCTTCCGAAAATCAGCGAATTCATCGTTTCCCTGGGAGAGCGTCTTCCAAAGGATGAATTTGTCCATGTAGGAAAGGCAGTCTGGATTCATAAATCCGTAAATCTTCCGCCCACAGCATGTATGGGAGAGAACGTCATCATTTGCAAGGGCGCTCAGATCCGTCACTGTGCATTTATCAGAGGAAATGCCATCATCGGTGAATTTGCGGTTGTAGGCAACTCTTCAGAGATTAAAAACTCCATCCTCTTTGACGGGGTCCAGGTTCCACACTACAATTATGTGGGCGATTCCATTTTAGGCTATAAGTCCCATATGGGCGCTTCCTCTCTGGCTTCCAATGTAAAATCAGACAAAAGTACGGTTGTGGTTCATGCAGAAGACGGAGACATTGAAACCGGCCTTAAGAAATTCGGCGCTATTATCGGAGACTATGCAGAAGTCGGCTGCGGCGCTGTGTTAAATCCGGGAACAGTTATCGGCCCGAAATCCAATATTTATCCTCTTTCCTGTGTGAGAGGGTGTGTGGATGCAAACTCTATTTATAAGAATCAGGGCGAAATCGTTGAGAAAGCCATAGAAGCAGAAGAATAAAGACAATAAAAATTGAGGGGAGGAAAGTGATTGATTCACTTTCCTCCCCTCAATTTTTTATGTTTCCGGTGCGGCTATTTTGTTCCGAAAATCCGGTCTCCCGCATCTCCAAGGCCAGGGCAGATATAGGCGTCTTCATTGAGCTGGCGGTCTAAGTGTCCGATGTAGATCTGAACGTCCGGATGGGTTTCCCGAAGTCTCTTTAAGCCTTCCGGAGCGGCGATGATGGCCATAAATTTGATGTTTCGTCCTCCGTGCTGCTTGATGAAATCCACGGCAGCTACTGCGGAACCTCCGGTTGCCAGCATTGGGTCTGTGACCACAATGGTCCTGAGCTCAATGGGGCTTGGCAGCTTGCAGTAATATTCATGGGGCTCATGAGTGACCTCATCCCTGTACAGGCCGATATGGCCTACTTTGGCGGAGGGAACTAAAGCTAAAATGCCGTTTACCATTCCCAGTCCGGCCCGGAGTATGGGAACCACGGCCAGCTTTTTGCCGAAGATCATGGGGGTCATGCATGTTTCAATGGGTGTTTCTACCTCTACGTCCTGTAAGGGAAGATCTCTTAGGGCTTCATAGCCCATAAGCATAGCGATTTCTTCGATAAGAGAACGGAATTCATTGGTTCCGGTCCGCTTATCTCTTAAAATAGAAATCTTGTGCTGAATCAGCGGGTGGGTAAAGATTGTTACATTTTCCATTAAAGAGTCCATAGTAATGTTTGTCCTTTCTTATTGCGTTTGCTGCATCAGAGGTTCATTTTATTTTCTGCCCCATTTTATCAAAGGGAGAGGAAAATGGCAACTGTTTTTCTCATTTTGTTTCAGGAGAGTATTCGATCAGGGCAAAATCGCCTAATGCGTGGGGCACAGGAACGGAAACAATAATAGTGCCCTGGTCTTCATAGCTGAAGGATTGGGGGAATGCAGAGGTCCCGTCAGAGGAAGCTTCTTTTAAGGGGAAATCGGCCTGATTCAGCAGCTTTGTATATTCTTCCAGGCTTGTATCGGTCCGCTGGGCCATAAGGGCTTCTGTTAGCTCGGGGGAAGTGTTGTAAAAACGGCAGTCCTCCGAAAGGATGTACCCGGCAAGGGTATAAGAATCCGCGTAATCCTTAAGACTTATGTCCTTGGCCTGTGACATATCAACCGTGTTGGTGAAAAATATCTGGACAGGGTATGGGGCCTGGGCCCCGGTGTATGATCCGGTATAAACGGCAGTGGTCCGCTTCCGGTCGGCAGAGATCACTTTGCATGTAATGGAAAGTGTGTCTTTTTCCGTGTTTACGGGGTAAGCCTTTAAAATCTCAAGGGCATTGCTCTTAAACAGGGCATTGACCGCTTCCTCTTTGGAAGAGTCTCCTAAGCCGGAGATGAGGGGGTATTGAATGGAGATGAGGCCTTCCTTGTAGGTTTGGATGGCTGTCGATACTTTGATTCCGGCGTCCTTTCCGGTGGTGCTTGAAGAGGATGGGGCTTCGGTGTCCTGGATTTTTACAGGCTCTGTGGTTTGAGCTTCAGAGGACATGGCTTCCGGGGATACGGTGGTATGAGTGCTTAATAAATCTGTTTTTACATAATTCTTAGGACCGCAGGATGCCAGGGCCAGGGCACATATGATGGGAAAAGACAGGATGAGCAGGTTGCGTTTCATAAGACCACCTTCTTTCGTATTTGTGAGATGCTGATTACAGTATACCACATATGTTCCCGGGATGACCGGTATATCTTTAAAATTAAAAAAATCTAAAGATATGGGGCAGAGAATAACAGATTCACCGCTGATCACAGAGATAAGGCTCCAAAAACCTGAATTTTCATCAGATTCTCAGAGCCTTATTCCCTGCCAAGGGTGTAGTGCCGGCAGTGGGACTTGAACCCACACGATGTTGCCATCAACGGATTTTGAGTCCGCCTCGTCTGCCATTCCGACATGCCGGCGTCCACTTACAACGTTCATAATTCTATCATAGGATTTTCCATTTGGCAAGTGTTTTTTTGTGATTATTAAATTGAAAATGCACAGAATATATTGTATGATAGAAAAAAGATGGGATTAAGGAGGTGTCTGGGTCTTGACATGTAAAGAGGCGGAAAAATTGGTCATGCCATACATCAATGATGATCTTACAGATGAAGAATTGCAGGAATTTCTGGAACACATGGAAAGCTGTCCCGACTGCCGGGAGGAGCTGGAAATTTACTTTACCGTGGATGTGGGAATCCGGCAGCTGGATTCCGAAACGGGGAATTATAATATTAAGGGTGCCCTTGAAGCGGCAGTGGAACAATCCAGGCAAAGGCTTCAGGCTGTAAGGCTTATAAAAATTGCAAGATATGCAGTGTCTACCCTAAGCGTAATGGCATTGATTATCACAGTCCTTCTGCAGTGCCGGATCTGGCTTCAGTTGGGCTTACTATGATGGGAGAAAATATGGGCAAAAAATTACTGTTAATCGATGGAAGCAGCATGCTGAAAGGGGCATTTTACGGACTACCCGCCGGCGGCGCCGGAGGAATCCACAATTTGATAACGAAAGTTCTGGAAGCGGGGGAGATAGATTATCTCGCCGCAGTTTTTAGCTGTAAAGATGAAAATCTTCTTAAGGTATTTGAGGATTTTTTCAAACAGCAGGAAGCCCTGGAAGAAATGCTGGCTGCCATGAATGTTCAGGTTCTCAATAAGGAAGGCTGGATTTCTGCGGATATCATCGCCTCACTGGTAAAAGAAGGGCAGCAGGAAGACATAGAGACTGTGATTCTTTCGGAGGACAGAAAGCTTTTGCAGGCAGTGAAAGAGAATACGTCCCTTAGGATTCCTGAGGCCGGAGAAGAGGGAGTGGAGTTTAAGATCTATTCACCGGACAGTATCCGGGAAGAATACGGATTGGATCCCGTCGCCTTAGGCGGTATGCTTTCCCTGTCAGGAAGCTGGGGCATTGGTGAGAAAACAGCCTGCCGCCTGATAAAGCAGTACCAGAGCATTGAAAATCTCTACAATCACCTGGAAGAGGTGGAATCCCAGAGGATCAGGGAGATTTTGTCCGCCCACAGGGAGGAAATTAAGCAGAGAGAAAAGGATACGGTGCTGAATGAGGACTGCGATATCCGTCTGGATTACACGAAAGCCCTGGCGAAAAACCAGGTTGGGAAAAAAGGGCTTTCGGAAAGCGGCACCGGGGCCAGCGGACTTTCAGGAAATGGTGCAGAAAATAAAGGGAGCTTAAAAGACAGCCTGGGAGAAAACTCTTCTTTAGATGATCTTCAAACCGGTTCTGCCGGCGCTGCCGGATTTTCCGCTTTAAACCCGCCCCAGGAGTCTCCTGGGGCGGCAAATACGCTATCTTCCCCGTCGTCCATAGAAGCAAACTTCCGCATGATTTCCGATTTTGCAGAGGCTGAAGCTATTTTCTCCAGGTGCGGAAAAGACAGCCGGTTAGGGCTTCAGCTGATTATAGAGGATAAGGCCGTATCCGCTCTTGCTCTGGCATTAAGCGAAACAGAATGCTTCTGCATTATTCCCCAGGGCTTTCTGACCCCTGATTATTTGGCGTCCAAGGCAGGGGAGATCTGCGGAAAGTCTTCTCAT
>JASGGP010000188.1:0-9286 GCA_047604985.1 Lacrimispora sp.
GTTAAAAAAAGTATACGTAAAAACCGCCTCTTCGTCAACACCTTTTTAGGCAAAGGTTTGGGGAGAATATCCGGTCATATGAGCTCTTTCAGCAGAATATCCCTTATATGGCCCTGATACTTTTCTTTCGTCATCACGATCTTATATCCCTGCCTGATTATATTGTTTTTGCTGAATTCATTGTCCGGGTGAACTGTGCACATCAGGTACCGAAAGTCCAGCTTTCTCAGCTCTTTCTCCGCAGTCTGCATCATGGTATACTGAAGACCACGGCCCCGGTACTCCGGAAAAATGGCAATTGACTCCATATGAGCCACCATTCCCAGCTTATCTTCCGAAAAGCCTATATCCCGTCCCAGGTTTTCTTCCCCTGTTCCCGGCAGAGAGACAAGAAAAACTCCCGCCAATTCTCCCGAATCCTTTGAAAACGCCTTATAGCCGATTCCTTTTCCTTCTTGTAAGATGCGGGACGTATATTCTGAATCATCCGCTGCAAACCAGTCTTTCCGTTCCATCTGCTGCCACACCAGCTGAATCACATCAGCCATGAGCTGATAATCCTCGGGCACAGCCCTTTCTATGAAAAATTCCATGCTCTGCCACATCCTTTTTCCGAACCAGCTTTATTACAGGCCATAGCTCCCAACCAGCTATGGACCCATCCGGGCAGTATTTTCAAACCATTCAGGCAATGTCCCCTTAACCGTACATTGATTCCATCAGAACTCACAGCAGCTTCCCGGAACTCCGGCTCCTTACATCCCTCTTACGCACCACTTACACATTTCTGGTAAACCGGCATGCCGGATAATTGGAGCAGCCATAGAATTCCCCGAATTTCCCGCTTCGTTTTCTTAAAACACCTCCGCACTGGGGGCAGATTTCCTCTTTCTGGTCTTTCACTTTCTGGTCATTAAGCAGTTTGCCCATATTCTCATAGCACTGCTGATTCATGATGCAGTCATTCATGGCCCGGTGGGCTCCCTGGGTTTCTATATTGAAATGAGCCGAAATATCCGTTAAGCGGTAACGCTTCAACTGAGGCAAACAAAGCTTTGCCATATAAAGAGTATCCACATAGTCATTGGCCACGTCCTGATTCAGCAGTTCTCCCGCCACACGGTACAAAAAAAGCAGGTCAAAAGACTGAATATTATGGCCCACCAGAATGTCTCCGCCGATAAATGACAGAAATTCCGGCAGGGCCTTATCCAGCCCCGGCGCATTCTTTACCATTTCATCCGTTATACCGTTTAGATTGGTTGCTCCAATGGGAATATGGGTCCCCGGATTTACCAGGGTGGAAAATTCTTCTACGGGCTTATGCCCTTTTACTTTGATGGCCGAAATTTCAATAATAAAATCCTCATCGGCGCTGATTCCTGTTGTCTCTAAATCAAATACCACATAATCCTCTGCATACTGATTCAAACGTCTGCCCGTAATCTGTCTGACAGCCATAGCTTCCTCCGTTTCGTATGTAAATCAAGGCATAATGCCTGAATGCGGGAGGAAAAGCTCCTCCCGCTCCATAATCTTTCGTAACGTATCTATTATAACGCCTGCCCTTTCATTCATCAAGCTTACGGGCTAAATTCTTTCCCTTTCTCTTTCTTCCCGGGAAATTTTATCAATTAAAAGCCACCATCTGCTCCGCCACTGTCTCCGCTTCCTCTGAAGAAAAATAACCGCAGGCCTCCATTCTTTCAAGGACCTTTCTCTGCCTCTTCTCCGCCAGTCCGGGATTCTTCGTAGGAGCATATGCCGACGGGGCATTGGGAACGCCGGCCAGAAGGGTGCTCTCATAATCCGTCATCTCCTCTGGGGTCTTATGGAAATAGCCTCTGCTGGCATCGCCCACGCTGTAGTAGCCGTCTCCAAAATAAATACAGTTCACATACAGCTCAAGAATTTCATCCTTTGTATAGTTTTTTTCAATGTCATGAGCCATGAACACCTCCGCAGCTTTCCTGTAAATGTCCCTTTTCTGATCAAAATACATATTCTTTGCCAGCTGCTGGGTTATGGTGCTTCCCCCTTCCACCAGCTTTCCGGCCCTGATATCATTTGTCACAGCCCGGGCAATGGCGATTAAATCAATTCCTCCATGCCGGTAAAAACGGTGATCCTCCACGGCTACGACCGCATTGACATAAACCTCGGGCAAATCCGTGTATTCTGTATACCCATCTTTTTCCCGGATCTCTTCCACCCGTTCTGAAAGTCCGGCTTCCTCAAGAGCTTCCCGGTACAGCTCATATCCTTTATGGGCCACAGTGAATCCAGTCACCAGACACACCGTCATCGTCAGCAGCAATACTATTTTTATCAATGGCTTTATCTTCATAGATTCACGCCCCCTTTTCCTCACTGATTTTCCTGTCTCTTATGTTACAAGTAAATTGTATCATAGTATACTTTTTAAAACAGGAATAATTCCTTATATTTCCCTGAACTTTTCAGATATTTTATGACAAAAAGTTTACCAATTCTTACAAAAAAAGAAAAATATGGCAGAATATGAAAATCCGGGGATAAGGAGTATGAAAAGCAGGCATTCACAACAGAGAAAAAAAATCAGCACCCCACCGTGCGGATAAATACCGTGGAATGCTGAATCCAATATACAATATACCATTTTTATCACTGTTTAATATTATTTTTCCCGTCAAAAACCGGGCCCTTCTCATTCCATTCCAGTCTCATCAGATAGGCATGGCGGTTAGGATCGTAAAGGGGGTCTCCGGTGATCTCATCATAGGGTCTGGCATGATACACCATGATATCGCTGACCCCATCCTCATCCTTTACAAAGGAGTTGTGACCGGGGCCGAAGATGCCGTTTTCAGGATGGCTTTCAAAAACAGGCAGGCTTTCTTTTTTCCAGGCGTTTCTATCCAGCAAATTTTCATCAGCGCCAATGGTGAGCAGGCCCATGGAGTAGCAGGCCCCTGTGGCGCTGGCGGAATAGGTGACGTATATCTTATTTCCGTGCTTTAACACCGCAGGGCCTTCATTGACCCAGAACCCGATCCGTTCCCAGTCATAATCCGGAGCCGTAAGAGTAACCTGTTCTGTTGAAAGCTTCCAGGGCGTTTCCATCCGCGCAATGTAGAGGTTGGAAATCTTTCTCCCCACGCTGACCTTTTCCGCCCAGATGCAGTACCAGCTTCCCTCATGCTCAAACACCGTCATATCCAGTGAAAAATCCTGAAAGGAAAATTCATCTGAGGCCTCCATCATCCCCAGCTCCTTCCATGTGCCTGTCATGGGATCCTCATCCTCACATTCCAGTACATAGGGACGGATGGCCCAGATATCGTCCACATCTCCCGCCGCATAGTAGATGTACCACTTGTCATTGATATAATGAAGCTCAGGGGCCCATATATGAATGCTCATAAGGCCCTTTTCATGCTTTTTCCACACCGTCACTTCATTTTCATCCTTTAATCCCAAAAGCGTCCCCGAGCGGCGAAGAATGATCCTGTCATACTCCGGCACAGAGGCGGTAAAGTAATAGGTTCCATCCCTGTGGCGGTAAATATAAGGATCTGCCCGCTGGGCGATAAAGGGCTCATTATAAGGAGTTTTCTTATAGTTTTGACTGTTCATGCTCTCTCCCCCTTAACCTTTCACTGCCCCTGCCATCATTCCCTCAATAAAATATTTCTGGAATGCCACAAACAGGAGAAAGATCGGTATGACGGAGAAAACAGAGCCTACAATCAAAAGGCTGTAATTATCCCCATAAGGATTGATGAGGGTATTTAAGCCCAGAGTCAGTGTATACTTATCCGAAGAACGGATGACCAAAAGAGGCCACAGATAATTGTTCCATGCATTCATTCCGTTTAAAATGGCCATGGCGGAAAACGCAGGCTTCATTAAAGGCACAATGAGCCGGTAAAAAATCCCGTACTCCGTCGCCCCGTCGATCCTTCCCGCTTCCAGGAGAGACTGAGGGATGCTCACCAGATACTGCCGGAAGAAAAAGATGGTAGAGGCATGAGCCACAAAAGGAAGGATGATGGCCCCATAGCTGTCCATCATCTTCCAGGTGGAAAGCTGCTTATACAGGGGAAGCATAACAACCTCAAGGGGAATGGACAGGATCAGAAGCACAATAATGAATAAAACTTTCTTTCCCTTAAATTCATAAACCGCGAATCCATATCCCACAAAGGAGCTTACAAGCAGGGTACATGCTACGGTGATCACAGTAAGGCAGATGCTGTTAAAAAACCATTTCCAGTATTCATGACGTCCGGTAAAAAGCAGAACGTAATTGTCAAGATTCATTCTGGAAAATTTTATATCCAGGTTTAAGCCGTATTGAAGAAGATCGCTTCCGGGCTTAAAGCTTGCCACAAAAAGGACCCACACAGGAAGGACGATCAATATGGCGAGAATGGCAAAGAGGACCACCAGCCCGGCTGTTGCCCATTTTTTCCTGGCCTTTATGTCAGATGGATTTTTTCTGTCTGTTCTGCTCATATCAATCCCTCTCTTCCTCGAAAGTGCCTGTGACCTTCAGCTGTATGATATTCACTACCATGACCACGATCAAAAGGATCAGTCCTACTGCACAGGCATAGCCTAAGGCACGCTTTTCCACGCCCTGGCGGTAAAGATAGCCTACAATTGTGAGCCCGATGTTGTTGGGGGAATTGTTCCCCTTAAACAGCATATTGCTCTCAAGGAACATGGAAAGTCCCGCATAAATGCTGATGGTAAGGACATAAACCGTGGTGGGCTTTACTAAAGGCACGGAAATCTTCCGGAACTGCTGCCATTTGGAAGCGCCGTCAATGGAGGCTGCCTCATACAGTTCCGGTGAAATGCTCTGCAGGCCGGAAAGGAAATAGAGGATATTCACCCCCGTCCACCTCCAGCAGGCCAGAAGAAGCAGTGCAAAGTAGCTGGTCCCCGCTCCTTTCAGCCATTTGATGGGGGCTAATCCGAAAAAGCTCAGTACCTGGTTAAACAGAGAGGTGGAGGCCTCTCCGAACATCAGGCGGAAAATCGTACCCGCCACCACAACGGAGGTCAGGGCCGGTATGAAATAGATGGATTTAAAGAAATCCGCCTTTTTCATCAGCTTACTGTTTAATAAGGTTGCAAAAAACATCGGAAAAGGAATCAGAAGAACCAGGGTCCCCACCATGTATTTGAAACTGTTCCATAATGCCTTTAAAAAAATCTTATCAGACAGCAGCCGCGTATAGTTGTCAAAGCCCACCCACTGTTCCTTTAACACGTCCTGAAAACTTAAAAGCACGCCGTTGCAGATAGGAACCAGCCAGAATAGCAACACCGTGATGACAAACGGGCAGATAAATACGTAGGGAGCTATCTTTTTTGAGTAAAAGAATTTCTTCATTAATTATATACCCCTTTTCTGATAAAGCCTGTTCAATGGCTGCAGGAGATAAAATCACCTGCAGCCCGGCCTGTTGCTATTCTTTAAATTCGTTGCTCAAAGTATCCTGTGACTGCTGCAGCGCCTCTTTCACATCCATGCCGTCCTCGAAAATGCTGTTTAAGGTAACGTTGCAGAATTCGTTGTTGATGGACGGATATTTTTCATCGGTATAGGACTGAAGAATGCCGATGCTGTCCTTTGTCTTAAGCAGGGCGTCAAAAGGATAATTGGTGAAATACTGGATGAACTTGTTGTCCGGGTTCTGTGTGAGAGCGGTATCTGTCCATACAGCCGTATTTACAGGGTCAAATCCCAGCACATTCCAAACTTCTTTATTGGATTCCTCAGAAAGCTTGATAAATGCCATCACTTCTGCTGCCAGCTCTGCATTCTTGCCGCTCTTTACAATAGCTGTTCCTGTACCGCCGCCGCCGATGGTTGCGATTTCGCCGTCATTTTCATCCCATACCGGCACGTTGGCAATGGCAACCTGCTTCTTTAAGTCGCCCATGTAATTTACGTATCTTGAGGTCTGCCAGAAAGGCATGATCTGTACTGCATATTCTCCGGAATTATAGTGAGGATAAGCTTCCTCGTTGTCAGGCTGTCCGCCGGGAACTGTTCCAAATGCGCCGGTTTCCTGCATTCCCTTGATGTATTCCAGAACGTCTGTCATCTCCTGGCTGGTTAAATTCAGCTTTCCGTCCTTATCAATATAGTCTCCGCCCTTTTGAGCCAGCATTAAATTCACCATCCACTGTGCAGACGTTTCCACGCAGGCAAAGTATTTTCCAGTGGCCTCGTGATATTTCACACCGGCTTCCTTAAACTGATCCCAGGTCTTGATGTCCTTGTAATTGACGCCTGCATCGTTTAAAAGCTTTTCATTGTAAAATGCCACTGTAGTTCCTACATGGGTGGGGAATCCGTAGATCTTGCCGTTCTTTGTATAAATGTCAAGTCTGGACTGGACGATTTTATCCTGATAGGGCTTTACATAGTCATTCAGTTCCATCAGGCCGATATTTCCAACCATAAAGGACGGGAACTTTCCAAGCTCTATATCCACGATATCCGGCGCGCCCTCTCCTGATTCCAGAGCCAGGGACAGCTTGTTGTGCATATCATCGTACTGCATATTGCTCAGTACCAGCTTCACCTTCTTATCCGGATGGGCTGCGTTCCACTTCTCCGCCATGGATACATAGAAATCCTGATGAAGCTCAATAAAGGTCCAGACGTTTAATGTGGTCACATCGTCCCCGCTGACGTCCATGGCTTTTTTCCCTGCGGAAGCCGTATCTTTTGCCGCTTCCGTGCTTCCTCCCTTTCCGCCGCTGCATCCGGCGATCATGGATGCTGCCATTACTGCGGACAACAGTACTGCTAATACCCGTTTTTTCATTATAAATCCTCCTTTTTTACGTTTCATGCTCTATCAAATCAGATGATACCATCTGTATGATCCTATTGGATAAGCTCTTTCATCCACACCGTCATCTCACCGGGTTTCCGGTTTGCCCAGCTGCTGTAGGGAATCGCTTTTAAATCCAGTTCAGTAAATTTCACTTCCCGGTCACCGTAAAGCTGGTTTTCATTCCAGCCCTCTGTGCTTATCTTTTTTCCTTTTAAATGTATCGTTAAGGTCCCGCCCAAGAGCTCCGGCTCAAATACCTCAGTCAGCTCCTGACTGCCGTCCACATAGATGGAAGCCAGATTGTCTCCGTTATCGGCTTCTTCCAGGCAGTAAACCACCGGTCCCTTTACAATGGCAATTTTCCCTGCGTCCGCTCTCACCTTTGGATTTGCCCGGACAAATGCCGCCTTTTGTCCGAAAGTCACCGTCAGGACCATATCCTCGAATCTGCCGGATATATAGGCGTATCCCTTTCTGACCTCTGCATTCAGACATTGCCCCTCAGAATCCTGAATCTTAAAATTCTGGGCCCAGAAAGGAATCCGGAATGCCACTGTCTTCTCCTCTTTTCCCCTGCTTTGGATTTCCACGGAACACTTTCCGTTTTGAGGAAGCTCTGTCCTCATCCGGAAGCTGAGCTCCTCTTTACAAAGCTCTGTCGCCACCTGGCTGCTGACGTAGAGGTTTACATAAAGTGTAGAATCGTTCTGGAAATAAATGTACTGCCCAAAGGAGGCCAGGGTTCTTGCGATGTTGGGCGGGCAGCAGGCCACTCCAAACCATTTCTGCCGCCTGGGTTTTACATGCTCCTTTGAGGTCCTGGGAATACAGTTGTCCGGCCAGACCTCCAGGGGATTGACATAAAAGAAGCTTTTCCCGTCCAGGGCAATTCCTGAAAGCAGAGTGTTATACAGGGAACGCTCCACACCATCCATATAGGAACCGTCCCTTGTGATTTCCGCCATCCGTTTTCCAAAAAGGGCCAGTCCGATGGAGGCGCAGGTCTCCGAATAATTACAGTCATTGGGCAGGTCATAATCCGTCGTAAAGCGCTCCAAAAGTCCCGAAGACCCGATTCCGCCGGTTAAATACATTCTCTTTGATACAATGTTCTGCCACAGCCCTTTGCATACCTCAAGGAGTTCCTGATCCTCATATTCATAAGCAAGATCCGCCATGGCGCTGTACATGTAAACGGCTCTGACCGCATGTCCTTCCCCGTTTCTGCTGCCGGACAGGAATGTGGGACTGGGAATACTTGGGATCATAATCCATAAATTCCTGGAAAATGTACTGGTGATTTCTTCTTTCCACCTCGGAAAGAAAATAGTTTTCTCCCACACCCCGGCGGTCAATAAAATACTTTGCCAGGTCCAGATAATTCTTCTTCCCTGTCACACGGTACAGCTTGACCAAAGCCAGTTCAATCTCCTGATGCCCCGGATAGCCGTGGCACTGTTCCTCTCCAGGGCCGAACACCTTACAGATCAAATCTGCAAGCCTTGATACGATATTTAAAAACCGGTCTTTCCCCGTGGCTTCATAATAGGCTACCGCTGCCTCAATCATATGGCCCGCCGTATAAAGCTCATGGCCTTCCATCAGGTTCTGCCATCTGGAACCTGGCTCCTTGATGATAAAATACGTATCCAGATATCCGTCCTTCTGCTGGGCCCTGCCGATTAAGTCAATGGTGGAATCCGCAAGCCTTTCCAGCGCCTCATCAGGGCGGCATTCCAGGGAATAGGCCACCGCTTCCAGCCACTTGGCCACATCCGTATCCTGAAATACTGCTCCCTGAAACTCTCCGTCCTCTTCTCCGGCAGCTGCCTTGAAATTGTGGATGCAATGGCTGGGCTCTGCATCCTCTATTAAATCGTTTAATATGCTCCATTGGTAAGGAATGATGACCTCTTTTACAAGATCAATGTATTTATTCCAGGACTTATCGTTGATTTCTATTTTTTTCAATGGGATACTGCGCAGTTTTTCTTTCATCACATACACCTCATTCTATGGTCATTGCAAATCTTTACATTAAACGTTTAATACATAAAATTACTTTTTTTCTAATTTTCTGGAATTTTCAACATTTTTGCTGCCTTAATAACCGTTCTTAATCCTCATAACTGCATACTAACACATACTAATTATTCTGTAAAGTACTTTTGCACAATTTATAAAAATATTTAATCGTTTAACTATGTAATATTTACTTTATTTTTGTTGGGATTTGTCATAAGATGTCTTTTGTCCCGCTTTTTATGCGGAAACAGAACAAGAAAGAATCCCGCGTGCGGGATTCTCCGCCTGGGCTGGGTCGCTTCTGCGACATCCAACCTTACCGCCGCAGTGCGATTCCCCGGAGGGTTTTTATCGTATAGGATGAACTTTCCTCGTATGTTAAATTAATATTAGTTCCTTACTCTTTCTTGAGTAAGTGT
>JASGGP010000189.1:0-9251 GCA_047604985.1 Lacrimispora sp.
GCAGCGGCAATGTATGTTTATGGCGCCTGGTCAATGAACTCCCTGAAAGAAGACGGATTAAACTATGGAGTGGTTACAATTCCTGCTTTTGCTAATGGAGGGAAAGATTCCGTCAGCATTTTAAGCTCTTCCGGTCTTTCTATTTCCAAAGACAGCAAGAATAAAGAAGCGGCATGGGAGTTTGTAAAGTTCTGGACCAATGAGGAATCCAATAAAGCGCGTATCGGGCTGGAATTACCGGTTTTAAACAGTGTTGTGGAATCTGAAAAGATTATGGAGCAGCCAGAATATGCGCCATTCTACCTTATGCTTAAACAAAGCACCGGTTATACTCCTGCAAGCTTTATTATTAAGGATTGGTCTGAGCTGTCAGAGAAATTATCTCTGTCCTTTGAAGAAGTATTTAATCCAAGTTCCTTACAGAGTGTCCCGGAGGTATTGAACAGCGCGGTACAGCAGTAAAACAAAATGGAAAAGAAGAATCTGGCCGTCTGGGGCATGGACCCCAGGCAGCCGGCTTCCTCTAAAGGCTATGAAAAAAGAATCAGCTTAAGGGGAGAAACGCTATGAAGCAAAAAAAGTTTATAAGGAATGCAACTCCGTATTTCTTCATTACTCCGTGGATCATTGGTTTTTTGGTATTTACAATCGGACCGCTTATTCTGTCCCTGGGCATGAGCTTTTTTGACTGGCCCTTGACGTCTGATCCGGTATTTAAAGGGGTCGGCAATTATATTGAAATGTTTACAAAGGATACTCAGTTCTGGAAGTCTCTGACAATCAGCTTGAAGTATGCGGCAATTTTTGTGCCCTTAAATATGGCAATTGCCTTATTCCTTGCAATGTTAATCACGCAGCCCGTCAATGGGGTAAAAATATACCGTACAATCTTTTATATACCGGCAGTTATTTCCGGAGTGGCAGTATCAATTATCTGGGGCTGGATTTTAAACGGAGACTATGGTGTATTGAATTATTTATTATCTTTACTGGGTATTACAGGCCCCAGGTGGCTGGTAGATCCTGCATGGGCGCTGTTTGCGGTTATTTTGGCAAGCGCCTTTGGCGTAGGAACCATGATGCTTATTTTTTACACGGATATTAAGAATATATCAATTGATTTATATGAAGCATCATCTCTGGATGGAGCCAGTCCTGTGAGACAGTTTTTCAGCATTACGCTGCCGATTATTACACCTACCATTTTGTTTAATTTAATCACTTCTGTCATCAGCTCTTTCCAGCAGGTGACTCTGGTCATGCTGCTGACCCAGGGAGGTCCGCTAAAATCCACTTATTTTTATGGGCTTTATACTTATAACAATGCTTTTAAACACCATAAGCTGGGGTATGCAAGTGCCAATGCATGGGTGATGTTTATTATTATCCTGATTCTCACAGCACTGATCTTTAAGTCTTCTTCTACTTGGGTTTTTTATGAGACGGAAGCAAAGAATGGAAAGAAAAAAAGGGGAGGTAAAAAATAATGAAGATGTCCAGGAAATCAAAAGCGATTATCTATACCCTGCTGACTGCTGTTGCAATTTACTTTCTCGCACCTTTTATTTATATGTTCTTTACCGCTTTTAAGACGGAAGCAGAGGCCATTGCCTATCCGCCCCGGTTATTTCCGGCCAAGTGGCTGTTTGAGAATTTTAAAAATGCATGGGGATCACAGCCTTTTGGCACATATTTAAAGAATTCCATTATCATTACGGTTATGACCACTGCCGGGCAGATCCTATCCTGCTCTTTGGTGGCATATGGCTTTGCGAGGTTTGAATTTAAAGGAAAAAATCTCTTATTTATGATTTTACTTTCTACGATGATGATTCCATGGGATGTTACCATGATTCCTCAATATATGGAATTTAAATTATTTGGCTGGATTAATACATTAAAACCGCTGATTGTGCCGGCATGGTTTGGCTCTGCCTACTATATTTTCTTAATGAGGCAATTTTTAATGGGAGTTCCCAAGGACTTTGAAGAGGCGGCGCGAATTGATGGGGCCAATGCATTTCAGATTTATTGGAAAATTTTCATGCCGATCTTAAAACCCTCCCTCATTCTGGTGGGTGTCTTAAATATGATTACGGTATGGAATGATTATCTGGGACCCTTGATTTTTCTTCAGGACAGAAGCAAATATACCCTTGCTTTAGGGCTCGCAACCTTTAAGGGAGTTCACAGCACACGGATTATCCCTATGCTTTGTATTACGATTATTATGATTATCCCGCCGATTATCGCATTCATTGTTGCGCAAAAGTATATTGTAGAGGGGACAAGCGGTTCTATTAAATAGATAGAACCGCCGGGATTTGTTTGGCACAAACACATAGAGGAGAGACAAAAAATGATAAGGCGAACAAAAAGAGATGGGAAGACCAGAATCTTGGACATATTGGAAGAAGGGAAGCCCGCACAGAATTTTATAAAGATTCTGCTTCCAGAATTGATTTAAATGGAGAGTGGAGATTCCTCTATTTGGAAGCGCCGGAACTGTCCCCGGAAGGATTTATGAACAAAGGAGCAGGTACAGATTGGGATAGGATTGATGTTCCGTCTGTGTGGCAGTTAAGAGGCTATGACCGGATGCATTATACGGATGTGCTGTATTTGTTTCCGGTTAATCCGCCTTTTGTACCCTCAGAAAATCCTACCGGAATTTATAAGAAAACAGTCCATATCAGCAGAGAATGGATTGAAAATGATACTATTTTAAAATTCCACGGCGTGGACAGCGCGTTTGATGTGTGGATCAATGGAACGTATACAGGATACAGCAAGGTCAGCCGCCTTCCAAGTGAATTCGATATTACGGCCTATGTTCAGGAAGGGGAAAATGATATTACCCTGCGGGTCTATAAATGGTCTGACGGAACTTATTTGGAAGACCAGGATATGTGGTGGCTCTCCGGGATTTACCGTGATGTGGAATTAATCAATGAACCGAAAGACAGTATCATTGATTGTGCGGTGAATGGAGATTTGGACAGTGCTTATAAAAATGGGATATTGAGAGCGGATATTACCACAAAGCAGGAAACATGTGAGGGTACATGGAAATTAGAAAGAAATGGAAAGGCGGTAACCGGTGGAAGCTTTCAGACAAAGGCGGGCAAGGCATGCTTAAGCGAAATGATTCCCGATGCAGAACTCTGGACAGCAGAAACCACTGATTTATATGAATTAACAGTATCTTCCGGCACTCATGAAGTCGTGGTGCGCGTGGGATTTCGCAAGGTTGAAATAAAGGATGATAACTTTAAAGTTAATAATCAGGTTATTCTGTTAAATGGCGTAAACCATCATGACTTTCATCCAAAAGAAGGGCGTTGTGTGACCCGGGAACAGACGGAAGCTGATATCCGGCTTATGAAGCAGTATAATATCAATGCGCTGCGCTGCTCTCATTATCCTGCCAATGGATATCTGTATGATTTATGTGATGAATATGGGCTTTATGTGATTGATGAGGCGGATTTAGAATGCCATGGCTTTGAATGGGTAGAACGGTATGACTGGATTACAAATGACCCCTCCTGGAAAGATGCCTATGTGGACAGAAGCGTCCGCATGGTCAAGAAAAACCGGAATCATCCCTGCATTATTATGTGGTCTATGGGAAATGAGTCCAGCTTTGGCTGTAATTTTAAAAGCGCTGCCAAGGCAATAAAGGAACTGGATGATACAAGGCTGCTTCACTATGAAGGAGATCATGAAACGGAAGTGGCCGACGTGTATTCTACCATGTACACAAGGCTGAAAAGGTTGAAAGAGATTGGGGAATCAGATTGTAAAGGGAATAAGCCTCATGTTATGTGCGAATACGGACACGCCCTGGGAAACGGACCGGGCGGTTTAAAGGCATATCAGGAAATGTACCGCAGATATAAACGGCTTCAAGGCGGTTTTCTGTGGGAATGGTATGACCATGGCATCTATACGGAAGAAGAAAAGGGAAGCTACTACCGCTATGGCGGTAATTACGGGGATTTTCCCACCAACGGGAATTTCTGTATTGATGGGCTTCTGATGCCGGACAGAACCATTTCCCCAGCCCTTTTGGAATATAAGCAGGTTATTGCTCCGGTGGAAGTGATAAGAACCGGGCCGGGCCGGGAAATTCTTGTAAAGAATTACTATGACTTTCTGACGCTGGACTATGTTTCCTTAAGGTGGGAGATCCGGACAGAAGAACATATGATTCAGGAAGGGTACATTTCTGATATGACCGCCCTTCCTCATGAAGAAGAGAAGGTAATCATACCTTTCCGTCCGTTCATGCCTGAAGCAAATACCGATTACTATTTGAATATTGCGGTATGCCGGAAAGAGGATACAAACTTTGCCAAAGCCGGTCATGAGATTTTAAAGGTACA
Organism: Lacrimispora sp.; assembly: GCA_047604985.1. Lineage (GTDB taxonomy): Bacteria > Bacillota > Clostridia > Lachnospirales > Lachnospiraceae > Lacrimispora. The sequence continues at coordinate 4,389 of JASGGP010000189.1, forward strand.
GTTTCCGTTGGATATATGCTGTGATGTGCTGGAGGAGCGCCCTAAAGGGGAACCGTTGAAAGTATCTGAAACAACGGATATCCTCAAGGTCGGGAATGGAGCAGTTACGGTAACTTTTCATAAAGTATTTGGGAAACTGCTGTCTGTTGCGGCAGAAGGCCAGGAATATTTAAGCGGAGGCCCGGTAATGAACGTATACCGTGCCACCATTGATAATGATATGTATAAGAAAGAGGATTGGATGAATAAGTATTTTATTCAGAAATCCAGTGAACAGACAGAATATGTTACCTATAAAACAGAGGCAGATAAAACAGTTGTTTCTATTGGAAAATATTTTGGATGCTTAAATCAGTCCTGGGGCTTTGAATGCGATTATGAATATACCATCTATTCCTGCGGCCAGATCAAAGTGAATTTGCAGGGCAAGGCGGTTCAGAGAGGAAAACTGGAACCCTCGTTTCTCCCAAGAATCGGTGTGGTTATGAAAGGGAATCAATCCCTGCAAAAGGCGGTGTGGTATGGCCTTGGACCAGGTGAAAGCTATTCAGACAGCAAAGCCGCCAGCGTTATGGGGATTTACTCCAGTTCCGTGGACGGAATGGGGATCAGCTATGTGTTCCCTCAGGAAAACGGCCACAGGGAAGAAGTAAAGTGGTTTGGAATAGGAGATGGCAATAAGAGCCTGTTATGCAGGATGGAAACGCCTTTGGGATTAAATCTTGCAAATTATACGGATGAGAGCCTGGAAGAGGCAAAACACCCATTCCAGATACAGCGGGCAGACCATGTTGAAATCCATCTGGATTATTTACAGTCCGGCCTTGGAAGCAATAGCTGCGGAGAGGAACAGCTGGAAGAGTTTAAAGTAAAGCTTCAGGATTTTTCTATGACATTTGTATTGCAGGTGGTTGATGACGGGGAAGTAAGAAAGGAAGCAAAGAAGCGTTATTTGGACTAGGAAGAGATAAAGGAGCAGTCAGAGAATGATAAAAGAGAGATTTTCAGGAAAATTAAAAGAGCTGTTAAGCTCCGATGACTGGATGATTCTGCAGCCGGAATATGATCCGGAAGAAAATCTGAAATTTGAAAGCTTATTCAGTTTATCCAATGGCTATCTGGGTATCCGGGGAAGCCATGAAGAAGGAGGAAAAATATCTCTTCCCTATTTATATATTAACGGAGTATTTGATAAGTCAGAAACCTTTATGCGGGAGCTCGCTGCCCTTCCCAATTGGCTTGGGATAAAGCTTTATATTGAAAAAGAACTGATCGGAATAGAAAACTGCGAGATTCTTAAATTTTCCAGGGCTCTTGATATGAAGCAGGCCCTTCTTGCAAAAAGCATTGTATTGCGGGATAAAAAGGGAAGAGAAACCCTGGTGGAAGGAATCCGGTTTGTGAGCCGTGCCAATGTACACCGCATGGGAATTAAACTATATGTCACACCGTTAAATTACAGCGGAATCATAGAAGTGGAAAACATCATTGACGGTACCATTATTAATTTCCATGATGCTCCCCGTTTTAAAGTAAAGCATACATGCATGACAGCAAATGAAAGGCTGGATAAAGACGGTATATATATGGAGGTGGCCACAAAGGATGACCACCTTCATGCAGGAGCCGGATGCCGGATCGAAGCTTATAAAAGCGGCAGGGACATTTTAAAAAACAGGATGTTCCATGCCTTTGGGGAACAGGGAGTGGAATTTGGTGATTTTGATGCCACAGAAGGGGAAACTGTAGAGATCATAAAATATGTATCCATGTATACGGAACGTGAAGCAGCCGGATACGCACTTCACATGAAGGTAAAAGAAGAAATAGACGGATTCTTGAAAACAGGGTTTGAAGAAGAGCTGGCAGCCCATAAAGCCGTTTATGAGGACATGTGGAAAGCGGCGGATATCCGCATTGCAGGTGATTTTGAGCTGGACCGGGCAGTCCGTTTTAATATTTTCCATTTAATGAGCACAGGCAATGAGAGAGATGCCAGGGTCAATGTAGGCGCAAAGCTTCTTTCCGGAGAAGAATACGGCGGGCATGCTTTTTGGGATACGGAGATTTTCATGCTTCCCTTTTTTGCATACATCTTTCCTGAAACGGCAAAGAATCTGGAATCTTACCGGTATCATCTGCTGGAAGCGGCAAGAGCCAATGCCGGAAAAAACGGTTATAAAGGTGCACAATACCCATGGGAGTCTGCGGATGACGGCACAGAGCAGTGTCCTGACTGGACCATTGAGCCTGATGGTTCCTGTTACCGCTGTTATGTGGCAGTTTATGAGCACCATGTGACGGCAGCAGTTGCTTATGGCATTTATAATTATGTGAAAATAACCAGGGACACAGAATTTTTACTGAACCAGGGGGCGGAGATTTTAACGGAGACAGCAAGGTTTTGGGCCAGCCGGTGTGAATATGTTTCAGAAAAGGACCGCTATGAGATTAACCAGGTAACCGGCCCTGATGAATGGCATGAGCCGGTGAATAACAATCTCTATACCAATTATTTAGCGAAGTGGAATCTGGCCTATGTGATTGACTTAATTGATACCCTTAAGAAAGAGCATTCCAAGGAATACGATGGACTGATCGAGAAAACAGGGCTGACAGCTCAGGAAATCAAAGATTGGAAGATCGTCCAGGAAAAGATATACCTTCCAAGAAAGGAAGGTGGGGGCTTGTTGGAGCAGTTTGAGGGTTACTTTAAGCTGGAAGATGTGGTGATTGAAAAATACGATGAAAATGACTGGCCCCTGCGTCCGGAGGCATTAAAAACCAGAAAGGCAAGGCAGACACAGATTATTAAGCAGGCGGATGTGGTCATGCTGCTGCACCTGATGGGAGAAAAATTTACAGAGGATGAGATCCGGGAAAATTACCGGTATTATGAGAAACGCACTCTTCATGGCTCTTCTTTAAGTCCAAGCATTTACTCTGTTATGGGATTAAAGGTAGGAGATGATTCCAAGGCATACCGCTATTTAAAACGGGCAGCTTTCATTGATTTGCTGAACTTACAGAAAAACACGAGGGAAGGGATTCATGCTGCAAATACCGGCGGCGTATGGCAGACCGTCGTATTTGGCTTTGCCGGGGTTTCCATTGGAGAAGACGGAATATTGTGTATCCGCCCTCATATGCCAAAGGAATGGGAAAGTCTGGACTTTTGTCTTCACTATCAGAATTCCAGGTTAAAGATCACCATCAGCAAAGATAACAGCGTCATCGTAAAGGTATTGGACGGAGAGGCGTTGGAAGTAAAGGTGAATGGGCAGATACTAAAGGCATCCAGGGAATAGAGAGGACATTTTCATGAAAAAGAGACTTGCAATCGGAGGGCTTATTCTGGTGACCATTATATGGGGCGGCGGCTTTGTCGCCAGCGACATGGCACTGGAGAGCATGAGGCCATTCCAGATTATGGCGGTCCGGTTTCTATTAGGCACAATTTTAATGGGGCTGATCAGTATCAGGTCTTTAAAAGGAATTACAAAGTTAGAAGTAATGGCAGGAGGGCTTATGGGGGTCGCCCTCTTTGCCGGATTTGCATTTCAGATTGTGGGGCTGCAATACACCACGCCCTCTAAAAATGCCTTTTTAACAGCATTAAATGTAGTGATTGTGCCGTTTATTTCATTTCTGATTCTAAGAAAGAAAATCGGAGCAAAAGGGATAGCCGGGGCAGTGATGTCTGTGGCAGGCGTGGCCCTGCTGTCATTGGACCATAATTTTTCCTTAGGCCTTGGGGATGGACTGACCCTGGTTTGTGCTGTCGGGTTTGCATTTCAAATATTTCTTACAAGTGAATTTGTAAAGAAATACCGCGCTACTGTATTGAACTTTATTCAGATGATAACCGCATTCTTTTTATCTTTCATCAGCCTGATAGCCTTTGGGGAGACACAGTTTCACGTTACAGCAATGGGAACCTTAAGTGTGCTTTATTTAGGCGTGATCAGTACTACGGTATGCTATCTGCTTCAGACAGCCAGTCAGAAATATGTGGATGAAACAAAAGCGGCCATTATCCTGTCCCTGGAATCTGTATTTGGAACGATGTTTTCTATTCTGATTCTTGGAGAAATTATCACTCCCCGTATGGTGGCGGGCAGCATAATCATCCTGGGAGCAGTTGTAATATCAAACCTTTCAGAAACCGGACAGGAGAAATAGGAGGAATTCCTTATGAAATATAAGGCAGTAATTTTTGATTTGGATGGCGTCATCTGCCATACAGATAAGTACCATTATCAGGCCTGGAAGCAGGTGGCGGATGAACTGGGCGTTTATTTTGATGAAGAAATCAATCACCGCCTGCGCGGAGTGAGCCGCATGGAAAGCCTTGAGATTATTTTGGAGAATTATCACGGGAACATGAACCAGGAAGAAAAGACCGCTTATGCAGAAAAGAAAAATGAGATCTATAAGGAATTGCTGAAGCACATGGACCCGGAAGATCTTTCCCGGGAAGTAAAGGAAACACTGGATGCCCTCCGCTTAAAAGGGTTAAAGCTTGCCATCGGCTCTTCCAGTAAGAATGCAGGATTTATCCTGGAGCGCCTTGGCCTTTCCCGGTATTTTGACGCCATTTCTGACGGAAATAATATTACATATTCCAAGCCTGACCCGGAAGTATTTATAAAAGCGGCCCGGTTCCTTTTTGAGGACCCGAAAGACTGCCTTGTGGTAGAGGATGCCAAAGCCGGACTGGAAGCTGCCAAAGCCGGAAATATGGACTGCGGGGCAATTGGGGATGGGATATCATGCAATATTGCAACTTATCAATTGAACACATTTTCGGATCTGCTGAAAATAGTAGTTTGACAGTATACCCGCACACCTTTTGGGAAAGTG
>JASGGP010000190.1:0-9204 GCA_047604985.1 Lacrimispora sp.
ATCAATCAGATCCTGTATTCCCGCCGGATCCTCCGGATCTCTTACCAGCCGGATATTCTCCCAGACCGTCCTCCAGGGCAGCAGCCTGTCATCCTGAAAGACACAGGCAACCGAGTCCCCGATACCTTCCATGGAACCTGAATCAGGAATATCCAGCCTTGAAATGAGGTTAAAAAGTGTTGACTTTCCGCAGCCTGACGGGCCCATAAGGGCCACAATCTCCCCTTCGTTGACTTTAAGGCTGATATCCTTTAGAACCGGAAGCTCTCCCATCCTTTTTGAAACACCTCTAATTTCCAGCATGAGGATTCCCCTTTCTCCGGAACAACCGGTCAATGAAAAAATCAGAGAGGTAAAACAGGCCTACGATCACTGCGACCACGCTATGATACTGTCCGGTTCAATGTTCAGCCTGGCCAGCTTGATCATTCCCCCGATTCCATCACTGGTGGTCAGCACCTCCCCCATGACCGCAATTTTCCATCCCGTACCCAGTGCAATGCGGAATGCAGACTGAAAATAAGGCGTAATGGAGGGAAGAATCACATGCCTGAGAGTCTTTTTAGGGGTAAAGTGGTATAGGAACGCCATCTGCAAAAGCTTGGAATCAATCCGGGAAAAACCCTCGCATACGCTGATTGCTATAACCGGTATGGTGGAAACCACGATGATAAACACCACCGGACGCCCGTTAAATCCAAACCAGACAAGAGCCAGCACAACCCAGGAAACAGGGGGGACGGTCTGCAAAATGCCGATCATGGGCATAAAAAGCCGGCGCAGCCGTCCCACAGCCCCCATGAGAATCCCCAGAAAAAGCCCTGCTGCAACACCCGCAGACAGTCCCAGCACCATCCGTTCCATGGTCAGCCCTATCATTTTATAGAATACTGCCGTGGTAAAAATCTCTCTCAGCTTAAGAATCACACTTTTGATTCCCGGAAGTACCAGGGGCGGAAAAAACAGAGTGAGCAGCTGCCACAGGGCCAGAATGATTCCCATTGCTAAAAGAAAATCCCATACCGATGACTTTTGGGGGATATTATTCCGCATCATAATACATTCCGCTGTCGGGAATTTTACCGCCGATCATTTTAGGATTGAAATCAAAAAGCAGCTGGTAGAGCATGTCCAGTTCCTCTTTTGCATCACCGGTCTTTTTAAATTCCAGTCCCATATTGGGAATCGCCTTTTCAACAACCTTTGCAGGCAATCCCAAGTACTTTTCTGCCAGAACACCGGCTTCGGCAGGATTTTCATTGACCCATTTAATAGCCTCCTCATAGGATTTCTGGAATTGGGCCGTCAATTCGGGATTTTCATCAATAAACTTCTGGGCCGCTCCAAAACCGGCATTGGGGATTTTTGTATCGGTATGATTGGCCCTCTGCCATTCCTCCTCAAAGCTGAAAGCAATCCGCAGGTTTTCATTGGACTGCAGTATTTTAGTGACCAGAGGCTCCAGCATGACACCGTATTCCGCCTCTCCTGAACCCAGCAGGGAAGCGATCTCTGAGGAAGAACCGTATACAATGTTCACATCCGTTCCCACCGTAAGTCCTGCCTCGGAAAGAAAATACTGTGATAAGGCATCCGGAGGCGAGGATTGAAGCGGTACATAAAGGGTTTTCCCTTTAAGGTCAGTCCAGGTTTTAAATTCAGGATCAGAGGTGATAAAATATGTAACTCCCCAGGTGTTCACGTTCATCAGCCGGATTCCGACGCCCTTATTATACAGGGTGGATACCACTGTAAGGGGAAATGCGAACATGTCATGGGCCCCATCCTGTGTCATAGCAATCAAGGTCTCCGGTTCGCTCCAGATATCCAGCTTCAGCTCCACATTCTCTCCTAAGGCCTTGCTCTCTTTCATTCGGAGAATGGGCAGTGTGGGCGGGGATGCCGGGACCCCCAGAGTAATGGTAATGGGATCCGCTGCCGCAACGGATTCTGCTGCCGTACTGCTTTCAGAAGCCTGTTCACCGGCTTCTGAGGTACTTGTTGGCGCTTCGGAAGCTTTTTGTGAAGAAGCGGAGGAATTGCCGCAGGCTGCAAGGGAAATGCTTAATCCGACAGCAAGGAAAAGTGATAATACTTTTTTCATAGAAAGTCTCCTTTTTTATTTTTTAGTTAGTTTTAACTAACCCAATGATACAAAGAGCTCTTTTATTTTTATATCATGAGAGTTATTATAACAGCTTTATTTGCTTCTGTCGGTTGCTGCTGCAACCAAAAAGGGCCCGGATATAAAAAATCATCCAGGTCCTTTCATAAATTATCCCAGAGCTCATATGAAACCATCTCCAGGTATTACATACCGGGTATTATATACATATATACACAATAGAAGAAACGTTTTCAGCCGATACGCGCGGCATCCTGAGAGACAAATGCGGACAATTACGGCCCAAGGGCAGCTCGGCTTTTACGATAGGATTTCTCATCACAGCCCATGGGGACCAGCCTCAAGAGCAGGCCGCCTTCGCCCTTTCCTCTAATTCTCTACAGAAAACAGAAAACCTTTCTCACGAAATACCTCTTCAATCTTTGTCATATCAATTTTCTTCATTGCGGCCCCTTTTGGTATTGTCATAAATCTTCCTGCCGTCTGGAGCATGCCGGGCTTTATAATATCTTCAAATCCCAGTTCAAACAGGATATCCTTAATTTCCGGGTACTCCGTTACCAGTTCATAAACCGGCCGCTTTCCGTCAATTGTTTTATTCATCACATTCACCTCCTCGGCACCCGCTCATTTCATCCTTGTTAACGGCTTTCTGTGTTTTATCCGAAAGCTGTCTTATTCCCGTGGCTGATATCTGTTCTCACCATTCTCATCAGCCATTTAAATCCAAGAATTCAGCTTTGAATCATCCTGATCTGAAACCAATAAGCTGCCGGCAATCTTTTGATCCTATTCCGCCTTACAGGGCAGCTCCGGCTTCGAAACAATGAGCATCATTTTAAATCTGTCATTCTTTCCTCTGACTGCATGAGGAAGATTTGCCGGCATAACGATGCACTCCCCTTTTTTCACCTGATGATATTCCTCACCGATCATCACATCACCCTCGCCTTCAAGGGCCACTACCAAGGCATCCCCTTCACAGACATGAGGTCCCACCCCAGTGCCCTTATCCATGGCCATAAGGGTCGTTGTAAAAAGGTCTCTCTGAACCAGAGTCAGGCTTGCAACCTTATTCTCCTGATAACCGATTAATTCGGACAGTGTATGCACACAGGCCTTGTCTATATTTTTAATGTAGTCTTTTTCGTCCATTTTAAAACCATCCTCTCTTTTATTTTCAGCAGTCATTTCCCCTGCCCCTATCTGAAACATCCACAGTGCCGTTAATGCTTCAATGGAATGAGGAGAACCTTCAGGAACCAGAATGCAATCACCTGCCTGCAGTCTGTAGCTTTTCTGATCTGCCCTAATCTGCATCTGCCCTTCTGCAACCACATATAAAATATCCTGGTGCTGAATATCCGTACTGATCCCTTCCCCCATATCAAAGAAAAACATCTGTGCAGATTCACCCACTCTGCTGATTAACTGCAGGCTTATGACCTGATGGGAATAAGGAGAGATCAATTGCTTCATTCTTACAACAGTCCCGGGTAAAATACCTTTAAAATGAAAATCCTCTGTATCCCTTTCCATTGACTTATATAATCTCCTTTCTGCAATTATTAATTACCAGTTGTAAGAGATCATACTATGGGATTAAAATTAAATCCATTGCCACAGCAACCAAAGCTTCTATATTTTTTATTGAAGAAAACTTCTGTCATGAATCCGGATATACTTTCCCTCAAAGGACAAGATGCCTTCCTGCTGCATTCTGCCAAGCTCCCGTGACAGAGCGCTCCGGTCCACGCAGAGAAACTCCGCCAGGTCATTTCTCCGGAAAGGAAGTTCGATCTCCCCTTCTCCGCCGCTTTTCTGCATCTGCAAATAAACCTTAATCTTATCCCTTAACCGCTTTTGAGCCAAAATGCGCACCTTATGGTTTAAAAACCTGGCCTTGGAGGCAAATTCCCGGAGCAGGTTGGTAGAGACTCTCATCTTAAAGGGGCAGGCCCCGCTTTCCATGGAAAAAAGAGAGGAAAAATCCAAAAATAAAATTTCACAATCCGTAACCGCCCAGATCTGCATGGAACTGTCTATGGAATCGGAGCAGGCGAGGTTTCTCCGAACATATCTCCCGCAGAGCAGTGATTCATATTGATCTGGCTGCCGTTTTCACTGTATAAGGTCAGCTCCACAGTGCCGCTTAAAACAATACCCGCCAGATTGGCTCTGTCACTGACCTGAAGAACCATATTTCCTTTATGAAAGGCTTTATATCTGGCCTTCAGACAGCGCAGCACATCTGTATATTTATATTCAGGGATACCCTCAAAGCAGCTGCACTGGCTCAGTACATCAGAAAACTGTTTTGTATCTTTTTCCGATATTCCGCCGGAGCAGTCACATTGGTGCAGATCCCATCTGGTTTCTTTCATATTTACCTCCATGTTGCCATGGCAACAGACTTTTTCTCTGTAACCGTATATTCTATAGTTAGACTAAACTAACTGCATTATATAACAGAATCAGACAGGGTGTCAATGTGAGAATTGTACCACAGGGGCCCCGATGCCATATGCCAGGAGGAATGATATGAGTTATATTGGAATTGACTGCGGAACCGCTTCCGTTAAATTTATTTACCTATCTGAAAAAAATGAAGTTATCTGGAAAGGGTACAGGCTTCATCACGGACGCTTAACAGAAACTCTTAGGGAAATAATCGAAGAATTTCTGGGACAATACCCTCATGCCGCAGACTGTCCTGGGGTTTTTACAGGCAGCGGCGGAGCTGCCTTTGCTAAGGATCATCCTGATCTGGCCTTTTTAGGAGACATTCCGGCTATTTCTGAAGGAGCCCGCCATCTATGCTCCCAGGCTGCCTCAGTCATTGAAATAGGAAGCCAGCATGCCCGCTATCTGACCGGATTAAAGGATGGCAGGCCTCCCCAGTTTGCGGTCAATGAACATTGTGCCGGAGGTACAGGATCATTTTTTGAGGATCAGATGTCAAGACTGGGCTTTGCCATGGAAGACTTTTCCGACCTGACAGAAAAAGCCCTTTCCATTCCCCGCATTTCAGGCCGCTGCGCCGTATTTGCCAAAACTGACATCATTCACAGACAGCAGGAAGGGGCCTCTGTCCCGGATATCCTTCTAGGCTTATGTTACGCCATGATAAAGAATTACAAAGCGGTAATTGTTAAAAATCTTCCCATTCAGGCTCCCGTTGCCCTATGCGGCGGAATCGGGCACAACCGGGGCGTTATACGTGCCATCCGCGAAACATTTAACCTGCAGGAAGACGAATTGCTGATACCGGAAATGTTCCCCTTTGCCGCTGCTGTGGGAGCCTCTCTGGAAGCCAGACGAAAAGGGGGAGCGGCTCTGTCCGTGATACGGGCTGTTTTGGAATCGGAGCGATCCGGAAGCAGCACCATTCCCCGGCTTCCCGTTCTGATGCTGCGTGCAGGAACATTTCTGAAAGATCCCGCCTGCCAGATTCCTGCTCCAGGGGAAAGCTGTGCATTAGGAATTGACATCGGTTCCACCAGTACCAATCTGGTTCTGACGGGAAAGGACGGTACGCTCCTTGATTTCCAGTATCTCCGCACGGCCGGAAACCCGGAACAAGCTGTTCGGAACGGGTTGAAAAATATTGAGGAGCGCTTCGGAAAACTCCAAATTCTGGCGGTGGGAGTTACCGGCTCCGGCAGAGACAGGATCGGAAAGCTGGTGGGCGCCGATGCTGTGCGGGATGAGATCACAGCCCAGGCCCGGGCCGCTTCCCAATACGCTCCGGATGTCAACACGGTGTTTGAAATCGGAGGACAGGATTCCAAATACATTTCCCTTCAGGACGGTCAGGTTTCGGATTTTCAGATGAATAAAATCTGCGCCGCCGGAACAGGTTCTTTTGTAGAGGAGCAGGCTGCCCACATGGGGATTCCTCTGGATGAGTTCGGTCCTCTGGCCCTTTCAGCTCCGGCTCCGGTGGAGCTGGGGGAGCGGTGCACGGTTTTTATCGAAACCTCCATTGCTTCCGCTTTTGCCCAGGGCGCCCGGACAGAAGACATTGCCGCCGGATTATGCCATGCCATTGTGCGGAACTACCTTCACAAGGTGGTGGGCAGCAAGCCTGTGGGCCAAAAGATCGTGCTTCAGGGCGGAGTGGCCTATAATCCCGGTATTGTGGCGGCATTTCAGCACTTTTTCGGGGAGCGCATTACCGTCTCTCCTTACTTTTCCATCAGCGGGGCCTTTGGCGCCGCACTTCTGGCTATGGAATCCATGGAAGGGCGTGAAACCAATTTCAGAGGATTTGATTTGCCGAGAGAGCTGGCAGGAGAAACTCCGGAAAAACAGACAGAGATTGAGAAAAACATTGACTTTTATCAGCAGTCGGATAAGCTTTTGCTGAAAGGATATGACGGAGAGCTGGACCCTCAGAAAAAGACTGTAGGGGTTCCCTATGTATTGATGATCCATAAGTTTTTCCCTATGGCAAACGCATTTTTCCGGGATCTGGGCTTTAATGTGCTTCTCTCCACACCTACCAATGAAAGCACCATAGAGCTTTCCCAGCAATATTCCCAAGGCGAAACCTGCTATCCGGTCAAGCTGATTCACGGCCATATGATGGAGCTGGTGGAAAAAAAGGTGGACTATATCTTTTTACCCTCCATTCACACCATGAAGCATGAAAGCTCCCATGTCACCCACAATTACGGCTGTGTTTACATGCAGACGGCTCCCCGCCTGGTGGCCCGGACACTGAAACTGGAAGAACGTGGGATCACACTTTTAAATCCTGTGTTCGACTTGGATTTCGGAAAAGAGGCAATGGCTTCCGCCATGATTGAAATGGGGCAGACTCTGGGATTTTCAAAACCGCGGTGCTTAAAAGCCCTTTTAGCCGGCGCCGGAGCGGTGCGCCATTATTCCGCCATGGTGGAAAAACAGGGAAAGCTTCTTCTGGACAGCCTGGGTCCCCAGGACAAGGTCCTGGTTCTCATCACCCGCAACTACGGAGTTTCTGATCCGATCTTAAATATGGGAATTCCTCAATTACTGCTCAGCCGGGGCCATAAGGTAATAACCCTTTCCCACCTTCCGGCACATGATCTGGATATCTCAAGGGATTATCCAAATCTTTACTGGCCTTTCGGACAGCATATTCTGTCCGGAGCAAAGATGGTCAGGCATCACCCCAACTTATATGCCGTTTATTTGACCAACCACGGCTGCGGGCCGGATACCATGATCTCACCCCTGTTCCGCCAGGAAATGGGGGACAAGCCCTACTTACAAATTGAGGTGGACGAACATTTTTCAAAGGTGGGGGTAATTACGAGGATTGAAGCTTTCTTAAACAGCTTGAAAAAGCGGCCCGCAGAAGCGGTTCCCGCCAGCTTCCGGCTGGAAGAGGTTTTCATAGGCGATTCCGGGGTGGACTTAACGCCCCGTCCGGAAATCCCCTTATGGATTCCGGAGCTTTCATGGTATTCCCCTTTGCTTGCAGATTACTTTAAAAGAGCTTACCACGTTCAAGCACATGTCATGGCTCCGGTGGACTCCCCACGGCTGAATCTGGGGCGTGCAGAGACCAACTCCAAAGAGTATCTGCCCTTTGCCGCTTATTTAGGCAGCATTCTCCACCTTGCCTCCCAGGAGAGAGGCCCCTTCCAGTGCCTGGTACCTGCTACGGAAGGGGCGGAAGCTGACGGGCAGTACAGTCAGGCAATCCAGGCGATTCTCACCCGCCGGGGATTGGAGCGGGCCGGACTTGTTTCTCCCATACTGGAGACTCTGCTTCAGACGGCTTCGGAACCGGAGCTTCTCTTCCGGGCAATTCTCACGGGAGATTTAATCTTCTGCGCTCCGCCAGACCAGAGAAAAGCCCTGCTGCCGGCCGCCATTCCGGATTGGAATGATCTTATGGCTCTGGCCTCCCGCATCGGCGCTTTCTCAAGAAAGGGTCCTCGATTGTCTGCAGTTGGCGTGCCCATGAACCTATATGCCCTCAGCGACGGAATATTTGATACCCTGGAATCGGAAGGATATCACTTCCTGTATGCCCCACTGTCAGAATACCTCTGGTTTTTATGGAATGACAGCGCAAAGGACAGGAAGCAAAAGAAGCTGTTAAAGAGCTTTCAGGGACAGATGATGGCAATAAGCATGGCACTGGGAGATAATAGCAGCTTTTCCGGAGACTTAGATGCTTTAAAATCCATTGCAGATCAGGCCCTCCCCGGCTTTGCGGGAGCCAACGGCCGGTACCGCCATGCTAAAACAAAGCAGAGTGCCGGGTGCGCAGATGCCGTAATCACCATTGCCCCAAGATATGAAAATACGGCGCTGGTACTGGAAATGCTTCCCATGGATGCTGCTGCTCCTGTCTACCGTCTGTCTATGGACAACGACTGGGATGAGGCCTCCTGGTCTTCTCTCCGTTCTTTCCTGTATTATGTGGGAAAGGAAAAACAGGTGGTTTAAATCCAAAAATAATTTATAAAAAAGGGCTGTGGGACTGGTTCGAATAAACCAGCGCCGCAGCCCTTTCAAAATCATTTAAAATCAATTCTCACCGACCAGATCTTTCATAACCTCTTCCACGGTTTCTATCCGCGTTGCCATATAAGCCTTGCTTCCGCAAAAGACAAGCCCTTCCTCGGTCCGTCCTTCTGCGGTATTTACCAAAGCCTTTGTAATACAGTAAGGAATGGTCTTCCTGTCGCATTTTTCCAGGCAATCATAGCAATGCTCCAGACGGAAAGGCGTCTCTGCCACTCCCTTTAAGAATGGATTTTTAATAGCCCTTCCCGGCATTCCCACCGGGCTCTTGGTAATGACAATATCCTCTTTTTCCGCCCGGATATAAGCCTGCTTAAACTCCTCCGGCGCGTCGCATTCCACAGTGGTCACAAAACGGGTGGCTACCTGAACGCCGTCAACCCCCAGAGAAAACTGGTGCAGCACATCCTCATGGGTATAGATGCCCCCAGCTGTCACCACAGGAATCTCCTTGTTATACTTATCCGCATATTCCTTTACAAGACGTATGATGCCTCTTACCTCTTCCTCATAATCCGCCTGCTTATAGGTATGCTCCACATCGTCTGTATCCA
>JASGGP010000191.1:0-9185 GCA_047604985.1 Lacrimispora sp.
GTATGTATTATTAATTTTATCACCTGTCTGAATAACTTCTTTACACCGCTGTATTATTCCAACGGCATCCAGGTACTGAGCGTTGCAATCGTACAGCTGCCGCTGCGGGATAACATGTACGGGGTGCCGTGGGATTTAGTCAGCGCCATGGGCTGGATCATCCTGCTTCCCATCATTTTATTCGTAGCAGTTTTTGAAAAACAGATCATGGACGGCATCATGGCAGGGGGCGTGAAAGCGTAACCCCTGCCAAAGCCGGGACGCCATTACGCCCCATAAAGCGGGGCGGGCCCTGCCCGGAAAGCGCGGGCAGGAAACAGGAAAGGAGAATACAATGATACAATCAATTTTTGGCGGGTTTGATGCTCTGCCTCTGGCAAAGCATGGAAGGAGCCGGGCCATCAATGCAGAAAATCCTTATGGGGAAAAGGGAAAAGGCGGCACAGCTGCCAGCCGTTTAGGCCCCTCCCGGAAAGGCGCTCCCTGTATCCGGGGCCTTGCACCGGGCAGTGTGACGACCCTGGCAGAGATGGAAGGGCCGGGCATTATCCAGCACATCTGGATTACCGTAACCGACAGGACGGAGCTGGATTATTATGTGCTGCGGGACCTGGTGCTCCGCATGTACTGGGATGGAGAGGAAGCTCCGTCTGTGGAGACGCCTCTGGGAGACTTCTTCTGCTGCGGGTTTGCCAGAGGCTGTCTGGTCAATTCCATGCCCATAGCGGTCAATCCCACCAGAGGCATGAACTGCTATTTCCCCATGCCATTCCGGAAGAAAGCGAAGATCACCATAGAAAATCAGCATGGAGCCGAAGTTCCGGCCTTTTTCTACCAGGTGGATTACTGTCTGGTGGATGAGCTGCCGGAGGATACCTTATATTTCCACGCCCAATGGAGAAGAGAGCGTTTGACGGAGAAACAGAAGGACTATATAATCCTTGACAACGTAAAGGGAAAAGGGCATTATGTAGGTACCTATATGGCTCTGACAACCCTGGAGCGTTACTGGTGGGGAGAGGGAGAAGTGAAGTTTTATCTGGACGGGGACGAGGAATATCCCACCATCTGCGGCACAGGGACCGAGGATTATTTCGGCGGTGCATGGAGCTATGGGGCGCAGGTCGATGGAAAGACCGTGGAAACTACATACTCCACGCCATTTATGGGCTATCCTTACTATTCCAGCCACGATGACAGCGTACACAATAATTACCACAATGATGATATCATGCCCCAGAGAGGCTTTTACCGGTGGCATATCATGGACCCGGTGCTGTTTGAGGAGGACATCCGGGTAACCGTTCAGCAGATAGGAACCTGCCACAAGGGAAATTTTGAGCGGCAGGATGACGTAGCAAGCGTAGCTTATTGGTATCAGACCTTACCTCATCAGCCATTTCCGCCGCTGATGGCGAAAGAGGACCGGTGGCCCAGATAGGGAATGCTTTGGTCTGATCCTTTGCAGAAATAAAAACGGGGTGGGGTTATGAAATTTGAAGTTTTAAAAAAACAGCACAGACACCGCATTCTCAAAATATTTATGGCTGCCGTTCCGGCAGCCTGTTTCTGCATGATTTGCTTTCTTACAGCCTGTCACCTTGCGCCCCGCCATGCTGCGCCTGTTGAAAGGGCAGAGGAGGAAGGGGATAAGGCGGATGACGGTGATTATGCTGACGAAATCACCATCATGCACGTGGATGCCGGCAAGAAAGAGTTTAAAGCATTTCTTTCAGAAGCGGAAAAGACGTTAAATATGCGGATTCATGCGGTGGAATGTCCCATTAATGCAGATTCCAGGCATGCCAGGATTTCCTCCCTGCTGGCCGCCGGGGATACCTCGGTGGACGTCATAAGCGTAAATGATGAAATGATAAGCGAGTTCAAGGGCGCAGGCTATCTGGAGCCTCTTCAGGGGGATGTGATGAACGAGGAAACAGCCTCCCATTTTCCCCAGGATTATTTGAAGGAAATGGTAATGGACGGAGATCAGATATATTCTGTTCCCTACATGATGGACATTCTGATGCTTTGGGTCAATGACAGCTACTTAAAGGAGGCGGGGGTTGAGGATGTGAGCACCCCGGAGCGCCTGCGCCATTTTTTGTCCTATGATTTTGGAGAGGGACGCTATGCCTATGGAGGGGCATGGGAAAAGACATATGTTTACAACGAAATAGGGGAATTTATTAACTTATTCGGCGGGGATTACTACGATTGGAGCAACCCGAAAACGAGAGAAGCCATGGAGTTTTTAAAAAGCTGTGTGGAAAAGGGCTATTCCCCCATGGAGCAGCTGCTGGACCAATATGAGCAGACGGGGGAGAAATTTGTGGACGGGAAGTATGGGCTCGTATTCTTATACAGCGGCACCATGAATACTTTTGCGGACGCAGGAGTCTATGGAAAGGACCGGATTCATCTGACACCCCTTCCCGCCCTGGGGGGCCGCACCACATACGTTGCTACGTGGCAATACGTGCTGAACAAGGCCTCCCATCATAAGGATGCGGCACGAAGGTTTCTGGCCTATGCGGCCAGCCCGGAGGGGAGCAAAAGCTATGCGGAAAAGATGAAACGCATGCCTGCAAGAGAAGATGTAATCTGGGAAGAAAATTTTGACTTCCCGGGATACGAGGAAATGCGGAATTATTTAAGGTCAGCCAGCCTGCAGGCAAGGCCGATCCCTAAAAATCCGATGCAATATATTTCTGATCTGGGCACTCTGTTTCAGCGGTATGTCACCGGAGAAATGGAGCTGGAGGAGTTCTGCCAAAGGATGCAGCAGATGGTGGATGAGAATATGGGAGATGTGAAAGCGGAAAGCGCGGATAAAGAAGCGGCAAATAAGAAGCAGTAAATTAAGGAAGAAAGGGTGTAATGTTATGTCAGAATTATTTAAAAATGTTGATTGTATAGAACTATATGTTTCTGATTTGGATGACGGAATTAAATACTACTGCAACAGCATGGGATTGAAGCTATTGTGGCGGGCTGAAACCTCCGCTGGTCTGGGAATGGAAAACGATGTGGCAGAAATCGTTATACAAACAGACAGGAAAAACATGAATGTTGATTTTAAGGTAGAGTCAGTCGTTGATTCAATTGAAAGGATTAGGGATGCAGGCGGAAAGATAATTTATGGCCCGTTTGATATACCCATTGGAAAGTGTGCGGTAATACAGGATAAATGGGAAAATGAATATGTTATTTTAGATATGACCAAGGGAAAATATGTAACAGACGAATCAGGGAATGTTGTTGGCGTAAGCAAAAATCAATAGCCGGCATGGCAGCCGCCGGACAGCAGAGAGAAAAACAGCACAGAGCACAGCCGGTAATGACTGTGCTCTGTGCTGTTTTTAAATCCATTCATGAGACACCGGGGACTCGAACCCCGGACAACTTGATTAAAAGTCAAGTGCTCTACCACCTGAGCTAGTATCCCATACTGGGCTAGTTGGATTTGAACCAACGAATGCAGGAGTCAAAGTCCTGTGCCTTACCGCTTGGCGATAGCCCAATAAAAAATCCTGATAAAAAAAAATTCCCTAAAAGGGAAAGGTGAGTACAGGGATTCGAACCCTGGGCCTCCAGAGCCACAATCTGGCGCGATAACCAACTTCGCCATACCCACCATAATTTCACACCCTTGGTCTGAGATGTGAAATGAGCCTGAAGGGATTCGAACCCCCGACCCACGGCTTAGAAGGCCGTTGCTCTATCCAACTGAGCTACAGACTCAAGAGCGGGTGATGGGAATCGAACCCACGTATCCAGCTTGGAAGGCTGGTGTTCTACCATTGAACCACACCCGCAAATGAAATGAGAGACAGAAACCTCAAAAATCGCTTTCGTCCCACATCGGGGTGACAGGATTCGAACCTGCGACTTCCTGGTCCCAAACCAGGCGCTCTAGCCAAGCTGAGCCACACCCCGAAAGCGTTTCGCTGCTTTTTAAATACTTTTTCGCAACGCAAGAGTTATTATATATGATGGCTATAGTTTTGTCAACAATGTTTTGGAAAATATTTTAAATATTTCAAACAATATATATTTCAAAAGCGTCCAGAATTGCGTTTTTCGTTCCGGCAGCTTTTAACTGTTTCAAATCAACCGCTTCCGGCCCCATTGCTGGAATGAAACCCTTAAATAAGCATAAGACAATATTGCTTTCAATTGGATAAATTTATTGAAAAAAGCCCCTGAAATGGGAGGAACCGGCAGTCGCATCAAAAATGCAACTGCCGGCTGAGTATGAAAAATAAAAAGTCAATGTTAAAAGGGTGGGGTTCCTTTACAATATTAAGTATACGCGGAAAATGTGACAGAAGTTTGACTGGTTCATAAAGAATCTGTAAAAAAACTAAAAGAATTATGAGGAATATTTGAAAACAAAAGAAAGCAAAAATTAAGGACAAAATTCGCGGCAATATACAGGTGTTCAGGGATTATTACAACACTCAATCAGACTATAAAAACAGGCAGATTACATTCATACATTGCTCATATATTAATAGGAAATTATATCGTCATAGCCATGTTTGTGGTATAATGACCTCATGGGAGCCGGATAAGTCCTGTTCCATGAGGAAACGATGAATACCGGCCGCCGGCTGTCCTGTGCTGTACGGCAATATTGCATCCGTGAAATTCTAATATAATTAATATAATAATGAAACAACAGATAAAAACAACAGATAAAAACAATGAGAAGAGAGGATTATAATATGAAGTACTGGGAGGTTCTGGAAACAGATTTAATACCTCTGACCCTGGTCTGTGACGATGAAGCGCTGCTGTACGTAAATTTTGGAGCGGCAGAGCCTGACGGAGCCGTAAGAAAGCGGACAGAGTTAATAGAAAAGGTGTCGGACCAATTAAAGGAATATCTGACCGGAAAGAGAAAAACCTTTGACCTGCCTCTCAGGCCGGAAGGAACAGAATTCCAGAAAAAGGTCTGGCATGCCCTGACCGCCATCCCTTATGGGGAAACAAGGAGCTATCAGGAGATTGCGGTTCAGATTGGAAATCCCAAGGCGTGCCGTGCCGTAGGCATGGCGAACAACCGAAATCCAATTCCTGTCATTATCCCGTGCCACCGGGTAATCGGAGCAAACGGAAGCCTGGTGGGCTATGGCGGAGGTCTGGATATTAAGGTCAAATTGCTGGAGCTGGAGATCCCCGGGTTTTCACAGAAAAATTATTAAGAATTCTTTGTGTTTCTTTCGGTTCCTTTAATCCCCTATACTTTTGGGTAAGATAATGTTATAATCCACATCATCACCAAGGGTGAAGCAGCCAAAAGTGAAACAGATTATGAGGAGTGATTGAAAAATGAGAAAAAACAAATTGTTGGCAGTAATCGCCGTCGCTATGGCGGTCATGATGGCATCTACAGCCTGCGGATCAAAAGATAACGGTAATTCCGGAACAAAACAGGAGTCTTCCGCAGAAGCAAATGCCACTGAAACGAAAGCAGAAGCGGCAACGGTTGAGTCCGGATCAGAAGAATCTGGAACGACTGAAACAGGAACAGATGAAGCAGATGACCAGGAAGAGGAGACAACCGAAACAGTTCAGAATACTGCTTCCGGTGCGGGAAACATAACCTCAGGAGTATTCACTTCCATATCAGGAAAGTATCAGATTACGCCGCCTCAGGGCTGGAGCGTGGATGCAGAAGGCGATGAGAGCGAAGTAGCATTTACCTCTCCCGATGGAAATGACATGCTGGAAGTTACTTACGTAGAAGGCGATGACGCCGACGGAGCCCGGGAGGTCTATCCGGATACTCAGGAAGAATATAAGAAATTAATCAGCCGCGGAGAAGATATGGAATTTGTCCGCTATGATGTGAAAAACGGCAGCGACGGAAGCCAGACTTTCCGCTATGCTATCCGTTACAAGAATCCTGAGGATGGAGTACTCTATTATGCAATCTCCGGTTCCTATGATGCAGCAGCTAAGAAATACATCAGTGCAGCCGGAACCATTATGACACAGGGAAGCGACGCAGAGAAACAGATCGAGGCGTCTCTGGATTCTCTGAAGCTGAAGTAAGATCAGGGATAAGAAAATAGAATGAAAAAAAGCCGGGGATAAAAGGCTGAATCGTCTGTATAAAACGGGCGGTCCAGATATTATCCCTGGCTTTTTTTGATTTGATCAGTGTCTTGTGGTTTTATGTGAAATTCCCAATTCTCACAGCCTGATCAGCATCCCTTTCAGAAGCTCCACGTCCTCCTGCTGGTGCGTACTGATAATGACCAGCTTTCCATCTGCTCTTTCCCTGATATATCCCATTACATTTCTCTTGGTATCCTCATCTAGCCCGGTAAAGGGCTCATCCATCAGAACCAGGTCGGCAGGAACCGAAAAGGCTCTCGCAATGGCCACCCGCCGCTTCATGCCGCCGCTTAGAGTGGCTGCAGGCCTTAATAGGGATTCCTCCGGCAGCAGCCGTAAAAGCTCCTCATAGGCCCATTTCCGGTTCCGGGAAGAGGAACCCGGCATTACCATGGCAATGTTGTCCACCGGGGTAAATGCTTCACACAGCCGGTTTTCCTGAAATACGGCAGAGGTCCTTGCGCCGTCCATGCCTTCCACGAAGCCGGAATCCGCCCTTTCAAGGCCCAGAAGAATCCGGAAAAATGTGGTTTTCCCTGAGCCGGAGGGGCTCATGAGGCAGTAAATCTGCCCCGGCTGAAGAGTGAGATTTACTCCTTTTAAGACTTCAAGAGCTCCGAATGACTTTGACAGGCCGTTTACCTTAAGCTCCATAGATCATCCCTCCCGTTTTTCCTGAGCCGCCGCTTCCGGCGCTGCCCGGTCTAAGAGCCATAAAAAGAATTTTTCAAAAAAGACGCTGATAAGGATAATCACCAGTGTCCAGGCAAATAAATCTGCGGTGCTCAAATAAATTTTTGCCATATAAAGCTTTTCACCGATGGAATAGCCCGGAACCCCGATGACCTCCGCAGCAATGCCGGATTTCCAGCTCATGCCCAGAGCAGTCTTGCAGCCGCTTTTTAAAAAGGGCAGAAGTGCGGGGCGGTAAATATAAAAAAGCTTTTTCCCTCTTGTCATGGAAAAGACCCTGGCCATTTCCAAAAGCTTTGGATCGGTATTTGAAAATCCTGTCATGGTATTTATGTAAATCATGGGAAATACCACCAGAAATGAAATAAAAACAGAAAGATTCTCGGATCCGATCCAGATCAGCGCCAGGATGACAAAAGAGGCTACCGGAACCGACTTCATTAAGGAAACAGGAGGTTCCAGTAAATCTTTTAAAAACGGAAAAAGGTAAGCAGCTCCTCCGGCCAAAAGCCCGGCAACAAAAGCCAGTATAAATCCAAGGCTGATCTTTCCGAAAGAAAGAAAAATGGTCTTCCAGAAGCCTGCCATGGCTGCCTGGGTCCACAGGGCCTGAATCACCTTCCAGGGACCTACCAGTATGATGCTGTTGTCCACGGCCATGCTTGCCGCCTGCCATACCATGAGCCAGAAGAGAACAATACAGGCCTGTTTAAAAGGCCGGGCTGTTGATTTCATAATTTAAATCTCCTTACCGTTTATCAATACCTACTGTATAAAGTAAAAATCATCCCCGGGCAAAGCTCCGCCCACAGTGGTCGGGTCCATGTCAAAGAGAACCTGAAGATATCCGCTCACCATGGATTTCATCTTATCTCCATCCACATAGGTAATGCTGCAGAATGGAATGGCCTTTTCAGCCACAGGGGCCTTTTCGATGATTCCGGCAGCAGCTACGAGAGCAGCGGTTTCCGCCACATTGGTATTGGCGTATTCTGCCGATTCCTTGTGTTCTGCCAGGAAGGTTTTAACTGCTTCCAAGTGGTCTTTCATCACATCGTTGCGGCAAATGGTAACTCCGGTCACCAGGCTTCCGCCGTTTTCACCGGCAGCCAGATCCCATTCCTTTGTCAGGTCGAGAACCATTTTTAAGGTGTCATTCTGCGCCATGGCGGCTGTTACGAAAGGCTGGGGAAGAAGTCCCACCGCTTCCGGTTTTTCCTTTAAGATGGCGGCAACCTCTGTTGCCTCTGATTTGTATTCCAGGGTTACATCGTCGGTGGTCAGGCCATTGGCCTTAAGCACGTGCTGGAGCGCGTAGTCAGGGGTGGTCCCCTTTCCTGTGAGATAAATGGTCTTTCCCTTTAAATCAGCTGTGGATTTAATGGAGTCATCTGCGGATAATGCATACAGGACGCCCAAAGTGTTAATATCAAGGATGCTTATTCCGTGGTTTGTCTTATTGTAAATAATAGAAGCCATATTGGCAGGCACCAGAGCCACATCCAAATCTCCGCTTACGATTTTTCCCAAAAGCTCATCGGCAGCGGTGACCATGGTGAACTCATAAGAACCCTTTGCGCCTCCCTTTGTGGTCTTGTCCATCAGTTCCATAAGGCCCATGGAAGTAGGTCCTTTTAAGGAGCCCACCCTTAAGGTGTAACTGTCTGCATTTGTTTCTTCTGCCGTCGTTTCATCCGTCTTTTCACCGGCAGTTTCCTTTGTCCCGGAAGAGGCTTCCGTGGCCTGTGCTGCGGACTCCGTCTGGGCGGCGGTTTCTCCGTTTCCTTTTGCGCAGCCGGTGAGAACAGCAGCCGACATGGCAAAAGCCATCAGTACTGGTAATACTTTTTTCATAATGATCCTCTCTTTCTGTCCGTATCGGCAGCGATCTGCTGTTCCGCGCATAAAAAAACCACGCCAAAAGGCATGGATCTCCGGTTTTAAGCATTTTCCTCGCCTTCTCCGTCAGGAATCCTTTTGGGTTAGTACGAACATCTTCAGTATACCATTATTTCCCTTTATTTGTCAAAATATGTTGCAGCTTATGGATGCGATTTTTAAAAGCCGTATGTACAGGCTGCCGGATTATTCCTGCTGCGTGTCCGCTCTGTGGAGACATTTGTACAATTCACCTGTATGAGTAAATTCCTCCGCACAAATCATTAAAATGTTTCCATATGGCTGAACTGTAAACAAAATATAGGTGCAGATATACTAAGAAATGTGGTATACTTAAGGGACCTGCACCGGTGGAATCTGACAGGAATGTGAAGTACCCTGAGGGCATATCTATGTGCCCGGTAAAGAGGGGGAGGCCCTGGCAAAAAGCGTGGGTGCACCTATATGCCAGGTAAGAGGGACAG
>JASGGP010000192.1:0-9181 GCA_047604985.1 Lacrimispora sp.
CTTCCCGTCACCCTGGAAACGACCCGCAGCACATTGCCGTCTACCGCAGGGACCGGAATCCCATAGGCAATGGAGGCAATGGCCCCAGCAGTATAGGAGCCGATTCCCGGAAGCTTTCTAAGCTCTTCCCAGGAAGCGGGAAGCGCCCCGCCGTACTGCTCCACAAGAACCTGGGCGGCTTTCTTCAAGTTCTTCGCCCTGCTGTAATAGCCCAGCCCTTCCCACAGCTTTAAAAGCCTGTCCTCCGGTACTGCCGCCAGCTCATAAATCCCCGGCAAGGCCTTCATAAAGCGCTCAAAATAGGGCTTTACCGCCTCCACCCGGGTCTGCTGAAGCATGATTTCCGATATCCATACCCGGTAGGGCTCCGGCTTCTCCCGCCAGGGCAGGCTCCTGGCATGATCCTTATACCAGGAGAGCAAAGGCTTTTCCATGACCCTTAACCGCTCCTCCGGCTCCATCTCCCTGCTTCGCGGTTCTAAAACCTGTAGTTTATCATAAAGTGATTGGTTCATTCTCACACATATCCATAGATTCCCCGGACAGATACCTCACCGGAGATCACATGTTTTACCTCTCCTGACTCCATTTCTACAAGAAGCTCGCCCTTTTCATTGATTCCCAAAGCCCGGCCCGTGTACTCACCTGCCGGGTCCAGAATCCGGACCTCCCTTCCTGCATTGACCATATGTTTATTATAGACACCTATCAGCCCGGATAAATCACCCTGGCTGATAAATTCTTCATAATATTCTTCAAATGCTTCCATAACTGCGGCAATCAGCCGGCTTCTCCTGACTCTTTCTCCTGTTTCCAGAAAGAGAGAGGTGGCCGTTTTCTTCACATCTTCAGGAAATTCTTCCATATTGGCATTAATACCGATACCTACCACCACATAGTGAATACCCTCAAGCTCGGCGCTCATTTCCGTCAGGATTCCGCACAGCTTTTTCCCGTTTGACACAATATCGTTAGGCCATTTGATAAAAGAAGAAAGGCCTGCCGCTTTCTCTATTCCGTCGCGGACCGCCATGGCAGCCACCAGTGTTACCATGGAGGCCGACGACGGCAGGATGTCCGGCCTTAAGATAAGGCTCATAAACACATTTTTCCCTGAAGGGGACACCCATGCCCTCCCTCTTCTGCCTCTGCCTGCCTCCTGGCAGTCCGAAACCACAAGGGTTCCGGTGGCCGCGCCATCCTCTGCCAGGCGCTTTGCCCTTACGTTGGTGGAGTCAATGGTTTCGTGGTATTCCACCTCCCGGCCAAAGGCTCCTTCCAGCAGGCTTTCAAGCTCTGTTTTCGTCATTATATCACAAGAATCGATCAAATGGTACCCTTTATTTCGGACTGCTTCAATTTCATAGCCTTCCTCTTCCAGCTGCCGTATGGCTTTCCAGACCGCTGTCCTGGAGACGCCGAAGCGCTCGCATAATTCCTGCCCCGATATATAACCGGCTTCTTGTCTTAACTGCTTAAGTATTTCCGTCTTCAAGGCCTCACCCCCACCAGATGCTTACCGCGCTGATGACGGCCAGGGCCAGGAGAAGAACGCCGAACAGCAGTACTGCCACACCTGCCGCCTTTCTCCTCTTTTCCCGTCCCCCTGATCTGATCTTAAAAATGCCGTTGATCAGATTGAGGGCACCGGCCAGAAAGAAAATGACCGGAAATAAAAGCATGTGATCCTCCGGATTTAAAAAAGAAACAACCGCCAGCACCACGATCAGACACCCTGCCACAATGTGCACCAGGTCTACCATCATGGAGGCGTTTCTCAAATTCCTGCCACGTTCCTGCATAACACTCCTACTCTCCTAAGGTTGCCACCATTACCGCCTTTATGGTGTGCATTCTGTTTTCTGCTTCATCAAATACCACGGATGCGGCTGATTCAAAGACATCCTCTGTCACTTCATTTCCCTTGACAGCCGGCAGGCAGTGCATAAATATGGTGGAATCCTTTTCTGTCTTCCCCATCAGTTCCTGATTCACCTGATAAGGCCTTAAGATTGCCACACGCTCTGCGGCCTTGTCCTCTTCTCCCATGGAACACCACACGTCGGTGTAAATCACATCGGCATCCTTAACCGCAGCCGTGTCCTCCGTCAAGGTGATGGTACTTCCGCTTTCCTTTGCATAACCTTGACACAAATTTAACAATTCCTCTCTGGGCCATAAGCTTTCAGGAGCCAGTATGGTGAAATGAACTCCCATCTTGGACATGCCGATCATCAGGCTGTTGGCCATGTTGTTGCGCCCGTCTCCCGCATAAACGAAACGGAGTCCTTTTAAATACCCGAAATGCTCTTTCATGGTCAGAAGATCTGCCAGAATCTGGGTCGGATGGTAATCATCCGTCAGACCGTTCCACACCGGCACGCCTGCATATTTTGCCAGGTCTTCTACTGTCTTATGCTTAAAGCCGCGGAATTCAATGCCGTCAAAAATTCTTCCCAGAACCCTTGCCGTATCCTCCACGCTTTCCTTATGTCCCAGCTGAAGGTCATCCTTGCCTAAATACTCCGGATGGGCTCCTTCGTCTACAGCAGCCACCACAAAGGAACACCTGGTACGGGTAGAGGGCTTTTCAAAAATAAGGGCAATGTTTTTTCCTTTCAGGGAATTTCCCGTAATGCCATTTTTTTTCTTAGCTTTTAAATCAGCAGCCAGGTCCAGTAAAAAGCCGATTTCCTCCGGCGTAAAATCCTTTAAGGTGATAAAATTTCTTCCTTTTAAATTCATGATTGCTTCCTCCGTTTTTTCGTAATGTATTTTTATACATCATTATAGTATATCATGAATATATATGCAACTCCTTTTTTTATAATTTACCAGCCTTTAATAAAGCTTCCCAGACTCCGGGGGCCCGCAGCTTCTTTCGGATGGCCTCGGTAAGCTGGTCCACCGTATAGATCTGAAAACGCCTTACTTTCAGCCGTTTTGCCAGGTCTTCCAGAATTCCTAAGTATAAGTCCTTGTAGTCCCATCCTTCCTTCAGATTAAACTCCTCCGCCAGTCTGGGAAATATCTTTTCCGTAAAGACCCTGCAGCCTTTTAAGACTTCCGTCCCTTCTTCTGCCGGCGGTGCCTCGCCATATGCCTTTAAAAACTCCAGCTCCGACATCATCTTGTCAAAATAATAAGGCTCTGTATTGGGTGCATCAATATAATAAATACGCCCGGACAGGCCAAATAAGAACCTTTTGGCATCATAATATCCTAAAGTCATGTTTTTTCTGGCCTGTTTTTTATCAAATTCCAGAATACCGCCTAAGTCCTGGCGCGGAGCAATATGGGAGACCCGGATTCCATCGGGAATCTTTGTCACCTTTTCCTTATCAAAGCCCCAGCCGTAAATTCGGATCACAATGATATCCTCATAGCCCCGGTCAATGAGCACGTTAATGGGGACGTTGTTAAAGCCGCCTCCATCCACATACCGCTTGCCTCCCAGCTTCTCATTTTTAAACGCCATGAAATAGGCGCTGGCCAGCAGCATATCCTTAATGTTTCCCGTCTCACCGCTTCTCACATCCACAGCCAGCTCTTTCCTGTCGGATACGGAATAGGTCACCACAAAAAGCTCCCTTTCCGATTTTTTTATTTTCTCCTCGTCTCCCACCACCTGGGCAATGAGGTTCTTTAAAGGAGTGATGTCAAAGCCTCCGTCCTTTACAATCTGCAGCCCGCTGCTTATGAGCTCCTGCAAATTCAGGGATTTAAAATCCTTTCTTTTTAAAGCCTCTATAGTATCGTTGCTGACAGCCATCACATGGGAATAATCAATGTTTTTCCATATCTCCTCCGCCCGCTCAAAATCGTCCATACAGATAAGGGCTCCGTTTAAAGCGCCTACAGAAACCCCTGAAATCCCCTTGATTTTTACTCCCTCTTCCCTCAAAGCCTTCCAGGCGCCGATTTGATAAGCGCCTTTGGCTCCTCCTCCTTCCAGTACAAGGCCGTATTCTTTCGTCAGGTCCAGCTTCAGTTCCATATGTCCTCCTTAAAGCCTCTCAATGTGAGAAAACCGCAGCAAAAGGGCGTCTGCCCCCTGCTGCGGTATTGGTTTCCCGAATTCAGGAAATTACGCCTCCGGGTCCTTGGGTATTTCTGTAATAGAAGAAACCAGCCCCGCCAGTCCCTGTATCTCGGATGGGATGATGATCTTGGTGGCCTTTCCGTCAGCGATAGTCTTAAATGCCTCCAGGCTCTTTATCACCAGAACCGCCTGGTCGGCACCCGCTGCCTTAATCATGCGGATACCCTCTGCATTGGCCTCCTGAATCTTCAAGGTAGCCTCTGCCTGGCCTTCTGCCTCGCGGACCCTCTTCTCCTTCTCAGCTTCCGCGCGGAGAATGGCGGCCTGTTTTTCTGCCTCCGCATCAAGAATGACGGATTCTTTTTTACCTTCTGCCACAAGAACTGTGGACTTCTTCTCACCTTCCGCCCTTAAAATGGCTTCACGGCGTTCACGCTCTGCTTTCATCTGCTTCTCCATGGCATCCTGAATGGCAGCCGGAGGCATGATGTTCTTAAGCTCCACACGGTTTACCTTGATTCCCCATGGATCAGTGGCAATATCCAGGATTTCTCTCATCTTTGCGTTGATGGTCTCTCTGGAGGTTAAGGTCTGATCGAGCTCTAAATCACCGATAATATTACGAAGAGTGGTGGCCGTCAGATTTTCAATAGCCATAATGGGATTTTCCACGCCATACGCATAAAGCTTTGGATCCGTGATCTGGAAGAACAACACCGTATCAATTCTCATGGTAACGTTATCCTTGGTGATAACCGGCTGAGGCGGGAAATCCGCTACCTGCTCTTTTAAATTGACTCTCTTTGCCACACGGTCAACGAGGGGCATCTTAATATGCACACCTACGGACCAGGCTTCCAAAAAAGCGCCCAGACGTTCCACAACAAGGGCCTGTGCCTGAGGCACCACCCGGATGCAGGACGCCAGCAATAACAGAATAATGACCAACACAACAATGACTGCTATAAATCCCATACTACGCTTCCTCCTGATTCTTGCTCACAATTAGTTTCACACCTTTAATGTCTTTCACTTCCACCATGGTGCCTACCGGATAAATATTATCATCCTCCAGAGCTCTGGCCGTCCATTCCTGGCCGTTTAAAACCGCCGCTCCCTTTCCTTCCAGATTGTTAATCTCCACCGTGACCCTGGCGTTTCTGCCGATCAGGCTCTCCAGATTGGTCTTTACCGTGTTGCGGTTTACGTACTTTAAGGCAAACGGCCTTGTGAAGAATAAAAGAATAAAGGATACAATTACAAACATTGCCAGCTGCACCTGGATATCGGCTCCGAACAGAGCCAGCACAAATGCAACCAACGCCCCTCCGGCAAACCAGATGGTCGTCAAAGCCATAGTGGCCGCTTCAATTCCAAGAAGCACCACAAATGCAATAAGCCAATAGATTGCTGCCATCTCAATCACTCCCCTTTCCCTGCCTGCGCAGGCAAAATCTGCCCGGCAAAAATATCCTTTGGTATTATCATACTACATGCTCCCATATTTCTCAACATCTACGGCCTTGAAAAGCCTTACAATTTTCTAACAAAGCTACTGGCGGCGCTGCCTTGCGGCCTCAAACATCAGCACAGAGGCTGCCACCGCCGCATTTAAGGACTCCACACTTCCTTTCATGGGAATCTTCACATATGCATCTGCAAGGGATGCGGTTTTCTCTGTAAGGCCCTGGGCCTCGTTTCCGATTAAAAAGCCTGTATCAACAGTATAATCCTCTTTTTCATAATTATTCCTGCCGTTTAAATGGGCTGCATAAAGCCTGACACCCCAGGTTTTCAGTTCCTTTAAGGCTCCGGGCAGATCATCGGTATACACAAAGGGAACCCTGGAGATGGAGCCCATGGTGGAACGGATTACCTTTGGGTTATAAATGTCCGCCGTACCATCATTCATGAGCACTCCCGTAATTCCGGCCCCTTCCCCGGCCCTTAGGATGGTGCCTAAATTCCCCGGGTCCTGGATGCTTTCCAGGACCATTAAAAGGGCCGGCTCCCTGCCGCCTTTCAAGTCCAAAAGCTCATAGGAATACTGTTTCACCAGAGCCAGGATTCCCTGAGGCGTCTGGGTGTCTGACATGGTCTTAAACACCTCGTCGGACACGGTTTCATATCTGGCTCCTGAAAGCAGGTTTCTGCGGCTCTCATCTTCTAAAAAGCTCTCCGACACAAAAATGCTGTCAATCCTGTCTTTTGGAAGCTCCCGGAACATACGTAGTCCTTCTGCCACAAAAAGACCCGTTTCCTTTCTGGCCTTTGCTTTCTTTGCCAGGTTCATCACCTGCTTGATCCGCCCATTGGCGCTGCTGGTTATCATAGTGTACCTCTCTTTATAAATTTTCCAGTTCCTCCAGCCACAGACGGCTTACCCCGTCACTGGGCATCCGCAAATCCCCTCTTGGAGATACGGCCACGGAACCCACCTTAGGCCCGTCCGGCATACAGGAACGCTTAAACTGCTGGCTGAAAAATCTGCGGTAAAAGACCTTGAGCCATTTTAAGATAATCTCATTTTCGTACTTTCCGTCAAAGGCAAGGACAGCCATGCGGTAAACCTTGGACGGACGGCATCCAAAACGCAGGACCTGATACAGGAAGAAGTCGTGAAGCTCATAGGGACCCACTAAGTCCTCTGTCTTCTGGGCGATCTTCCCGTCCTGAGGCGGAAGCAGCTCCGGGCTTACAGGAGTGTCAAGGACGTCCAAAAGCACCTCTTTCAACTCCTCTTCCCTGACGGTATCCGCATAGTAGCGGACCAGATGGCGGACCAGTGTCTTCGGCACAGAAGCATTGACCCCGTACATGGACATGTGGTCTCCGTTATAGGTAGCCCAGCCTAAGGCCAGCTCAGACATGTCCCCTGTTCCGATAACCAGACCGTTAAGCTTATTTGCCAGATCCATAAGGATCTGGGTTCGCTCCCTGGCCTGGGAATTTTCATAGGTAACATCATGAACTCCTGCATCCTGTCCGATATCCCTGAAATGGAGGCTGACCGCCTCCTTAATATTCACCTCCGTAAGCTCTGCTCCCAGTTTATTGGTTAAAAGGCAGGCGTTCCGGTAGGTCCTGTCCGTGGTTCCGAAGCAGGGCATTGTCACCGCATGGATCTGGGTTCTGGGAAGACTCAGCATGTCAAAGGCCCGGACCGTCACCAGAAGAGCCAGGGTGGAATCCAGTCCCCCTGAAATTCCCACTACCGCATGGCCGCACCCGGTATGGGCCAGCCTCTTTTTCAGACCCATGGCCTGGATGGACAGGATCTCCTCGCACCGACGGTTCCTTTCGCCCTCATTATCCGGTACAAAAGGCCTTGGGTCAATAAAACGCCTTAATTCTAAGTCCTCCTGCTTCATGGAAAAGGTCACAATCCTGTAGTTTTCATTATTTACTCCCGGAAAGGTGGTCATTCTGCGCCGCTCGTGGATCAGCCTCTCTAAATCCATGTCCCCGTAAATTGTCTCATTTTCAAAGCGTTTTGATTCCTTAAGCAGGGTCCCGTTTTCCGTAATGAGGTTCTGTCCGCCGAATACCAGGTCCTGAGTGGATTCTCCCTCTCCTGCATTGGCGTATATATATCCGCATACTAAATTGGCGGAATGGCCTATAATCAGGCTTCTTCTGTAGATATCCTTTCCCGTGGTCTCATCGCTGGCCGAGCAGTTTACGATTACGGTGGCTCCTGCGAGGGCGTGGCGGATGGACGGAGGGCTTGGAACCCAGGCATCTTCGCAGATTTCCGCCGCCACAATAAGCTTCGGGTCTTCATCACAGGCAAAGAGGAGATTTGTGCCCATGGGAACCATTTCATCCTCCCACTTTACCATCACCGGAATCTCATTTCCCGGTTCAAAATAGCGCATCTCATAAAATTCCGAATAATTGGGCAGATGAGTCTTGGGCACGATTCCCAGAAGCTTTCCGTTCTGAACGGCTGCCGCTGTGTTGTAAAGCTTTCCGTTCCTCTCCCAGGGCATGCCGATAAATGCCAGCAAATCGTGGCCCTCTGTAGCCTTTATGATCTCTTTCAGCTCACTCTTTGCCTTTTGAAGCAGAGCATCCTGCTCAAATAAGTCCCCGCAGGTATAAGACGTCAGACAGAGCTCAGGAAATACCATTATTTTCGCTTTCTCTTCAATTCCATTCTTAATCAGACCACAGATCTGTTCTCTGTTAAACTGCGGATCAGCCACTTTCACTTCCGGGGTGGCCGCAGCGACCCGGATATATCCATGCTTCATCACATTTACTCTCCTATTCATTCATTGGTTTGACGCCAAAGGCTTCCAGCCTTTCAATGAGTATTAGTATACATCTTTTTTGAGAAATTGGGAAGCCGCATAATTTGAGGTTTACTTTTCAAAGGGTTTCGTGTAAAATATTGTTTATATCCTACTAAACAGATAAGAATAATTAGGAAGGAGCTTTAAGACCATGAAATTTTCTACCAAAGGACGCTACGCCCTTCGCATGATGCTTGAATTCGCACTTCATCCGGACGAATGTACGAAAATCATTCAGGTGGCGGAACGCCAGGATATATCCGATAAATATCTGGAGCAGATCGTCACCATTTTAAGCAGGGGCGGCTATGTCAAGAGCAGAAGAGGCGCCCAGGGCGGATATTACCTTGCAAAGCCTGCTTCCGAGTATACGGTGGGCATGATCCTGCGTCTTGCGGAAGGCAGCCTGGTGCCCGTGTCATGCATGGAGGATGAGATAAATCCCTGCAGCCGCGCCGACATCTGCGCCACACTCATGGTATGGAAAAAGCTGGATGAGGCCATCTCCGGCGTGGTGGATAACATTACTCTTGCGGATCTGGTGGAAGAACAGAAAAGGCTGGACAAGAATGTCCTTGAGCAAAAAAATTAATGAACGAAATGAAAAACCGGCGTCTTTCCAAAGCTTTTCAGGCTTTCGAAAGACGCCGGTTTCGTATTTTCACGTATATTCTAGCAGGTGCTTTCCGCAAATTTTCTTATTTCCGAAGCATTTGCTATTTTCCGGATCTGGCCGTTATTTATCACCACCAGGGTGGGAGCCTGCATGATGCCAAGCCTTGTGGCAAATTCGGCGTCTTCTTCCGCATCCACCACCTTATAGTCCATATTCTGCAGGAAC
>JASGGP010000193.1:0-9138 GCA_047604985.1 Lacrimispora sp.
CCGAAGTGGTTCCGTTAAGCTTTAAAGCGTCATAGGGTCTGACGAAAACATGAGGAACGCTTTCCGTAGAGCCATACACCTCGCATAGAAGAATCCCATAATCCCAGGCCCTCTGCACCATATAGCCCGGAACAGGAGCGCCGCCGCATAAATAGAATTTAAGAGAGGGGATTGCACCTCCGTTGGTCTCCAAATCCCTTAAAATATCATAGATAAAAGGAGTGGCACCCATGGAATAGGTACAGGCCTCCCGGTTCATTAAATCAATGGCCTCCCGGCAGCAGTATTTCTGCTGTAAAACTACCTTTGCACCTGTGATCATGGGGGCAATAATACCATGATGAAAACCTGTTGCATGGTTTAGGGGCGCAGGCATAAACATGATATCGTCCATTGAGAGTCCCAGTTCCCGGTTAAAGGCTTCCTCACTGTAACGGATGTTGTCATGAGTTAAGATCACACCCTTGGAGCCGCAGGTAGTGCCGGAGGTTCCAAGAATGGCGGCAATATCCTTCCCTGTCTGCTTGAAACATTCCTCTTTCTTCAGCGGTTCATAGTCACGAAGAATTTCCTTCCAGGTATGGCAGCTGCTTTTTTTCTCCCTTGTCTGGTCCAGCAAAACCACTGCACGAAGGCTGTTGATATGGGGAAGTGCCGACTGAATCATTTCCTCATAATCTGTTTTGTGAAAATAAGTGGGAGCAAAGTAGGCCTTTGATTCCGTTAAATTTAAGCAGCGGACCAGTTCCATTTCCTCGTATGACATGGCAATGGGATGAGCGGCCGCACCTGCCTTAAAGCAGGCGATGGTGATCACTGCGAATTCGCTCCAGATGGGAATCTGATAGGAAACCACATCTCCTGGGCCGATTCCCTGGGAATGGAGAAAGGCCGCCACTTTGGAAGCGGCCTCATCCATCTGTCTGTATGTATATCGTTTTCCCCGGTCATCAACTACGTATTCCCGGTCCGGATATTTTTCTGCTGACTCATGAAAGCAGTCCGTAAGCGTCCGGTCCGACCAGTATCCTTTACTCAAGTACTGAAGTTTTAAATCAGGATTTATTTTTATTTCTTCAAGCATAACCCTTCTCCTTGGAAATGAAGAGCAGAGGTATGATCCGGTTATCCCTGCTGCCTCGCCTTCAGCTCTTTGACCAGAGCAGGAACCACTTCAAATAAATCGCCGACGATGCAATAATCCGCAACCTCGAAAATAGGAGCGGTTTCATCTTTGTTAATGGCAATGATGGTTCCTGACTCACTCATTCCGGCTACATGCTGCACTGCCCCTGAAATACCACAGGCAAAATAAATTTTCGGGGAAACCGTAGCACCCGTCTGTCCCACCTGTTTGGTCTGAGGCATCCAGCCTGCATCAACAGCAGCGCGGGAACAGCCCACTGTACCGCTAAGCACATCGGCCAGCTCCTTTAGCAGGGCAAAGTTCTCGGCAGATTTCATACCGCGGCCGCCGGAAACAATGATTTCAGCTTCATCAAGCCGGATGTCACTGTCTTCACAGGCTTTGATAAAGTCAATTACCTTTGTTCGGATTTCTTCCGCCGGAGTTCGGATTTCTTCGCGGATCACAACCGGTTTGTTGTCCGGATTTTTTTCCGGTTTCTTAAAAGCACCCGGTCTGCAGGTACCCATCTGAGGCCTGGTTTCACTGCAAAGAATCTGGGCATATAAATTACCTCCGAAAGCAGGACGCTCCCAGACAACATTGCCGGTTTCCTCATCAACGCTCAGTGCGGTGCAGTCTGCAGTCAGACCGGTGCGCAGGCTTACGGCAATTTTGGACCCTAAGTCTCTGCCGTTTACCGTTGCACCGACTAAGATCGTATTGGGATGATACATTTCACACAGTTTTAAAAATACATTTCCATAGGCATCGGCAGAGTAATCTTCATATTCCTCTCCCTCAACCACATAAATTTTATCCGCACCATATTCCCCGGCGGCTTTTACAGCTTCTATGGTATCCTTTCCGATTACGACTGCGCAGAGATCCTGTTTTAAACCTTCTGCCAGCTTTCTGCCCTGGCCTAAAAGCTCCAGTCCTACGCTTTTGGGCTGGTCCTGAAAACATTCAACAAATACCCATACATCCTTCCATGTCTCAAAACTCATTTTCTTGGGCCTCCTTTTACAGTATTTTCCCGTCGGCCAGCCTGCCGATCAGTGCGTTAGCAATTTCACCGGGAGTATTTCCCTCTATGGTTACGCCGCAGGCGGTCCGTTTTGGAGTGAACGTAGCCTTTACCTTGGTGGGAGAGCCTTTGAGTCCCATTTTTGACACATCCGCATCTGGTAAGTCAGCCAGAGTGATCTCCGGAATTTCTGCTCTTAAAGAGGCGATTTTTCTCTTTATGGTAGCATATCTGGGTTTGTTGCTTTCTTTTGTTGCAGTACAAAGAATGGGGAAGCGGGCCTCAATCACTTCAATGCCTTCCTCCACCTGCCGTCTGGCAGTTACCTTATCCCCGTCTGCTTCCAAATCCAGAATATAAGTAAGCCTTGCAGCGCCAAGGTGTTCTGCAATACTGGGGGCAGTCTGTCCGGTATCACCGTCAATGGCCTGCTTTCCGCCCAGAATCACATCGAAGTCACCAAGTTTTTTAATGGCCTGTGACAGAATATAGCTGGTGGCATAGGTATCAGAACCGCCAAATGCCCGGTCTGTAACCAGATAAGCCTCATCAGCTCCCATGGAAAGAGCCTCTCTTAATACAGCCTTTGCCTGAGGCGGCCCCATGGAGATCACGGTCACTTTTCCGCCATAGCGGTCCTTTAAGGAAAGCCCTGTTTCTAAGGCATTTTTGTCAAATGGATTCATGATGCTTGGTACACCCGTACGGATCAGGGTGTTTTTTACCGGATCGATTTTAATCTCTGTTGTATCCGGAACCTGCTTGATGCAAACAACGATATTCATCCTGTTTTGTCCTCCTATCTGTATTCCTTATCCAGCACGTTTGCAATGGTCATACGCTGGATCTGGTTGGCGCCTTCAAAAATCTGGAATACCTTGCAGTCTCTCATCAGCTTTTCTACCGGATATTCCTTGCTGTATCCGTATCCGCCGAAGATCTGCACTGCATTAGAGGTAACCTCCTGTGCACAGTCGGAGACAAAGGTTTTGCAGATGGAGCCTTCCTTCTGGACCATGATTCCCCGGTCCATCATGCGCATGGTATTATTAACCAGGCATCTGGAAGCCTCAACCTTGATTGCCATATCCGCGAGCAGGGCCTGAACCATCTGGAACTTGATTAAAGGAGTTTTGAACTGTTTGCGTTCTTTCGCATATTTCACGGACTCATCAAGGGCTCTCTGCATAATTCCTACCGCCAGGGTTGCCACAAATGCACGGGATAAATTCAATGCATTTAAAGCAAGCTTAAAGCCGGAGCCTTCCGGTCCAACCATAGCAGAAGCTTTTACCCTCACATTTTCAAAGATTAAGTCAGTGGTATTGGAAAGACGAAGTCCCATTTTATTCTCATGGGCGCCTACGGTCATGCCTGACGTATCAGCATCGATAATAAAGGCGGAAATTCCTTTGTGTCCGGCTGCAGGGCTGGTTTTGAAAAATCCTACAAATACATCGGAGAGCGCTCCGTTTGTAATGAAGGTTTTTGTTCCGTTTAAGATGTATTCATCGCCATCCAGTACTGCGGTGGAACGCATGGCTGCCGGGTCTGAGCCTGCATTTGGCTCGGTTAAGGCAAATCCAGCAAATGATCCGGGTCTGATTTTGTCTGCAAAATACTGCCCCTGCTCCTTGGTTCCTGCAAGAATTACATTTCTTAAGGCAACGAAGGTGGTTACAAAGGTAATGGCATAGCCTGCATCTACTTTTGCCAGCTCTTCAAATATCATGGCAGTGGTTTCATAGCTTAAGCCGGTTCCGCCGTATTCCTCCGGGATTTCCAGCATGTGAAGTCCCATATCAAAACCCCATTGAAAGAGTTCTCTCGGACACTCGCCTTTCTCATCCGCTTCTTTTACGTAAGGCTTGATTTCGTTTTCAGCCATTTCTCTTACGAGAGCAAGAAGCTCTTTTTGTTCTTCGGTGTATAGTAAACTCATGTCATCTCACCTTTCCATTCTATCGTGGTTATTTTTTCAGCTTTGTTTCCCCGGTGGCTGCGCCGGAGGCAAGAATTTCCCCGATTTCACCCTGACTGTATCCCAAATGATCCAGAATTTCAACCGTATGGGCACCCTGGGAACCGCCGATCCTGTATTCCGGTTCTCCAACAGAACCAAAGTTTACCGGGTTTGTGGGAAGGTAACGCTCGCCGGATGGATAGGGGATCTTTGCGATGATGTGATTGGCCCAGACCTGTTCATCCCCGTACATATCAATAGGCTCATAGGCGGCCTCACAGGCTAAATCGTTGGCTTTAAACATGGACATTAAATCTTTTCTTGTGAGTTTGCCGATGGCTTCATCAAGAATATCAATGACCTCATGGTTTAAATGATCGGTATTTACCTCTGCACACCTCATATAGCGGGAATTTCCAACCATATCCGGTCTTCCTAACAGTGTCATAATCTTCTCATAGTCTCTGTCATATTCCGGACAGCAGATTACCACCCATTTCTGGTCACTGGTGCGGTATACGTTATTAAAGGGATTGGGGACTTCCTTTCTGCTTTTGGGATACTGATTGCCGTATTGGGCGGAAATCACTCCTGTACTCAGTGCATAGACTGCCGCATGGTGAAGGGAGACTGTGATCTTATCGCCTTTTCCTGATTTTTCCCGTGCATAAAGAGCAGCACAGATTCCGGAGGCAAGCCCTAAGGAAACCTGGAAGTCTCCGAAGCCGTTGGTGGGAATCATGGGAGCATCCCCTTTGTTCACGGTAGTTCCGAACACACCGCCTCTGGCCATGTAGCAGGTAACGTCAAATCCTGCAGAATCCTTTTCCGGCCCCCTTTCTCCATAGCCCAAAACCTGTGCAAAGACCAGCCTCGGAAAATGCCGGCTTAACGTATCATAGTCAAGTCCCAGCTTTGTTAAGGACTTGGTTCTTGTATTGGTGACAAAGACATCTGCTTCACCAATCAGTTTGTATGCAATTTCCAGACCCTTTTGGGATTTTAAATCCAGGGTGATAAAGCGTTTGTTCATGTTGGCAACATCAAATGCCAGGTTTTCATCGTCTTCGTAGGGCATGTTAAATACTGCGCCCTGTGTTCTCGCAGGATCACCCTTGGCGGACTCGATCTTGATGCAGTCGGCGCCCCATTCCCCGAGAACGCGGACTGTGGTAGGGGCTGCAAGATATGTGGTTAAATCTACTACTTTTACTCCCTCTAAAGGTTTCATGCTGATCCTCCTTTACAAAAACCCGGGGTCATCAGGCCCATACGGAACCGGATGACCCCAAGGTGAATTCCTGTCAGATAATGTATTCCATTTTTGCGCCGTGCTTGATGGTATTTCTGGAAATGGTAATGCGCTGAACAGAAGGAGCGCCTTCTTCCAGCCACATTGCGCGGCAGTCACGGTAGAGGCGCTCTACAGGACCGTATTTGCAGTCTTCAAAGTAGCCGACTCCGCCAAAAATCTCTAACATCTCATCGCTGACCCTTCTGGTGGTATCAATGCTGTACAGCTTGCACATTGCTGCTTTCTCTTCAATGTATTCGCCGGTTGGATTCTCTTCATAGGACTTTGCAAAATCGTAAACCATGCAGCGCAGTGCGTGAACCATCATGGACATATCAGCAATTTTGCAGCGGATGGCCTGACGGGTTCCGATTGGTTTTCCAAAAGTCACACGGTCATTTGCATACTGTAAGGAAAGCTCCAGCATTCTCTGAGCCATACCTAAGTTGCTTGCTGCGATATGGGCACGGGATACAGATAAGGAATGCATGGCAATTTTAAGACCCTGGCCTTCTTTGCCTAATAAATACTTTTTGTCAATCTTGCAGTCTGTAAATTTCAGTTCCCCGTGTCCTGCTCCGCGGCAGCCCATCATATGAGGCATGTTGATTACTTCAAATCCGGGGGCGTCCATTGGAACAAAGAATGCGGAAAGTCTGTCGTCCTTGTGTGAATCAGGATTGGTAACTGCAATTACATAAGCGAATTCGCAGCAGTCGGTATGGGAGATTAAAGTCTTTTCTCCGTTTAATACGTAGGAATCCCCGTCCTTAACTGCCATGGTATGTAAATCAGCACCTGTTCCGCCGGTTGCCTCAGTCAGCGCAAAACAGGTAAATACGGATTTATCCTGGAATTTATTCATATATTCGTCTTTCAGTTCCTTGCTGCCGTAATCATCAAGGATTCTCCAGTTTAAGTCCATTGCATAGTGAAGATGCATTCTCATTCCACCCGGTCCTCTGGAGAATTCTTCCTGTACCTGTAAGATCTCAAGCTCGGACAGGCCGTAGCCGCCGTATTCTACCGGAAGAGCGCAGCGGTATAAATCATTTTTTATTGAAAGATCATAAAATTCTTTTGGGAATTTATTTGTAACCTCTACTTCCTTCTGGATCTCTTCTAACGGTCCTTCCGCCAGCTTACGGATCTGCATTAAATAGGCCTGAAATTCTTCCTTGGATAATTTACTCATAGTTCCTTCCTCCTGGTATTAGATAAATATTTTTTTAACAATCTTGCTGTTTTTATTATAAGCGCTGTATCTGTAAAAATCCAATCGGCTCTGTTCGGCCTTTTTTTATTCATTGATAGCCGCTGCCTATGCATAAGTTTCTAAGCCTCGGTTTAAGAGAAGCTGCTTTCGCCAATTCTTTCGGAGGAAGAGGAATTAATCCTTACAGATGAAGCGGAATTACACAAAAAAAGAGAAGGAAGAAGATGCATCCATCATCTTTCTGCCCACTCTGCTTCCGTCCCGTTTCCGCTTAAAAGAAAAATAAACTAAAATCATAAGTTATTTAAATTGGCTATTCTTATAGAGCCGAGAGCAAATACATGGTGAAGGTCCCGGCAGCCAGAAGTATTCCATCTGAAGATGTAACTTCCACTCTGTTTACCACGGAACGGCGTCCTTTATGAATGACGTTAGCCTCCACAAAGATCTGGCCGGAGCTGATCCCCTTTAAAAAATCGATGTTTCCATGCTGTGTAACATTGGCGTACTCGTAGGCATAAGCAGCCATTCCCGATGTAATGTCACAAAGCGTAAAGATAAAACCTCCATGGAGATTTCCGTACAGATTTAAGGCACTTTCTGTAATTTCTAAGGTGATTTTTGAGTGTCCGGGCCAGACCTCTAAAAGTTCTGCATTCTCCACGCCGCTTAAAGGGAGGATGTGACGCCGGATTCCTTCCATAATTTCTTCACGCATTTGATCTTCCTCCTTCTTCATAGAAAAAATTTTTATTACTTTCTGCAATATATCATACTTTTTTGCCGGCGTACAAGCTGTAAATAAATATATGGATAAAAACTATCAATCGGCAGTTATACATAGGCGGGATCGATTGGATGTTGTTTCATACACGTCTTATAATATGACTATATGGTTAAAAAACGACATGGTTCGACTTTCCGGTGGAAAGAGTTACTGGTTCGTCATAATGAAAAGGGGAACGGCGAACGAAAAATAAAGATATGTAGTTGTTGAGTTTGAAAATCCATGATAAACTAAACATAGCAGTTCCTGTGTTGTGTTAAGTTGTCGAGTTAGAAGTAATTCAGCAATAAA
This sequence comes from Lacrimispora sp., assembly GCA_047604985.1. Lineage (GTDB taxonomy): Bacteria > Bacillota > Clostridia > Lachnospirales > Lachnospiraceae > Lacrimispora. The sequence continues at coordinate 7,708 of JASGGP010000193.1, forward strand.
ACATAAATGCGAAAACTGCTGATTTTATTTAAAAAAATAAGAAAAATTAAAAGCTCGGGGAAAAGCAGCGGAGTCACGTACCTGTGGCCAGCGGCTTGGTACAATTAAATTCAGAACATTTCAAAAGAACATGAGGTAACAGATTTGAAGAACTTAAGAAATCGGAATTTCATACAAAAAAGAGAGCTGAACCTGATTGTGGCCATTCTGGTCATATCAGGACTGCTCTCTGCTATATTTTATGCCGGAAACAGGAAAGCGGCAAAGGAGGTCCTTGTCACCGTAGACGGACAGACCGTGGCGACCCTGGATCTTAATAAGGACACGGACATGATAATCAACGGATATGCCGGCGGCACGGATCACCTGATCATCAAGGACGGGTACGCCAGCATTACAGATGCTTCCTGCCCCGACAAAGTGTGCGTGCGCACCGGAAAAATCCACAAGACCGGGGAGCTGATTGTCTGCCTGCCAAACCGGGTGGTAGTATCTATAGAAGGGGAAGAATAGATGTCCTTATAAAGGATCAGGCCTGTCCCGTCCCCTTGCATAATACATTCTGAAGTCCATCCAGTATCCAGAATAACGCTGCCCCAACCACAGACATGACCACAATGCCGCCGTACATCTGGATGTAGTTGATCCTGGACCAGGCATCCAGAATATAATAGCCGATTCCCCAGCGGGTCCCGTAGGCTTCCACAATCAGCAGAATGGCCAGGGAGGTCCCTGTTCCGATCCGGATGCTGGTAAACAGCTCCGGCAGCACTGCCGGCAGGGTGATCTCTTTCAAAATGATTCCTCTGCCTGCCCCGGCACTTTTTGCCACATAATAAATGCCCTGGTCTACATGCTCCGCCGCGTCGCGGACAGCGACGATGACCTGGAATACCGTAGTCAGGACAATAATGAGAATTTTAGAGCCATTGCCCAACCCCAAAAGCAGCATGGAAACCGGAAGCAGGGCTGTCTTGGGAACCGGATAGGAAAAGTACACCAGGGGATGAAGAATGCGGTTGACCGCGGAAGAAGAAGCCATAATAAGTCCCACGGGAACGCCCAGGATAAGGGCAGCGGACAGACCTGCCGCCACACGGCCCAGGCTGGCCCCGATATGCAGCAAGAGCTTTCCGTTTACCACCTGATCAAACCCGCCGTATACCGTAAGTGGCCCCGGCAGTACCGGGGTGGACAATATGAACGCAAGAAGAAACCAGAACAGATTTACAATCAAAAATCCCTTGAAAAAAACCCACATTTTTTTCCTCATATCTCATCCGCCTTTATGATTTTCTCTGTAATCTGCCGTTCCAGCTCCATATATGCCTCTCCTGACTGCCGCTCTGCGCCCTGCCACGGATTTTCACTGAAAAAGCTAAAGCCCCGCCACGCTTCATAACCGCAATGGTATGGGCCAGGGAAAGGGCG
>JASGGP010000194.1:0-9109 GCA_047604985.1 Lacrimispora sp.
CATATTTTTGTAAGTCATTATTTTCGGATGATGATTTACAAAAATATGTGATTTTCGTATCAGGCGATATATCAAATAATTTTTTTATTTTAGGAGGTACGCGTTATGAACAACGGTACAGTAAAATGGTTTAATGGTGCTAAGGGATATGGTTTCATTGTTAATGATGCAACTGGCGAGGAAGTTTTCGTTCATTTCTCCGGTATCGTTGCTGATGGCTACAAGACTCTTGAAGAAGGCCAGAAAGTAACTTATGAGACAACAGAAGGAAACCGTGGCCTGCAGGCAGTAAACGTTTGCTTGGCTTAATAAAATTTTAGATTTTAAGGTGATCAACAAGGGCTGTTCCCCATTTTCAAATGGAGAGCAGCCCTTGTTCACGTGGCTTTAAGAGGCGGGCCGGACGGCAGCTTCGCCTTTATCGGGAGAGAAAAGTTTCGGTATTATTTTTCTGACATAGGCCATAGATTTAATAATAATGGCAGAAAGCCGGGCTTATGGAATTATGAAAATCAGATGGAAAGCAGTCTGCTTTTTGGCTGTTTTAATGTTGGATATTTTTTGTGTGAAAGCGATGCACCGGTCTTATACAGAGACAAAGGATACGCTGTTTCTTCCTGCGGATGCAGGCGCCGACGCAAAGGATGAGGTTCGGAGACAGTTTTCCGGGAGTAAGCAGATCGCGCTGAGCTTTGATGATGGGCCTCATTCCGTTTATACGCCTAAGCTTTTAGACGGGCTGCGCAAGCGGGGCGTTCATGCCACATTTTTTCTGTTGGGGGAAAATGTAGCAGGTAAGGAGGCCATTGTGAAACAGATGCAGGAGGATGGCCACCTGATCGGCAACCATGGATTTACCCATGTACAGTTGAGTAAAGAATCGGTGGGAACGGCCTGTGAACAGATCGAGATGAATAACCAGCAGATTGAAGCTATTACCGGAGTGCGGCCCCAGTATATGCGCCCTCCCTACGGTTCCTGGACCGAGGAACTGGAATGCACCACGAATATGGATGTGGTGATGTGGGACTTAGACCCCAGAGACTGGAAGGTACAAAATACAAAAAAAATCGTGCGTTACGTTGTAAAGCACGTGGAGCCGGGGGATATTATCCTTCTTCACGACGTATACCCAACTTCAGTGGAAGCGGCTCTTGAAATAATTGATACGCTGACAAAGGAGGGATATACCTTTGTCACGGTGGATGAGCTTTTGATAGACTGAGGATTTGAGCTTTTTACATAGGAATTGCTATATGGGGGAGTGTGAGATAATGTGTGCGGGAGGGAGAGTCAAAAAATGCACACGTTATCTTACATTTTGTTTTCCCGGTGCAGCCTCTTAAAACCGGAATTCCTGCTCCACAAGTTTTTCCGCATATTCTCCTATGGCGTCCTCAATTCTCCGGTAAGTCTCAAGGACTTCTTTCCCCTTTTCGGTTAAATGAGTCCCTCCGTGCCGGCTTCCTCCCTTTTCAGAGATAACAACGGGAAATCCCAGTTCTTCCTCCAGGGTCCGAACCATTCGGATTGCTTTAGGATAGGAGATTCCCGTATATTCTGTCGCTTTTTTAATGGATTTGCACATTTCAATGGCATCAAGCATTTCTTTTACGCCCTTGCCTATAAAAATTTTATCTTTGCCGATCCTTATTCTTGTAATAACACGCATGATTAATCACCCCGAACTTTACTATACAAAGATTTTTGATTAATGGCAAGCGTAACGCGGAAAAATTAAAATGTTTTGTCTCCTCAATATTTACAGACTGGCATTTGCCCTTAGAGTTCCTGTGCTTGACAAAAGAACAAGTTATGTCCATAATGAAACTGGAGACATAGCGCAAGCGGCTGACGGACGAAAATGGTTTCCGGATAAGTTGACGAAAAGTATATGAAGAGCATGTGATATGAAAAACATATAAAGGGGCAGGAAGCGCTTTGTAAATGCTGCCGGAATCATGAACATGGTGAAAATCAGGAATAACGGAAGTAGTTGGAACAGAATTTACATATTGAGATAGAACGGTAAAGGGCAAAGGAAGTTTAAAACGATAAAGCATAAAAGAAGTTAAAAACAGATAGAAAGATATTAGGATTACAGGAGAAGGAAAATGGATTTATTTGATTATATGAGAGAGAGTACCATGGAAAAGGAATCACCCCTTGCGTCCAGGCTCCGGCCGTCAACACTTGACGAGGTGGTGGGACAGCAGCATATCATTGGAAAAGATAAGCTGCTCTACCGTGCCATAAAAGCAGATAAGCTGGGATCCGTGATTTTCTACGGCCCTCCGGGAACCGGAAAGACCACCTTGGCGAGAGTGATCGCCAATACCACCAGTGCGGATTTTAAGCAGTTAAATGCTACGGTGGCAGGGAAAAAGGATATGGAGGAGATCGTAAAGGAAGCAAAGGATTCCCTGGGGATGTATGGGAAAAAGACCATTTTGTTTGTGGACGAGATCCATCGTTTTAACAAGGGACAGCAGGACTATTTACTTCCCTTTGTGGAGGATGGAACCCTCATCCTTATCGGAGCCACAACGGAAAATCCTTATTTTGAGGTAAATGGGGCTCTTCTTTCAAGGTCCAGGGTCTTTGAACTGAAATCCCTGGAAAAGGATGATATCAAGGAGCTGATTCATAGGGCCGTCTACGATAAAGACAAGGGAATGGGTTCTTATGGGGCGGTCATTGACGAGGAGGCCATGGAATTTCTGGCGGATGTGTCCAATGGGGATGCAAGGGCGGCCTTAAATGCGGTGGAGCTTGGAGTCATGACCACGGACAGGAATCCACTGGATGGAAAGATCCATATTGATATTGAGGTGGCCCAGGAGTGCATTCAAAAGCGGGTGGTCCGTTATGATAAAACGGGGGACAATCACTATGATACGATTTCCGCATTTATTAAAAGCATGAGAGGTTCCGACCCGGATGCGGCGGTGTATTATCTTGCCCGGATGCTGTATGCAGGAGAGGACATTAAATTTATTGCCAGAAGAATCATGATCTGTGCCGCAGAGGACGTGGGAAATGCCGATCCCCAGGCCCTTGTGCTGGCGGTGGCGGCGGCTCAGGCGGCAGAGAGAATCGGTCTTCCCGAGGCCCAGATAATTCTGGCCCAGGCGGTCACCTACGTGGCCTCCGCTCCCAAAAGCAATGCGGCCTGCGAGGCGGTATTCGAGGCTTTGGGCTCAGTGCAGAACCAGAAGACCATGCCGGTTCCGGTACATTTACAGGACTCCCATTACAAGGGGGCGGCAAAGCTGGGTCACGGACAGGGGTATCTTTATGCCCATGATTACCCCAACCATTATGTGAAACAGCAATATCTTCCCGATGGAATGGAAGGGACAGAATTTTACCGGCCTACGGATAACGGTTATGAGCGGAAAATAAAGGAGCACTTGAGCTTTATAAAAAAATAACTTTTCTTTTTTCATAATTGGGTATATAATATGCGTATTATACAGCCTGATTTATCGTAATTTGGGCCGGAATTGTTTCCGGCCATCTGTTTGCGGTATTCTATCGTGAATCATTCCCAAGCTTACGAAACAATTGTTATAAGGAATCCTGAAGGAGAATAATATGCGTGAAAAATTACAAACATTGCCATTAACGGAATTAAAGGAGCTTGCAAAAGCCAAGGGGATTAAGGGCTGCAGCACCTTACGTAAAGCTGAAATTATAAATTTACTTTGTGAAATAGAGGAAGGGGTTCCTGTAACAGGCGCTTCGCAGGGGGACATTTTGGTAGAAAAGGCAGTAGATACGGAAAAGACGGAAGATATGAAAACACAGGGGGAGCCTGAAGCTCAGATTAAGGAAGAGCCCATAAAAGAAGAGCCCATAAAGGCTGCCCTTATAAAGGAAGTACCGGCAAAGGAGATTCCGGCCAGGGAGGCTTCTAAGGCTTTTGCACCGGCAGAGGATAATCAGGTCCGCGGGGGAAACATGAGACAGCCCCGGCAAACCCAGAATACAAACGGAATAGGTCAATCGCCACAGAATGCAGGAGGAATGAACCAACCATCCCAGAATGCAGGAGGAATGAGCCAGTCATCTCAGCACAATTACACGGCTGGGGATCAGCAGGTAGGAGCAGCCGGAGCAGGTCAGAGAAAGACAGTTGTCCGTTCCTACCGTCCGGACGCCCAGCAAAGGCCGGCGTCGTACCGTCCTGCTCCGTCAATCCCTCAGGAGGCACCTGTGAGAAACGAGGTCCGTCAGGATTACGTGCAGGAAGAGCCAAGAGCAGATTTTCAGCCCAGTCCTGAGCTGCAGGAATTGGACAGCGGCATAGAGGCCCGCGGTATTTTAGAGGTCATGCCGGATGGATTTGGTTTCATCCGCTGCGAGAATTATCTTCCTGGAGAGAATGACGTTTATGTGGCGCCTTCCCAGATCCGCCGTTTTAATATGAAAACAGGCGATATCATCCACGGAAGCCGCAGAGTAAAAACGGCCGCAGAGAAATTTGCAGCCCTTTTATATGTAAAACAGATCAACGGTTATCCCACCAGCGTAGCGGAACGCCGTCCAAACTTTGAGAACATGACGCCCATATTCCCGGAAGAAAGACTTCATATGGAGACGCCGGGAGGAAAGAGTTCTACCGCCATGCGTGTTCTGGATCTTCTGGCTCCCATAGGAAAGGGCCAAAGAGGTATGATTGTCTCCCCGCCAAAGGCAGGAAAGACGACGCTTTTAAAGCAGGTGGCAAAGGCCATAACCATAAATCACCCGGATATCCATCTCATGATCCTTTTAATCGATGAACGCCCCGAGGAAGTTACGGATATTAAGGAATCCATTACGGGAAATAACGTGGAGGTCCTCTATTCCACCTTTGACGAGCTCCCCGACCGTCATAAGAGGGTGTCGGAAATGGTGATCGAGCGCGCCAAACGCCTTGTGGAGCATGGCCGGGACGTGGTGATTCTTTTAGACAGCATCACCCGCTTGGCAAGAGCCTATAACTTAACGGTGGCCCCCAGCGGCCGCACCCTGTCCGGCGGTCTGGACCCGGCGGCGCTTCATATGCCTAAGCGTTTCTTTGGAGCAGCCAGAAACATGAGGGAATCAGGAAGCCTGACCATTCTCGCCACTGCCCTTGTGGATACGGGAAGCCGTATGGATGACGTGATCTATGAGGAGTTTAAGGGAACAGGAAACATGGAACTGGTTCTTGACCGGAAGCTGTCTGAAAAGAGGATTTTCCCGGCCATTGATATTCTGAAATCAGGTACCAGAAGAGACGATTTGCTGCTCACCAGAGAAGAAGCGGAAGCCGTTGATGTCATCCGGAAAGCCACCAATACCTTAAAGCCCGAGGATGCAGTGGAAAAAATACTGGACTTATTCTCGAGAACGAGAACCAACCGGGAATTTGTGGAAACCTCTAAAAAAATGCGGTTTTTCTAGGGATAAATACTTGCATTAAAAAGTATTCTATGTTATACTATACAAGCTGTTTATTAGACGAAGTCGGTTTACTGACCGCGATTTAATAGAAATCAAAGTAGGTGAGGTGAAAATCATGAAAGAAGGAATCCATCCAAATTACTACCAGGCGAAAGTTACCTGCAACTGCGGTAATGAATTCGTAACCGGTTCTACAAAGCAGGATATCCACGTAGAAGTTTGTTCTAAATGCCATTCATTCTACACCGGCCAGCAGAAAGCCGCTGCCGCTCGTGGACGTATTGATAAATTCAATCGTAAATATGGCGTTAAGGCTGAGGCATAATTTCTTTGATGAGTGCAAGCGAAGCAGGCATGAATTCAGGAAATCAGCCGTCTGATATGACTAGGGCGTATCGGACTTCCTTACTATATCAGGAGCAAAGAAAAGGTTGAGTTTGGTGGAAACACTTTAGCTCAGCCTTTTTTGAAATTAGAATGCCCGGAAAGGTGGTTTGGCGTATGAAGTATTCAGGGATCGGCGGGCAGGCCGTGATCGAAGGCGTTATGATGAAAAATGGGGATGAGTATGCCACTGCCGTCCGAAAACCGGACGGAACCATAGAAGTAAAAAAAGATACTTATGTCAGCATGGGAGAAAAAGTGAAGCTCTTTTCCCTGCCGTTTATCAGAGGAATTTTCAGCTTTGTGGATTCCATGGTTCTCGGCATGAAATCGCTGACTTTTTCCGCCAGCTTTTTTGAGGATGACGAGGAGGATTTAGAGCCTACGAAATTTGAAAAGCTGATGGAGCGCCTGTTTGGGGAGAAGATGGAAAAGGCACTTATGAGCATTGTCATGGTATTTTCTGTGATAATGGCTATCTGCATTTTTATGGTGCTGCCCATGTTTCTCGCCGGCGTATTTAAACATTTTGTCACGTCCCATACAGCGCTGGCAGTTATTGAAGGATTTATCCGCATTGGAATATTTATCGCATATATCAAGCTTGTTTCGCGCATGGAGGACATCCGCCGGACATTCATGTACCACGGAGCCGAACATAAGTGTATTAACTGCCTGGAGCACGGGCTGGAGCTGAACGTGGAAAATGTGAGGAACAGCTCCAAGGAACATAAGCGGTGCGGAACCAGCTTTCTTTTGATCGTCATGATTATCAGCATCCTGTTTTTCATGGTAATCAGGGTGGATACGGTGCCTCTGCGCATTTTAAGCCGGATCGTTCTTATTCCGGCCATTGCCGGAGTATCCTATGAATTCCTGCGTCTGGCCGGCAGAAGCGATTCAAAGCTGGTGGATTTATTAAGCCGCCCGGGCATGTGGATGCAGGGGCTTACCACCAAAGAGCCGGATGATGGTATGATTGAAATCGGTATCGCTTCCGTGGAAGCAGTGTTTGACTGGAAAGCATTTTTAAAAAAGAATTTTCCGGAGAGCCGGGCATGAATCTGACGCTGCAGGTTTTATTAGAGGAAGGAACGGAAGTGCTTTTAAAGGCAGGGGTCCAGGAAGCTTCTCTTGATGCCAGGTATCTGCTTTTTGAGACATTTCAGACGGATATGACCCATTTTCTCCTGGACAGAAGCAGAATTTTGCCGGACACGGATTCTGTCTGGAAAGCTGCGGAAGAATACCGGGCAATGATAAGCAAAAGGGCGGAGAGGATTCCCCTGCAGCAGATTACCGGCAGCCGGGAATTTATGGGTTTGGAATTTTATGTAAACGAACATGTGCTGATTCCCAGGCAGGATACGGAGACGCTGGTGGAACGGGTTTTAAGGGACTATAAAGGAAAGAATCCGGAAATCCTGGATATGTGCTCCGGAAGCGGCTGCATCGCTGTCAGCCTGGCGCTGCTTGGCGGGTTTGACCGCGTCACAGGGGCGGATATTTCATCCGAAGCCCTTAAAGTAGCAGAAAAAAATGCAGAGCATCTTATGGGAGAGAAGAAAATCACCCTGGTGGAAAGTGACTTATTTGATGCCTTTCTTAAGGACAGGAAATTTGACGTCATTGTGTCAAATCCTCCTTATATCCCGACAAAAGTCATAGAGGAGCTGCAGCCGGAGGTCCGGGATCACGAACCCATGCTTGCTCTTGACGGCAAGGAAGACGGTTTGTATTTTTATAGAAGGCTGGCTTTGGAAAGCGGCAGCTTTTTAAAGCCTGGCGGAGCTGTTTATTTTGAAATCGGTTACGATCAGGGAGAGGCTGTAAGCGGTCTTTTAAGGGAGTCCGGTTTTAAGGATATCCAGGTGATTCAGGATGCGGCCGGGCTGGACCGGGTGGTATGTGCAATTTTGGCTTAAATATGGGCAGCAGCCCTTTTTGTGAGATTCAGGAGGTTATGGATGTTTGATCGATTAGATGATATATTGATTCATTATGAAGAATTAATGCAGGAGCTTAACAACCCGTCGGTTACGGAGGATCAGAACCGTTTCCGTAAGTTGATGAAGGAACAGGCGGATTTAGCGGATCTTGTGGAAGCTTATACCCAGTATAAGAAAGCGAAGCAGACCGTAGAGGACAGTCTGGCTCTTTTGGAAGAGGAAAGCGATGAAGAGATGAGGGAAATGGCAAAGGAGGAACTGTCCGATGCCAAGAAAGAGATCGAGGAGCTGGAGAACCAGCTTAAGATTCTTCTTTTACCCAAGGACCCCAATGATGATAAGAACATCATTCTGGAAATCCGTGCCGGTGCCGGCGGTGATGAGGCGGCCCTGTTTGCCTCCGAGCTGTACCGCATGTATGTGAACTATGCGGAAGGCCAGCATTGGAAAGTAGAGCTGATCAGTGTAAATGAAAATGGAATCGGCGGCTTTAAGGAAGTGGTTGCCATGATTACAGGCAAAGGCGCTTATTCCAAGATGAAATACGAAAGCGGTGTCCACCGCGTCCAGCGCGTTCCGGAAACGGAGAGCGGCGGAAGAATCCATACCTCCACGGCAACCGTAGCGGTAATGCCTGAGGCGGAAGAGGTGGATGTTGTCATTGAGGATAAGGATGTGCGGATCGACGTTATGCGGGCCTCCGGAAACGGCGGACAGTGCGTCAATACCACGGATTCCGCCGTCCGCCTGACCCATATGCCCACAGGAATCGTGATCTACAGCCAGACGGAGAAATCCCAGCTTCAGAATAAGGAAAAGGCTTTTCGTTTGCTGCGTTCCAAGCTGTATGACATTGAGCTGGAAAAACGGCAGAATTCAGAAGCAGAGGAGAGAAGGAACCAGATCGGTACAGGAGACCGTTCCGAAAAGATCAGGACCTACAACTTCCCTCAGGGACGGGTGACAGACCACAGAATCAAGCTGACCCTTTATAAGATTGACTCCATTATGAACGGGGATATTCAGGAGCTTCTGGACTCCCTGATTGCAGCGGATCAGGCTATGCGCTTGAGTAAGTTAAACGAAGAGGGATAAGGATACCAGGTTTTTGCTGCTTTCCATCCTATAAGGACGGGGCCCTGAGTTTATGAGAGGGCGGAAGCAGCAGAATGTATGAAACAGAGGTTTGAGAAACCGGAATGGCTTTAGCAGGAGCCATCGGGGAACTTATGAATATTGTTTTGAAAAGACCGGTCGTCAAAGGACCGGTCTTTTTTTTATCGTATAGGAAAGTTCATCCTATACGATAAAAACCCTCCGGGGATCGCACTGCGGCGGTAAGG
>JASGGP010000195.1:0-9104 GCA_047604985.1 Lacrimispora sp.
ATCGGGACTTTTTGGGGCTGATTGAAAACAGGGCTTTAAAAGGAGCCGGGGCTACACCGCTGCTTTGTTCCTGTAACGGCGCATTTTCATTTTTTGAAGTTCTTTCTTATGAGATGTTTTACAGTCCTCGCATCTGCATTCTCTGCTGGACGCCCCGGCATTAAAGGTTTTTCCGCAATCCGTGCAGGTGATGGATTTTATTCCAATAGGAGAGTAGTAAGGATTTTGTTTTGCACAGTCCCTGCAATATTTCCGGTTCAATGAGGTTTTTCTCACCAGAATCCCACAGCTTGCGCACCGTATATATTCCTCTCCTTTGTATAACCGCCATTCATATCCAAGTTTTCTGAAGTCATTTATAAATAATTTCCCATGGCTTTTGTCATCGGTATATAACACCTGAATGCTGAGGTTGTCTATTTTCTTTGCAAATTCAATGAGCCCTAAGTCCCTTAACTGGTTGAAACGGATATCTTTATCAAAGGCGGAGGTGGTGATGCAGGCCATCTTATAGATTTCACTGTCACTTTCAGTCACCCAGCTATGGTTATTTTCATTTTTAAAATTCCGGAACTTAGCCAGGCAAAGGAGAGTGAAAGCCAGTCTTTCCAGTACCTTATTTTGTATATTTTCAATTGTATCCAGTTCATTTTCGGTGATCCAGATACCGTCACATTGGCACAGGGGATATTTTGAGGCCCTGTTTGAATATTTTTCAATGCGGAGGGACCAGTCCACCGGATTATATCTGGGATAATTGAAAGCCATGAATTCATCAAGTTTTTCTGCGATTCTCTTTTCTTCATACCCCAGGGCATGATAGTAGTATCTTGCCAGCATAGGAAGCAGCAGGCCGGTTTTAGATAAATCAAATTTTTTTGTTTCAAGCAGATTCTCCAAATAGATTTTTTCGTCTAATATAATGATAGTTCTTCATCCTCTCTGATTTGTTTCTTTGACATGATAAATTGTTCCCCGGCAAATTCAAATTCCCCATTTGCTTCTGTCATTACCGGATAGTTTATGATAAAGTTGTTTTTCTCCAATAAGTTTTCGATGGTTCTTTCCCCGCAGATATCCCATAGGAACTGTTTTGATTTGGAAGAGCGATAGCACAGATCAATCAGGATATCGCACAGTTCCCTGGCATTAGGGCAGGCTTCTTCACAGGCGGATTTGAATCTAAGCACCATCATATTCCGGTTGATGATAGTCTCTTCCTTGTCCAGGCGCTCTGTTTTTGCCAGCTGCTGGTAGTATTGTACGGAGTCATCGTATTCTGATTTTATTTTTTCGATTTTTTTGTAATCATTTCCGCTGTACTTTGTTCCGGATTTTAAAATGGAATAATCGAAGCCGGCAGCAGGGATTTGCTTCTGTAAAAGACCTTGAAAGGTATCTTCAAACAGCCAACATATGCGGTTGACGGTACAGGGGTGATTGCCCACCGGCATAAGCTTATTGTGGTATTCCATAAACTCAGTCTCCTGTGAAGTATTATCCTGTTTTTTCATTAATTCCTCCAAGGGAATTTTAAATTCACGGATACATTTCTTATTGGAAGAAGTCATGTATTTTTTATATTCTGCCATCAGGTCAGGGTACACGTACTTCATGAAATAGGGCTTTTTATCTGCCGTGATTCTAAGGCATAAATCTTTGAAGTCCTTTTCTTCCTTATTATTATCAGGCAATTGGCAGCAGGCCTGCCGGTCATACCAGTATTTGGGCATGGGCTTCGCTACAATGCCTTTTGCTTTGTCAATGGAATTCTGCTGATAATGCTGGCCGCAAATGATGCGGTATTCCAGAGTTTTGTATTCCAGGCTGTCCTTTTTAAAATCGGACTGAACTTCCAGCATTGCTGTAATTCTGTTGGTGGTTGAGCCGATTTCATCGCCGAAGGCCAGAATGTTGGCTTGTACCAGATCCGATTCATCAGGAATGACTTTTTCAGCCCTGCGCTGCACGCACTCAACGGTGGGGGAGTTTAAAGTGTGTCTGACAACAATTTCGTTATCCGTGGTAAAAAAAAGATCGCTGTCCTTATCCGCGCCGTTCAGGGCGTCGCAGGTGGTATCCCAGGAGTTTAAAATCATTCCGGTCTGCACATATTGGTACCAGAAATCCATTTCTTCACTGTGGACAACATTTCGTTTCCTGATGTTATTGTGACAGGTCATAGGCGCTCTGAAACAGGAAATTTCCTTTACGCCTCTGTCAATCCAGTATTTATGATAGACTTCTCCTGACTTTAACAGGCCTGTGACAGGAAGACCGAAAATGGACTGGGCGAGGGAATATAAATCTCCAGAGACAATGGCAAAGTTGCCTTGAAGCTTTATTGAACCCTTTGCGGCCATGTATATGCGTTTCTTTATCATTCCGTAAATTTTATTCAGGACAAAGGGATCTCCCAGCATGCGCGGATCGATCATAAGAGCTTTGATGAAATCATTGCTGATTTCTTCCGTGCTGTTTTCATCCAGGTACATACCTTTTAAAAATACAATGGTCTTTCTCCAGTCCCCGCCCAGCACATCCTTTATTTCATCCATGGTGGGCTTGCAAAGCCTGTACAATTCTTCGTCTGTGAAATCATAGGTCTGCAGGAATTGGTAATTTGAATTCCTCACATTCTCCAGCTTATGAGGAGTGGCTTTGGAGACGGAAAACTGGTAGTGATTTTCGCTGCAGCACTGTAAAAAATGTTCCAGGCTGTCATAGGAATCCCACAGCTTGACCATAGAAGCGGTGAGGATGACATCAAAGTCCCGTATATCCCTCTGTTTTCCCCATGCGTCTCTTATCTGATAATTTCCATTATTTATTGTTCTGGCAAATTCCACAAAATCAAAGGTAAACAGCATCCCCTTTGTCCAGGCATATCGTGTATTAATACCTGAGATGGTCTGCTCTTCAAAACAGTCTCCGTATAAGTCCTTGTTTACAATTTTGGAATAGCCAGGTGACATAAGACCATAGCCGTCGGAGTCGCAGTACTCAATTTCAAAATCGTTTTCACAGGTCATTTCCGGTTCTTCCCTGTTTTCGTCACGGATGCAGATGACATTTTCTCTGAAAGTTACACGGCAGTCGTTTACGATAACCATTCTTGGCATGGTGACCGGGGTGGAGCTGCTGCAGATCAGGGCCTGATAGGCTTCCAGCTTGGCGGGGATCAGTTCTTTCGTTTTGTTCCTTCCGTTTTCCATGCGCTTTTTGATTTCATGGAATACGTGATCTCCTATGTATGTTATGGTGGATTTCTTAATGCCTCCGTTTGTTCCAACGAGCCTGTGGTAGGGATATTGATTAATTTTAAATCCTTTATTTGCCCGGATGTAGTCTTTGGTTGTATTCATGATTAAGCAGAAATAGTCTTTCTGGTATTGAAAGGAGTAAAGCTTCTTATATAATTCCTTTATTTTATTTTTTGTTTCTTCGCTTTTGGGAAGCCTTTTTGCATATCTTATTTCAGACTGAATGCGCTTTACCTCTCTGTCTATGTTTTCTGTACCATTTAATTCACAAATCCAGCGCAGAAGCTGGCTGTCGCCCAGGGCGACAATATCATTTTTGTTTTTCATGGCAGCGGAAAGAGGGAGGTTAAGGTCCCAATGGGATTGCCTTAGCCGCTTGCTGGGTAGCTTATATATAAATTTTTGACATGATTGCTGCTTTGACATGTTATTTGGCTCCTTTTCTGAATACTGGTAATTTAAGTGCTGGCTGCTGTTCGCCTATAGATTCATTGGCCGCACCAGAAGAATGTTTTGCGAAATGTGCTTAGCTGATTTTATATGGTTATTATAATCGCATGTATTGGCGCAGCTTTTTACTTTAGGATTTTTGCATGTGTTCTTTTATGATGCAGCAGGGGATTTTTCATTTTCCGGACAGCTCGGTGCAGAAATCTTCCATTCTTATTTCCCCTGCACATTCTCTGTGAAATTCTTCTCTGGTTGGAATGTATATTTTTTTGATTGAGTTCATCCTGTGAGACTGGTTCTCCTTTTTAATTTGCATTTCATGGAAAGCTGTATAATTTTTTGTTTCCTGTAATTGCTTTTGACTTTTTTCTGTTGAGGGTAGTGGCATAATTTTTGGTGAAAAACCGGCAAGAAATCTGCACAGCAGCTTCCTGCAGCAGGGGGGCCGGAAGCGTGGGAATTAAAGTGTGTGCAGTAGTTATGGAATGGAGAGGGATTAAGAGTACTGTTATGGTTAATTGAAATTATGGTTAATATTTTACTATGTATTAATGGTAACATAAGGAAATTGATTTGTCAACAGCCGGTTAAGATGTCATTTCATCCTTACAGATTTGTATAAAGTACGGAAATAAAGGGGAAAGCAGAAGATAACAACAGGAATGGCACAGCAACATTAAAAAATATTAACCGTATTGACAACCTATATATAGTATGTTAATGTAACCATAAGATGAGGTAATATAATTGGAGGTCATTATGGATTATGACAAATTAATGGAATTGTGTCAGGAAAATGGAATTGAAATACAAAAGAAGATCATGAGAGAAATTTCTAAAGAAGATATATTCTCCATGACAGACGAGGAATGGCTTGCACAGTTCATTTGTTCAGGCTTTGATAATATACAGACGATTAACAAAACAAGGGCGTCTCTTGCCCGGCTTTATAACGTCTGTATTGCAAAGGGCTATACGGATTATAATCCATTTGATTCAATTAAATTGGAGACCAAAAACATTTATGCGGCAGCAGAGAAGAATGTTTATATAACGCCTGTGGAACTGGAACGGGGGATCAACCGGTTGAAAAACAAGGACATTGGGGAATGTATCCTGCGCCTGTTCTACGAGGGGGTCAGGGAAGTTCAGGATTTGTATAATCTGACCATGGATCAAGTGGATTTGGAAATGAGACAGATCCATTTTGCGGACTACTCCATTGACATGTCTGATGACCTGTATGGGGCTGTTCTGACTTATCTCGATACCTGGGTTATGGATAATTTTAAGCTGTCCAGACCCTTTGAAAACAGCTTTGTCAAGGTAAACCAATATACAAGTACCACGGACTTTTTAAATAATTTTTCAAATACTGCTTCTCGTTTTGTCAGTGGAGCCGGGCTTAAGAAAGTACACTTATATGGTTCGGGATTTATTAACTTTCTTTATAAAAAATGCGGTTCCATAGAACGCATGGATGAGTTGTTTTATGCGGATGACAAGGTAAGAGGACTGATTATGGAGCTGTGTGATGAAATAGAAAGGTATGGAAAGGAATACGGACTTTTTTTGGAAGGGAAATATATCAGGTTCCGGTACAAAAGCTATTTTGAGAGCTTTAAGGTAAAAATGCAAAAAACCGAGTGATTCGGTTTTTACTTTTTTAACACAATAAAATAACAACCATATAAGAACAAATGCTCTTACGCACTATTGACTTAAGAGTTCAAAAGTGATATTATTAAAACAGAACATATGTTCGATAATGGAGAACGGATATGAAGAAAGAATTTGTAGAAGCATTACTTATGAGCAAGCAGGACTGCGAGATGTTGGTTAATATTTTTTCGTGCCAGAAGGGGGAATGCTTTAAATCCTGTCAGATCATTGAGAAAGCGGTTATTATAAAGCAGGAGTTTGGCATTGGCTTGGAAATAAGAGACAGAGCGTGTCAGAATGCCATAGTAAAGATCGGATATCCCAGATTAAAGAATATAAAAATAATGGAATTAGAGGATATGATTCTTACCTTTATATATGAAACAATACGTATTGAGGTGATGATAAGGGGCGGGGATGCCAAATATTGAATTACTTTCTGCAAGAGTATAATAATTTGAAAGTGATAATTTCTTCTCACACAAAGCTGTAACTTTTTTGTAATCCGATCATGGAAGAAATCAGTTATACTACAGTAGGATTCACAACAGCTAAAATCTCTTTCTGCCGTGAATCCTAACCCAAAAACGGTGGAACCATATTAAAGATATCAGCCGGGAATACGTAACCTAAAGAAAAAGGAGCACAAAAAATGAACCCCAAATATACTGCAATGAAATCAATCCTGATGGCTGGCGCGATCCTGTTAGCCGGATGTCAGAAAGCCCCCGGACAGGATAGGGCCCTGACGAAGCCGATTGATGACGTGGCAGCATTAGGAGAATTTCTACCTGCCGGCGCAGAACTTCTAACGCCCCAAAAAGCGGAGAAAAAACAGAGCATTTACATGGAAGACCTTAACAGCGATGGGAACCAGGAAGCAGGGTTAGAATCCGTGACGGATTGTCTCTATTAAGCTTATTTTGAAACAGGGATATTTTTATCCGTAAGAAAATAAACAAAAGCAAGTACCGGCAGGCTGAACCCGATCATTGATGCTGCAGTCCAATTTCCATGGGCGTATGACCAGCCTCCCAAAGCAGACCCAGCCGCTCCTCCGACAAAGAATACCGCCATAAATAATCCATTTACCCTGCCACGTATTTCATCACCTAGTCCATAGATTGTCTGCTGCCCAAGCACAAGGTTACCGGAAACAGACATATCAAGGAGAATTGCGGCAATGCAAAACAGGAACAGAGAAAATGTTAGATTGCTTTGCAGCACATGGGTGAGGGCAAAGGAGAATGCTGCGATTACAAAGGCAGCTCCTGTAAGTTTTTTCGTCCAGCCCCGGTCTGCCATTCTTCCTGCGATGGGAGCTGCAACAGCTCCGGCCACACCTGCGAAACCAAATAATGCGATTTCTTTTTGCGTCAGCTGAAAGTGTTGGGATAAATACAGCGGTACAACCGTCCAAAATAAACTGAAGCTTCCAAATAAAGCAGCCTGATATAAAGCTCTGCGTCGTAAAACAGGGGTCTTTCTAAAGAGATACCACAAGGATCTTATAATAGCAGGGTAACTGTCATTTGGCTCCGGATTTCTTTTTGGAAGCAGAAAACTCAATAAAATCAAAAGGATCCCCATAATGACCGCAGACAGGAAAAACACGGCTTTCCAGCCAAAAAAACCAGTAATGAGACTTGCAGTCGGCCTTGCAAGCATAATTCCAAGAAGCAGTCCGCTCATTACATTTCCAACGACTTTTCCTCTCTCGTTTGCCGGTGCTAAATGAGCTGCCAGGGGAACCAATATCTGAGCTGTGACTGATCCTACTCCAATCAATATGGAAGAAACGAAAAACATATAGAAATTCGTTGCCAGGGGTGCTGAAACCAGCCCTAAAATAGCAATAATAAGTGTTGTTACTGCCAGTCGTCTGTTTTCCAGTAAATCACTCATAGGAACCAGAAACAAAAGTCCCGCGGCATATCCCAGCTGGGTCATCGTTACAATCAGTCCGGATAAACCCGCAGAGATTCCCGTATCCTGGCTGATAGGGCCTACCAGCGGTTGGGAATAATACAGGTTTGCAACAATCAGTCCGCAGGCACTTGCCAGTAGAAATATCAGCCAGCGGGAAATCTTTTTTTCTTCCATCATTTCAGTTTTCATGTGTGTTATCCTCCACTTTATATAAATACTGAACGTATCGTTTACAAATATATAATAGACGTATCGTTTTGTTTTGTCAACTCTTTTTTTTAATAATTAGATGTGTTATAATAAACGCACCGTTTTTAAATTGTTTCAGAGAAAAATAATAGGGGGAATCATATGGATAAGAAGATAGGACGTCCTCGCAGCGAAAAAACAAGGCAAGCCATACTTACTGCTTCGTATGACCTGCTGCTTTTAAATGGCTTTCATTCTATAACTGTTGAAGGTATCGCCGAGAGAGCCGGGGTCAGCAAAGCAACCATATATAAATGGTGGCCCAATAAGGCTGCTGTTGTCTTAGACGGTTTTTTTGCGGCTACAGAATTAATGCTTGAAGTGCCGGATACCGGGTCAGCAAAAGAAGACCTTTTGGTTCAGGTAAGCAACCTTGCCGCCTTTCTTACCAGCTCCAAGGGAAATGTAATTAAAGAACTGATTGCAGAGGGGCAATCGGATGAGAATGTGGCGAAAGAATACCGTAACCGTTATTTCAATCCCCGTCGGCTTATTTCACATCATATTCTGGAAAGAGGAATGGAACGAGGGGAATTGAAAAAGGATATGGACATCGAACTATGCATAGATTTAATTTTTGCCCCCCTTTTCTATCGGCTTTTAATAACCGGAGAAAATGTAGACTCTGCTTTTGTGGAACAACTGATTTCTTATGCTTTTGCAGGACTGAATGGGGGGAAATAACATATAAATCAAGGGCTGAATACTCTTTCAGAAGCTTTCAGCCCATTCATTATCATAGAAGTTTTACTTTTACAGAGATTTCTTCACGTGCTCTTTCCTGTTTTCCGGAAGATCGACCTCAGGTTATTTTGAAATGTTCTCCGGAATCCAGTTCCCGCCATGTAATAACATGAGCGCCTATAGTTCTTCATTATCGTACAATACCCATGTTTGATTGTCTTCATCCTGTGCCAATATGAATGAGAGATATGAGTATCGGTATGTACCATGTAAAAGACCAGATGGAAAGGTGCATTATAAGTTTTTTTCTGTTAAATGTGAAAAAAAGATGAAGCGTAAAGTTAAGGAATATAATGAGGATAGGACAAAATATACTGTAAAAGTGGAAGCCACATCATTCCGGGACTATGCAGGATTTTGGATGAGACCGGTAAAATATCCTATATTAAAGCCAGTGCCATATGATCGATTAAAGCAAACATATAATACTGTCTGTAAGTATATAGGCTGGATTCAATTTGGAAATGTGATTACAGAGGATATTCAACCTATGATAAACGATTTGTCATGTGTTAAGGCATATTCCACAGTAAAGAAGCATATTGAGTTTGTAAAAGGGGTATTCCGATATGCATATAATTCTCAAAGATAGCTTTTGATCTATGCCCAGCGGTCCAGTTTCTGATTAAACGGAATATGTAAGTGAAGAATTTGCTTCCAGACTGTTAAAAGCAGGAACGGAGATAAGAGTTGCAAGCAAACTCTTAGGACACGCAGATACCAATACTGTATACAGTACTTATATTCATATTTTAAGCGATCAGATGACAGACGTAATATCTAGCATTTCTAAGGTTTGAAAGGAAT
>JASGGP010000196.1:0-8993 GCA_047604985.1 Lacrimispora sp.
CCCGTATCCTTGAACCGGATGTTGTGGGAGAGGAGCACTATACGGTAGCCCGTAAGGTTCAGGAGCTGCTTCAGAAATATAAGGAGCTTCAGGACATCATCGCTATCCTGGGCATGGAAGAGCTGGGAGACGATGATAAGACCACCGTTTACAGAGCCAGAAAGATTCAGAAGTTCTTATCCCAGCCTTTCTCCGTAGCAGAGAACTTTACCGGAACCCCGGGAAAATACGTTCCTCTTAAGGAAACGGTCCGCGGCTTCAAGGCAATCGTAGACGGAGATATGGATAAGTATCCGGAGGCTGCGTTCTTTAACGTGGGAACCATTGACGAAGTAATTGAAAAGGCCAAATCATTAGAGGCTTAACTTGGAGGTGCTGCCGTGAGTACGAAAACATTTTTCCTTCAGGTTCTTGCCAGCGATAAGGTGTTTTTCAGCGGCCGGTGCCAGGAGCTTGTGCTCCCCCTTGCCGACGGCGAAAAGGCGGTTCTCCCTTACCATGAGAACATGGTAATTGCGGTTTCCATAGGAGAGATGCGCATTTTAAACGCCAATGGCGAGTGGGTTTACGCCCTGGTTGGAAATGGCTTTGCCCAGATTGTCAACAACCGTGTCACGCTTTTAGTCGATACCGCGGAGCGTCCGGAGGAAATCGACGAGCGCCGCGCAGAGGAAGCCAGGGAAAGGGCGGCCGAGCAGCTGAGACAGGGTAAGAGCCTTCAGGAGCATTCGCATTTTGAAGCTTCTCTGGCCAGATCACTGGCAAGACTTCGTGAAAAGAACAAGTATAAAGTTTGATGTTACAGTTCAGTTGTGAATGGCATGGATGAACTGCAGCTACTTGACAGGAAATTGAAAAAGATATCCCAACGGCAGGAAATGCCGGTGGGATATCTTTTTTATGTGGATGATGCGAAAGAAAAACATGCTTGTGTTCATTGGGCGGCGAGAACTTTGGCTGTCAGGGCGGTCACCAGGGTTCTGGTCACCAGAGTTCCGTTCACCAGGGTTTCAGCAGTCAGGGCTGCGGCAGTCAGGGCTTCAGCTCACTGAACCAGAGCTCCGGACCATGGCATACTGCCCGATTTCAGTAAATCCAATCTTGCGGTAGATATGGCCTGCCTCCGGGTTGTCGTAAAACAGGCAGAGGAATTTCATTCCCTCTTTTAAGCAGTCCTGACAGAGGCGGGCTACCAGGGCGGAAGCGTACCCCATCTTCCGGTAATTCGGCAGGGTCGCGACACTGATCACCATGGCGGACACGGAATTTTCCGCAGTAGTACCGGCAACGGACACCAGGGTATGATCTTTAAAGATGCCATACATCCGCCCTCCGTGAGTCATGGAGGCGAGGATGTCGTCCAGGTTTTCCTCCCTGGTCTTCTGCCTCATGGTATAAAATTCCTCAATCTGGCAGAGAAGTTCCCAGATGGCGGGAATATCATTCTCCTTAAGCCGTCTGGCTTCAGAAGAAGGCTTAAGAAAACCGGAAAGACCACCCAGCCTTGCCATATAGGTGGGAACGATTTCCAGACCCTTTAAATAGGGCAGAAGCCGCTCAATCTGATCTTTCCTGCCGCTTAGATTCTTCATGGGCTGGGCAGATAAAAATGCTGCCGCTTCCCTGGCAGGAAACTCTTCCTGATGGCTGTAAAATACGTAGCTTTTCCGGTAATCCAACAGGAAATAAGGAAAAGTCCCCCCATCCCAGGAATCAGAGGTATAAGCCGACACATCCGGGTCATCCAACCCATAAACCTCTAAATCCCCGATAATAAAGAGATTGAATTCCGGTTCTTTTAAAACATAATCCATGGCTTTCCGGTAATCCTGACCGGTCAGTTTTTTCATGGCTTTTTGCCTCGCTTTCTTACCCCAGCGCTACGTCCAGGATCATCATGACTAAGAATCCCGACATGACGCCCAGGGTTCCCACATTTGAATGCTCTCCTAAATGGGCCTCAGGAATCAGTTCTTCCACCACCACATACATCATGGCTCCGGCTGCAAAGGACAGAAGCCAGGGCATAAGAGGTGCGATTCCTCCGGCAATGATCACTGTGAGAATACCGAATATGGGCTCCACAATGCCCGACATGCTGCCTCCTAAAAATGCCTTTCCTGCGGATAAGCCTTCCTGCTTAAGAGGCAGGGAAATGGCGGCGCCTTCCGGAAAGTTCTGGATGCCGATTCCAATGGCTAAGGCCATGGCGGCCGTATAAAGGGTGGGATCGCCACCGTGCTGGGCGGCCAGGGCAAAAGCCAGGCCAACGGCCATCCCTTCCGGAATATTGTGGAGAGTGACGGCCATAACCAGCAGGGTGGTGCGTTTCCAGGAAGATGAAATCCCTTCGGCTTCATTGGTCCCGTGGCCGCTCATATCAGGGTGGAGATGGGGCAGGAGAGTGTCCAGCAGAATCAAAAAGAGAATACCCAGGACGAAACCTCCGGCAGCGGGTATCCAGCCGATATTTCCCCTTGATTCGGCCTCTTCAATGGCCGGAATGAGAAGGGACCAGACAGAGGCGGCGATCATCACGCCTGCGGCAAAGCCGAGAAAAATTCTCTGAAGTGATTCGTTGACCTCTTTGCGGAAAAAGAATACCACCGATGCGCCAAGGGTAGTCATAAGAAACGTAAAGCCGGTGCCTCCGGCAGCCCATAAAATAGGTGTCATAAAAAACCTCCTTGTGTCAAGTATGTTAAAATATATCAATAATACATTACTATTCAGCCGTGCAGAAATATTTGTGGGGCTTGAGCATGTGGAGTTTGCTCACCAGGCTCAAGCTCCACAAATATTTCTATAGGGCAGAACGCCCGACATGAATAATCTGGAGAAGCCTTATTCTCCAAATTATTCATGGCATGGCTGAGTAGTAACGTATATACCGTACCGGCAGATGGAAGCGGTTTTTTCTACCTTTAACTATACCATATCCCATGTTTGGGTGCAATGAGAGAAATTCCCTTTCCCTTTCCGACAAATTTATGTTAAAATAGACCTGATTTTACATAGAAAGGAATTCGATTGATGAATATAGACTTAATATGGAAACGGCGGTCTTCCTATATTGCCTTTGCAGCCGCAGCGGCCGTTCTTTTAGCCGGATGCGGAAAAAAGGAAGAGGTTACGGCTCAGGGGGGAACCGGCACCCCGTCCATTGCCATTGTTACAGAGGAACAGAATAAATCCCAGCCCATTGATTTGCTCACTCCCGGCGGCGACTTAATGCCAAGGCTTTCCGATGTTCCGGTGCTAAAGGAGAATCCTATTCCTGAATATCTGCGAAATGGTGTGGAGCATCCGGTGGTAGCAAGCCTTCAGGCCAGGCTCATGGCTCTGGGCTTCATGGACAATGATGAGCCCACCCAGTACTTTGGAAATGTGACGGAAGCGGCGGTAAAGACTTTCCAGCGCCAAAACGCTCTGACCCAGGATGGAATCGTGGGCCCCGAGACCTTAGAGGCGATTATGTCTCCCTCCGCCAAATATTATGCCGTATCCAAGGGAGTGGCAGGCGACGACATTTTAAGGATACAGGGCCGCCTTTATGAGTTGGGCTATCTGGCAAATGCGAACCAGGTATCGGGAAGCTTTGGAGATGAGACAGAAGCGGCTGTTATGAAGCTTCAGGAAGTAAACGGCCTGAGTGTGGATGGCAAGGTGGGGCGGCAGACCATAAATCTTCTCTACAGCGACGAGATCAAACCAAATTTTCTGGCATATGGGGAAAAGAGCGATATGGTCCTATCCAGCCAGCAGAGGCTTAAGGAGCTGGGCTATTTAACTACTACTCCTGACGGCGCATACGGCGATGATACGGTGGCTGCCGTAAAACAGTTCCAGTCCCGCAATGACCAGGTAGTAGACGGATATCTGGGGCCATCCACCCGCATTGCCTTAAACAGCCCCGATGCCCAGCCAAACGGCTTTATGCTGGGAGAACAGGGAGATTCCGTCACCAGGATCCAGCAGCTGTTAAATAAGTACGGATATCTGGCTTCCGCCAATGTAACCGGTTATTACGGAGAGGTGACAGAGCAGGCGGTAAAGAATTTCCAGAACAACAACGGCCTGAAAGCCGATGGCTCCGTGGGACAGCAGACCATGAGCAAGCTTTTGGGAAGCGGGGTTAAAGCAGCAGGCTCTAAGGGTTCCTCCAGCGGCGGTGGCTCCAAGGGAGGGACTGTAAAGGGCGGTTCCGGCGTCAGCGGTCTCCTTTCCATCGCCAGATCCAAGCTGGGAAGCCCTTATGTGTGGGGCTCCAAAGGTCCAGGTTCCTTTGACTGCTCCGGCTTTGTGTACTGGTCCTTAAATCAGGCGGGTGTCAGACAAAGCTATATCACCTCCTCCGGCTGGAGAAACGTAGGCAAATACACCAAAATTTCCAGCTTCGGAAGCCTGCAGGCAGGGGACATCATCGTAGTCAGCGGCCATGTGGGAATCGTGGCAGGAGGCGGAAGCGTAATTGATGCCTCTTCCAGTAACGGACGCGTGGTGGAACGGTCCTTGAGCTCCTGGTGGAAAAGCAACTTTATCTGCGGATGGAGAATTTTTGGATAGGATTGGTTTGGATAGGGCAGGTTGGGGCAGAGGGTTAGTGAAGAATTAATGGAGAAAAATAAAGGTTAAAAAATAGATTCACCGGAAAAGGCGATGTTCTTGCCTTTTCCGGTGAATCTTATTTTGTATTTGGAAATTATATTGGCTTCGGGTCTATATTGACTTTCGATCTATATTAGCTTCCGGTTTATTTTGACTTTTGAGTATATTTTGGCCTCGGATTCGTTTTGGCCTCCGACCTATTTTTGTTCCCCAGCTTATTTTATCTTTCAGGTTCATTTCTTAATAGGAAACGCCACCCCGGCCTTAAATAAATCCCCGTCAATATAGAGCTTGAATTCCCCGCCCTGAAGCTCTGTTAAGCTCTTTGCAATGGAAATTCCAAGTCCGCTTCCTTCCGTGGTTCTGGCAACGTCTCCGCGGACAAAGCGCTCGGTCAGTTCATCCGCCCGTATATTCAAAGGGTTTTCAGAAATATTCTTCATAGTGAAAATGACCTTATCCTCTTCCTTTTCGATATCCACATACACTCTGCTGTGCTCCATGGCATATTTGAAAGCGTTGTTATAAAGGTTTTCCAGGACCCGCCACAAATATCTGCCGTCCGCTTCAATCAGTATGGATTCGTCCGGAAGTGAGGATACAAGCTCCAGATGGCGCATGGCGAACTTCTCTTCAAATTCTCCGTTGGTCTGATGGATCAGTTCCACAAAATCGATGCTTGCGATCTCCAGCTTTAAATTTCCCGAGCTGGCCTTGGAGGCTTCCACCAGATTCTCAGTCAGGGTCTTTAACCGCTGGGATTTCTGTTCCAGAACCTCTAAATATCCCTGAATTTTGGGATCCTGAATCTGCTCTCTTTTTATGAGGTCCACATAGTTGATGATGGAGGTCAGAGGGGTCTTAATGTCGTGGGACACATTTGTAATAAGATCTGCCTTCAGGCGTTCGCTTCGGACCTTTTCCTGGAGGGCTGTTTCCAGTCCGGTGCTGATGTGGTTGACATTCTCTGCCAGCTCCCTTTCTTTCCCGACAAATTTATCTATATCAATTTTATAGGTGGTGTCCCCCTCGGAAATATTTAAGAGGGCCTGGTTAATCTGATCGGTTTCCCATGCGTTTTTATACATCAGATGAAAGACCCATAAATCCAGACAAAGGGCCAGAAAAGCCGCTGCTCCCATGAGAACCCGGGATTCCAGACTGTCATAGGTAAAGAGCAGGAACGTAAACGCCAGGATCATGGCAATGTTAAATGCCAGGAACAGAATATAAGAGAACATTATCCGGGCGGTAAAGCGCCGGTTTTTAAAATACAGGGAAAGATTATGAAGCCCCCGCCTTGTTAAACTGCCGGACCAGAGGGTCTCGGTCTTGTACCGTTTTAAAAGACTTAAAGCGGCGGCCAGGCCGACGGAGTAATAAATCAGGATCCGAAGAGTTTTTTCCCCGTAATACCAATGGACATCATCGAGAAAAAGGTGGATGACCCTATAGCCCAGCTGATAGGAAAGAAACAGGGCAAAAAGGATGGCAGCTCCAAAGAGCAGCAGGCAGATCTCCGCAGGGAGCCGGTCGATCCGGTTTAAATAAATGGAGCCGTTCTTTTTATCTCTGCGCCCGGTAAGGTGCAACAGATAGTAAAGGGTGGCTGCAAAGCCCGAAAGACCGAGACAAAGGCTTATCATACCGGCCATAAATAAAAGGCGCGTCCGGTCATAGGAAACTGAGGCTTGGGCATAGGCATCGTCATGGGGATAGGAGGTATCCACTGCCACCATCATATAATAGTTGCCGTTGTTGTAGGGATTCATATTTTCTAGCTGAGAGGAAACATTTTTGGGGACAGAGCTTAAATTGGAGTCCACATAAAGGGCTTCCCCGGTCACGTAAAGATATTTTCCCATTGCCTTAAAGTCGTCAATGCTTTTCCGGGAGACATTGCTGTAAAGCTTGTAGTCATCGGCAGTATTCTGATAACGGATTTCAAATTTCAAGTTGCTGAAGTTCTGGATAAAACGGTAATAGAAAGCATAGTAATTGCCTAGATGGGAGAGAACCTCATAGGAGAGCTGGTCCAGGGTGAGAAAGGAATCTCCCGGCTCAGCAGCCTGAAAATTAGGTTCATAGGCCCGGTATTCCACCTTTACCGCCATCTCCGGATTATCCGCTGCAGGCCGTCCGCCGCTGACCTTAAACTGTTCGTTTAGGTAATAGCCCAGGGATTTCGCCCGGCGGATCATTTCGTCGATGGTATACTCCTTTTCCGTACCGGGGCCGTCCGCCACCCTGATAATGGGCTTTGTATAATCCAGCTTCCCGTTCGTCTCAAAAACTTCCTTGTATTTTACATAGCTGAAAATATCGTCTATGTCGGATTTAAGCTGACGGCTGAAGACAGGAGTGTCCTCATAGGTTTCATGGATGACCCAGCTTATGCCTTCCCCGTAATGATTGTTGTTGTACATGATGGTGACGCCGATGACAACAAAAAGAGAGAAAAGCATGTGCATGAGAACCACAAACTCTTTTTTCTTCTTCATAAATGCGCTCCTACTGTTTCTCGATCTTATAGCCTACGCCCCATACCACTTTCAAATACCGGGGTTCTCTGGGATTTATCTCGATCTTTTCCCGGATATGCCGGATGTGAACTGCTACGGTATTGTCCGCTCCGATGGCTTCCTCATTCCATATCTGCTCATAGATTTCGTCAATGGAAAAAACCTTGCCCGCATTTTTTACCAGAAGCATCAGAATGTTATATTCGATGGGAGTCAGCTTGATCAGCTCGTCATCTACCGTAACCTCCTTGTTGTCATCGTTTATGGCAAGGCCTCCGCATTTATAGACCTGCCCGGCAGGCAGCTGGTTCATGTTGCCCAGCTGGGTATACCGGCGAAGCTGGGACTTCACCCTGGCTACCAGCTCCAGGGGGTTAAACGGCTTGGTAATATAATCATCCGCCCCTATATTTAAACCAAGGATTTTATCCGTATCTTCTGATTTTGCGGAAAGGATAATAATGGGAATGCTGCTGGTTTCCCGGACCTTTAAGGTGGTGCGGATGCCGTCAAGGCCCGGCATCATCACATCCAGGATCATTAAATCCACTTCATTTCCTTCTAAAAGCTCCAGGGCCTCATGGCCGTCATAGGCCTTTATCACATGAAATCCCTCACCTGTTAAATATATATCAATAGCTTCTACGATCTGTTTGTCATCATCACATACTAAGATATTTTGCATATGAAAACCTCCTTTTCCATCATTATACAACGAAGGCAGTAAAAAAGCATATTACATTTTTCTGAAGAAAGGGAAATAGCTGTCTCTTTCTATCATGCCCAGGAATCTTTCAACATATATTTTACCAATTCTCATAATAGGATGCGGTTATGAACATTTATGTGGTAAAGCAAGGGGACAATGTGGATTCCATTGCCCAGTCTCAGGGCATTCCGGTAGAAAATCTGATATTTGATAACCAGATCAGTTATCCGTACCGCCTGGCCATAGGTCAGGCACTTTATATTAGAGATGAGAGCCCTCCGGAGGACAGGGTTCCTCTATATGTATTCGGCTATGCATATCCAATTATTAATCCTGATAATCTTGACAATACGCTTCCATTTCTGACTGATTTGTATGTTTTTTCCTACGGCTTCACAGAGGACGGAGATTTGGTTCCGCCCATGAGTCCGGAGGGCTGGATGCTGGAAAGGGCCGCCAACTTCGGTGTGCGCTCCATTCTGACCTTGACTCCCCTTGGGCCTGACGGGCGTTTTAACAACAATCTGGTTTCTACAGTAGTGCACAATACGGCAGTCCAGCAGAGGCTCATCTGGAATCTGGGCCTTAAGATGCAGGAAATGGGATACGGCGGCATGGATTTTGATTTTGAATATATCATGGCCGATGACCGGCTGGCTTATGCGGACTTTGTAAAACGGACCACTCAGATTATGAACCAGTTCGGATACCAGGTAACTGTAGCCCTGGCGCCGAAGACGTCGGCAGAGCAGAGCGGGCTTTTATATGAAGGGGTTGATTACGCGCTGCTGGGGGAGGCGGCCAATAGGGTTTTGCTCATGACTTATGAGTGGGGCTATACATATGCTCAGATAGCCCATAGGTAATAATTAATCCTGCAAAAACCCAGTGTTTCAGCGGTTTTCCGGGAGTCTTGGGAAAAACTGTAATGTGAAGTTCGCCGTACTTCCGGCGCCTTTTTTATTTCTTTCTGTCTTTAAGTAGTCTATATGATCTAAAACATTTCTCAGCATGGAGTTTTTAAGCCTTGCATCATCTATTTCCCAATATACATCAACCAGGTGTTTGATGGCTGGAAGAAAGTCCCTTTTTGCCTGTTCCATGGCGGCGGTGCGGTCCCGTTCTTGCCCAATCTGCTCCAACTCTGTGGAGAG
>JASGGP010000197.1:0-8988 GCA_047604985.1 Lacrimispora sp.
GAACTTTCCAGATGATCTGGAACGTGGAAGCGCCCATGGATTTTGCCGCCTCAATCACTCCGTCATCCACCTCCTTAAAGGAGGACTCCACAACCCGGGCCACATAGGGCGCGGAAGCGATCACCAGGGGCGGAATCACCGCCTTGGCTCCCAGAATAGTGCCCACGACTATCTTTGTAATGGGAATTACCATAATGAGCAGGATAATAAAGGGCACGGAACGAAGCAGGTTTATGACAATTCCCAGGGACTTCTGGAGCCAGGGCACCGGATATATTCCGTCCTTATCCATGACAATGAGGATAATTCCTAATGGAATTCCAATCAGGTAGGCGAAAAAGGAGGAAGTAAATGTCATAAACAAAGTCTCCCATATTCCTGTTTTAAGCATATCAATGGTTGCTGCATCAAAGGTCATTGTCCTTCACCTCCTCATGTGGAATTTTGGCCGTTTTTAAATAATTAAGTACCCGGTTCTGATCCATCTGATCTTCCGGCAGCTGGATGACCATCTGGCCCATGGCGATCCCGTTTATGTCTCTTGTCTCTGCGTGTATAATATTCACCGGCACCTTACAGGCTAAAATCAAGTTGGCAAGAACCGGTTCAAAGGAAGAGCGTCCGTCAAAGGACAGCCGGATCCGTCTGGAATCACCAAACTTGCTGACCTGTTCCGCCGCCTCTCCCAATATGAGCTGACGGCCGATTTTTGACTTGGGTTCGGAAAATATTTCCGCTACAGAACCAACCTCTGCGATGTGGCTCTGGTCAATGATAGCTACCCGGTCACAGATAGCTTCTATAACGGTCATCTCGTGGGTAATAACCACCACCGTAACGCCCATGGTCTTGTTGATTTCTCTTAACAGCGCCAGAATGGATTTTGTGGTGTTGGGGTCTAAGGCGCTGGTAGCCTCGTCGCACAGCAGGATCTTGGGATTGGTAGCCAGGGCCCTTGCTATGGCAACCCTCTGCTTCTGTCCTCCGGACAACTGAGCCGGATAAGCCTTTACCCTGTCCTTAAGTCCTACTATTTCCAAAAGCTCCATGGCTCTTTTTACCGCTTCTTTTCTCTGAACTCCTGCAATTTCTAAGGGAAAGCAGACATTTTGAAGTACATTTCTCTGGGCCAATAAGTTAAACTGCTGAAAGATCATGCCCATGGACTGTCTTGCCAGCCTCTGCTCCCTTGGCTTCATGGCGGACAGGCTTTTGTTTTCAAAAAGCACGTCTCCCGATGTGGGTATTTCAAGATAATTGATACAACGGACCAGCGTGCTCTTTCCAGCTCCGCTGAGACCGATAATTCCAAATACTTCTCCCTGTTCGATGGACAGGTTAATGTCATCTAAGGCCTTAATGGGGCCGTTTGCCGTGCGGAACTCTTTTCCAAGTCCAACCAGACGGATAATAGGTTCTGATGACTGCATATGTCTATTTTCCTTTCCTAAATGAGTATAAAAAAGCCGCAGGCCTGTACAGACCTGCGGCCGGCAATCTCCGCACTTTACAGCCTTCCGGCTGGTCTTAATCCAATCCATACAGGTAAAATTTCATTATTGGTTTTTGCGCACCCGGACATACAGCATCTCTTACAACACATGCCGCTCATCTCTTCCATATTCATCTGCATGATTTTCCACCAGTCCACGGCTACTTCCTCCATTTACCTATAGGCTAACTAGGAATTACTTTATGAGGCGTATTTTACCTTTTCTCACCCTGTTTGTCAATACTTATTTCGATATTAAAGAGGAAAAACCTTATTTCAGTTTTTTCTCTTTCATCCATCCGTCAGCTCTGTATAAAAGCCATCTATTCTAATAGAAATTATCTATTGGTAACTTTGAAAGTCACATGATAAGATACTCCCTAGAAAAAATTAACAAAAAACAGAATGGAAATCAGAAAAATGATTACAGAAAGCTCAAAAGGCTGCGGCACAAATGCAAAAATCACCAGAAGCAAGAAGCTCCTGCTCGTAAGCCACTGTGTTTTAAACCAGAATTCCGTGGTCTGCGGCTGGGAACGGGCGGCGGGGGCGTTCCAGTTTGTCAAAGCAATCATAGAATCAGGCGCAGGAATCATCCAGCTTCCCTGCCCCGAAATGGAATACGCAGGCTGCGGACGGCCACCAAAAAACTATGAAGAATACAATACTGCCCCCTACCGGGAACTTTGCCGGCGCCTGGCAGGGTCTGTGACCGGCCAAATGAAAGAATACTTAAAACACGGTTATCAGTATTGCGGGATCATCGGAATCCAAAACAGTCCAACCTGCTCCATATCCGGCAGGCGCGGCGTATTTATGGAAGAATTGCTGGCGCAGCTTTCTGACATAGGGCTGGTTTCCGGCTATTTTGAAGTCCCGGAATCATATAACGACGAATGCCAGGGCGGAGTCCCGGATATCATTCATCAAATAAAAGCGGAGGTACAAAAATGAGAAATGAAAATGTTAAAAAAATGATGTTTGCCGCAATTGCCATTGCGGTCAATGTGGTGCTGGGAAGCCTGACCGCATGGATGGCGATTCCCCTGCTGTTTCTCGACACATTGGGAACCATATTTATTTCAGCCACACTTGGTTCCCGGTACGGAATCCTGACGGGCATCTGTACCAATCTGGTAATGGGAGTGACCAGCGGTCCAACCGCCATCCCATTCGCCCTGGTCAATGTGGCCGTCGCTCTCGTCACGGGATTCATGGCCCGCAAAGGTTTTTCCCTTCCAAAAGCAGTGGTGACCGGTCTGATTCTCTCCGTCGTCTGTCCGCTGATCGGCACTCCGATCCGGCTGGCCCTGTTCGGGGGATTTACCGGCTCAGGTACGGATGTGATCATATTGGCCTTAAAGGCGGCGGGACAGAGCACGTTTACCGCGACTTTCTGGGGAGCTGTTTCAGGCAACTTCGTTGATAAAATTATCAGCTGCGTGCTGGTCAGTTTTCTGATGAAATCCCCTGGCATCACTGCGCTTCTTCCTTCCAGGAGGAAATAGAGAGTGCGCATCCCCCGGAGGGTTTTTATCGTATAGGGCGAACTTTCCTATACGATGAGAAAGAGTCTGTAACCCAGGCTCCAGCGCCAAAGCACGGCCTCTTCAGCCGCCATGAAAGCCCCCCTCATGCAGGGGGGCTTTCGCTTTTTAAGAACAGAGGTCCACAATCACCTGGGCAAATATCTTAGCGCTTACCACAAGCTCTTCAATGACCGCATATTCATCTGCCCCGTGCATCCGGTTGTTGGTCTCCGGCATGGCAGCCCCAAAGGCGACGCCGTTTTTCAGCTCATGAACATAGGTGCCTCCTCCTGTGGAAATGCACTCTCCTTTACGGCCGGTGTAGGTCTCGTAAGCTTTTAACAAGGTTCTGACAAAATCTGAATTCCCATCCACATGATGAGGCGGCCTCATTTCTTCGGTTAAAAATGAAAAGCCCTTTTCCTCCATATTCTGTTTCACAACTTTAAGTACATTTTCCTCTGTGGCACAGACAGGACACCGGCTGTCAAAGGTTCCGTCCAGGCAGGAATCAGTCACTCTCAGCAAGCTGAATGCCAGGGTCAGGCTTCCGGAAAGCTCATCTTTCATGGCAATGCCAAGAGCCTTCCCCTCGGTATCGCCGTGAGGAATCAGTTCCAAAAGGCGGCGGAGCATGATGGTCTGCCCGCATTCCGCCAGAGGAAGCCTTGTTAAGTAAAAAAGAAGTCCTGTCAGGGCGTTATTGCCTTCCTCCGGCTGTGAAGCGTGGGCGCTTTCTCCGACAGCTGTAATGGAAGCAATATCCTCATCCAGTTCCAGTTCGTAACGGATTCCCGTTTCTTTTTCACATTCTGCCGCAGTCCGTTCAAGGACTTCCGTGTCAACGCCCCGGACAACTGCACGGGCTTTTCCAGGCACCACATTTACCTTGATTCCCGCCTCCAGGCTCACCAGCCGGGGAAGCAGGGAAGAGACCTCCCATTCTGCGGTAAAATCTCCTTTTAAGCTGCCCTTTTCCGTATTCACCACAGGGAATGACCCGTCTGGAGAAAAGGTCATGGGCGCTTCCTTCTCCACGGAATAATAATGGTCGATATCCGAGCTTCCGCACTCCTCATCAGTTCCCAGAATCAGCCGCACATTTTTTGTAAGGGGGATGTTTAATTCCTTTATTGCTCTCATGGCGTAAAGGGCTGCCACAGCCGGACCCTTGTCATCGGCGGTGCCGCGGCCGAACAGTTTATCTCCCTTTACCAACGGCTGAAAGGGCTCTGTTTCTTTCCATCCCTCACCGGCAGGAACAACATCAAGATGGGCCAGAATATCCAGCTGGCGTTCCTTATCATTTAAATCAGCAGTTCCCACATAATTGTCGTAATTCGATATGGAAAAACCATAGGACTCTGCAATTGTCAATGCCTCATTTAAGGCCTCAAAGGCTCCCTGGCCATAAGGCATTCCTTCCTTATAAGGCATCTTTTCGCTGTTGATCCGGCATAAGGTGCAGATATCTTCGATCATCTCCTGCTTGTGGGCTTCTATATACGTTTCGATCTCTTTCTTATACATGCTCTGCCCTCCGTTTATTTCATCATGGCTGCCAGTGTCTCGTTTACCACCTTGCCATCTGCCTTTCCTTTTACTTTCGGCATCAGGACTTTCATGATCTTTCCCTTATCCGCTGCGGCGGGAGCATCAATTCCCAGCTCTTCCAGAACGGAGTTTATGATTTCCTTAATCTGGTCCACACTCATGTCCTCAGGAGCAAATTCCTTATAAACCGCGATGCGGAATGCCGCTTCCTCCCGGATGTCATTCCGGTCGGCCGGAGCCAGCTCAAAGGTTTCCTGGGTCTGTCTCATTTCTTTCTTCACCACTGCGTCGGCCTCATCCTCAGTAATGGGGGTGTGGTCCTTTTTATCAATCTCAAAATTCTTAAGCGCTGCCAGAAGCATGGATAAGGCGTCTTTCCGCTGTTTGTCCTTTGCTTTCATGGCGTCTACCATTGCTGCCCTCACTTCATCAATCCTGCTCATTGTCTGCTTCCTCCTTATTTTTTACGCTCATTGATTATAACCTTTTTTGTTCCGGATGGTTAATTGTGGCCGAATTCCGAAAGCTTCAGCCCTGGATTGCGTTCCAGCACCATGCCAACGCTCCAGCTGTTGACAAACAGAAGAAGCGGGTTATCCTTTAAGTCCTTAATGCGCTTCATATCCGAGGTTCCCTGGATCTTAGCCACATCCACTTCTTCCTTGTTCTCGATCCAGCGGATGTATTCATAGGGAAGCTTTTCAAGCCTTACCTCTACATTGTACTCATTTTCCAGCCGGTAGGTAAGAACCTCAAACTGCAGTTCTCCCACCACTCCCACAATGATTTCCTCCATTCCTGTATTGAATTCCTGGAATATCTGGATAGCGCCTTCCTGAGCGATCTGGTTTACGCCCTTGATAAACTGCTTTCTCTTCATGGTATCCATCTGGCGCACCCTTGCGAAATGCTCCGGAGCAAAGGTAGGGATTCCTTCGTACTCGAATTTCTCACCGGACTTGCAGAGCGTATCTCCGATGGAGAAAATGCCGGGATCAAATACTCCGATAATATCTCCCGCATACGCCTCTTCAATGATCTTCCTGTCCTGGGCCATGAGCTGCTGGGGCTGGGATAAGCGGAGCTTTTTCCCTCCCTGGACATGGTTTACTTCCATGCCTGCGTCAAACTTTCCCGACACGATCCGCATAAACGCAATGCGGTCCCTGTGGGCCTTGTTCATGTTTGCCTGTATTTTAAACACAAAAGCGGAAAAATCCTCTTCAAAGGGATCTACAACTCCCGTTGTAGTCAGCCTTGGCAGGGGAGCGGTGGTCATTTGAAGAAAATGCTGCAAAAATGTCTCCACTCCGAAGTTGGTCAGAGCAGAGCCGAAAAATACGGGAGACAAATCCCCTTTGCTCACCCGGTCCATGTCCAGCTCGTCGCTGGCTCCGTCAAGGAGCTCGATGTCCTCCACAAGCTGGCTGTGGTAGCTTTCTCCGATGAGCCAATCCACCTTGGGATCATTTAAAACCGCCTCTGTGGATTCCACTTCCTTCTGTCCGTTCATGGCCGCCCTGTAGGTGGTAATGGTTTTCTTAAAGCGGTCGTAAACTCCCTTGAATTCTCTTCCGCAGCCTATGGGCCAGTTGACCGGACAGGTCCGTATGCCTAAAACATCCTCAATTTCATCCATCAGCTCAAAGGGATCTCTGGCTTCCCGGTCCATTTTGTTGACAAAAGTAAAAATCGGGATGTGGCGCATGACGCAGACCTTAAACAGCTTAATGGTCTGGGCCTCCACGCCCTTGGAGCCGTCGATAACCATGACCGCAGAATCCGCCGCCATCAAGGTGCGGTAGGTGTCCTCCGAGAAGTCCTGATGTCCCGGAGTATCCAGGATATTGATGCAGAACCCGTCATAATTAAACTGCAGCACCGAGGAGGTGACGGAAATTCCTCTCTCTTTTTCAATCTCCATCCAGTCGGAAACCGCATGTCTGGTGTTTTTTCTTCCCTTTACGGTACCGGCTAAGTTAATAGCCCCTCCGTAAAGAAGAAATTTCTCCGTCAGGGTCGTCTTTCCGGCATCGGGATGGGAAATAATGGCAAATGTTCTTCTCTTTTTTATCTCTTCCGCTGTGTTCACAAAAATAATTCCTCCAAATTTAACGTCTCAACTTTTCTATTGTAGTATGATTCTATTTATAAGTCAAGATTCACGATCTCATTTAAAATGCGGTCCGCCGCCTCTTCCTTTGTCATCTGCTCTAAGGGCAGTTCCTTTTCCCTGGTGATGATGGTCACCACATTGGTGTCCGTGCCAAAGCCGGCTCCCTTCACCTTTAGGTTGTTGGCAACGATCATATCCAAGTTCTTTCTTTCCAGCTTTTCCCTGGAATTTTCTACCATGTTCTGGGTTTCCATGGAAAAGCCGCAGAGAAACTGACCCTTTCTCCGGTGCTCTCCAAGCCACAGCAGGATATCGTCGGTCCGCTCCAGCTCGATTGCCATATCCCCGTCCTTTTTCTTCGTCTTTTCCTCGCTCACATGCTTTGGACGGTAATCTGCCACGGCAGCGGCCTTTATGATGATGTCCTGATCCCCGGCATTTTCCGTCACAGCCTCAAACATGTCCCTGGCGCTTTCGACTTCAATGAGACGCACAAACCGGGGCTTTGGGGTGGAGGTTTTTCCTGTGACAAGGGTTACGTCCGCACCTCTGAGGGAAGCCATCCGGGCAATGGCATAGCCCATTTTCCCGGTGGAATGGTTGGTGATGAAGCGCACCGGGTCAATGGCTTCCATGGTGGGGCCGGCGGTGACCAGAAGCTTTTTCCCTGCTAAATCCTTTTCATAGCCGACTTCTTTTTCGATGTAATCAAATAAGACTTCCGGCTCCGGCATCTTGCCCGCTCCCGTATCCCCGCAGGCCAGATAGCCGTAAGCGGGCTTTATCACTTCCATTCCATAGGACTCGCAGATTTTTAAGTTGTCCTGCACAATGGGATTTTCATACATGTTGGTGTTCATGGCCGGTGCTATGATCTTCTTGCAGCGGCAGGCCAGGACCGTGGTGGTCAGCATATCGTCGGCCATGCCGTGAGCCAGCTTTGCAACGACGTTGGCGCTGGCAGGGGCGATCATGACCACATCGGCCATTTTTGCCAGGGACACGTGCTCCACCTGAAACTGGAAGTTCCGGTCAAAGGTGTCCACCAGGCATTTATTGCCCGTCAGTGTCTCAAAGGTGATGGGATTGATAAAGTTTGTGGCATTCCGGGACATGAGCACATGAACGTTGGCGCCCTTTTTCATCAGCATGCTGGCAAGCCCGGCTGTCTTATAGGCCGCAATGCTTCCTGTTACTCCTAAAATAATATTTTTTCCTTTCAGCATAAACGCCTCCCGTTGTTTTTCCAGTTAAAATATGGTACTCTACAGTATAGCACAAGAAAAAAAAGTTGGAAAGGAGTTCCCTCTATGATTTTAGCAATTGATATGGGAAACAGCAATATTGTCATAGGAGGTATCGACCGCACAAAGACCTATTTCGTAGAGCGGGTGACCACCAATCATGGAAAAACGGAACTGGAATATGCGGTTAATATAAAAGATATTATGGGAATTCACGACCTGCCCATCTCTTCCATCGAAGGGGCCATCGTCTCTTCCGTGGTTCCTCCTCTCACTGATGTGGTTCTGTCAGCTGTTAAAAAAATAACAGGAAAAACTCCCATGCTGGTGGGCTCCGGAATGAAGACAGGGCTGAACATAAAGATGGACAACCCCAAAACCGTGGGAAGCGACTTAATCGTAGATGCGGTGGCCGCCTTAAAGGAGTATCCGGCCCCTATCATTGTCATTGACATGGGTACCGCCACTACCATGTCCGTCATTGACCGGGCGGGGAATTACACCGGAGGCATTATATTTCCGGGACTTATGGTATCTCTTAATTCCTTAAGCAGCCGGGCGGCCCAGCTTCCCTACATCGGATTAAACACGCCCACAAGGGTTATCGGAAAAAATACCATTGACTGTATGAGAAACGGCATCCTTTACGGCAATGCGGCCATGATCGACGGCGTCATCGACCGTATCGAGGAAGAACTTGGCTCTCCGGCAAGCCTGGTAGCCACAGGCGGCCTGGCCTCTTCCGTTATCCCTCTCTGCCGCCACGCCATCCATTACGATGACACCCTGCTGTTAAAGGGACTGTTGATTCTTTATGAAAAAAATAATCAGATTTAAAAAGCAGACCAAAAACTGGAAATAAAATTTGATCCGGATATCGTATAAAAGCCTTCGATTGAGTACATCATTTCTTTATGAGCAACGAACAAAACACGCACTGCGAGTTTCGCTCGTTATTGCGTCGGTCGCCAAATGAGCA
Source organism: Lacrimispora sp. (assembly GCA_047604985.1). Classification (GTDB taxonomy): domain Bacteria; phylum Bacillota; class Clostridia; order Lachnospirales; family Lachnospiraceae; genus Lacrimispora. Next base: position 8,915 of record JASGGP010000197.1, read on the forward strand.
TGCAAGCATGTTCGCCTGGCTCGTCACTCGCGTAAAAAAATGATGCGGAGGGAAAGATATGTCTGGATATAAAG
>JASGGP010000198.1:0-8927 GCA_047604985.1 Lacrimispora sp.
TGGTAATCATGCGGCTGCTCATGCGTCATATGCGTTTACTGATGTAGCGGCAATTTATCCGATTACCCCATCTTCACCTATGGCTGAAGCGACAGATGAATGGGCGACAGATGGAAGAACCAATATCTTTGGTCAGACAGTACAGATTACAGAAATGCAGTCTGAGGCTGGTGCAGCAGGTGCAGTACACGGTTCCCTGTCAGCAGGTGCGCTGACTACTACCTATACAGCTTCCCAGGGTCTTTTACTCATGATCCCTAACCTTTACAAAATCGCAGGCGAGCAGTTGCCGGGTGTAATCCATGTATCCGCGCGTGCAGTTGCCAGCCATGCTTTATCTATTTTTGGTGACCACTCCGACGTATATGCATGCCGCCAGACAGGCTGTGCAATGTTATGCGAATCCAGTGTTCAGGAAGTTATGGACTTAACACCGGTTGCCCATATGGCAGCACTTGAGGGTAAAGTACCGTTTATTAACTTCTTCGACGGCTTCCGCACATCCCATGAGATCCAGAAGATTGAAACCTGGGATTACGAGGATTTAAAAGAGATGGTAAGTATGGACGCGATTGACGAATTCCGTCACCGCGCTTTAAATCCGAATCATCCGGAATTGAGAGGTTCCGCACAGAACCCTGACATTTTCTTCCAGGCAAGAGAAGCCTGCAATCCGTACTATGAAGCTCTGCCTGCAATTGTTCAGAAATATATGGACAAGGTCAATGAGAAGATCGGTACTGATTATAAGTTATTCAACTACTACGGAGCTGCTGATGCAGAGCATGTAATCATTTCCATGGGTTCCGTAAACGATACTATTGAAGAAACTCTTGACTATCTGCTGGCATCCGGCAACAAGGTAGGCGTGGTAAAAGTCCGCTTATATCGTCCGTTCTGCGCAGAGGCTTTCATTGATGCTATTCCGGATACAGTCAAGACTATTTCCGTATTAGACAGAACAAAAGAGCCAGGTTCCTTAGGCGAGCCTTTATATCTTGACGTTGTTGCAGCCCTTAAGGCAACAAAGTTTGATCAGGTGAAGATTTTAACCGGACGCTATGGTTTAGGTTCCAAGGATACCACACCGGCTCAGATCGTTGCTGTTTACAATAACAAGGAGAAGAGCCCGTTCACCATCGGTATTGTGGATGATGTGACCCATCTTTCTCTTGAGACAGGCGCACCTATCGTTACAACTCCGGAAGGAACCAAAAACTGTAAGTTCTGGGGTCTTGGTGCAGATGGTACCGTAGGTGCTAACAAGAACTCCATTAAGATCATCGGCGACAACACAGATATGTACGCTCAGGCTTACTTTGATTATGACTCCAAGAAATCCGGCGGTGTTACCATGTCTCACTTGCGTTTCGGACACAAGCCGATTAAATCCACCTATTTGATCCGCCAGGCTAATTTCGTGGCATGCCATAATCCGGCATATATCCGCAAGTACAACATGGTTCAGGAGCTGGTTGACGGAGGCACATTCTTACTGAACTGCCCATGGGATGCAGCTGGTCTTGAGAAGCATTTACCTGGACAGGTGAAGAAGTATATCGCTGACCATAACATCAACTTCTACACCATCGACGGTGTGAAGATCGGTATTGAGACCGGTATGGGACAGACTCGTATCAACACCATTCTTCAGTCCGCATTCTTTGAACTGACCGGAATTATTCCGTCCGAGAAAGCAAATGAGCTGATGAAAGCTGCCGCAAAGGCAACCTACGGACGTAAGGGCGAAGAAATCGTTATGAAGAACTGGGCAGCTATCGATGCCGGCGCAAAGGGTGCGGTTAAGGTAGAGGTTCCGGAAAGCTGGAAAAACAGTGAGGATGAAGGCCTTGATTACAAGGTTATCACAGACGGCAGAAAGAATGTTTCTGATTTCGTCAATAACATTCAGTCCAAGGTAAACGCACAGGAAGGAAATTCCCTGCCTGTTTCCGCATTCAGCGATTATGTCAATGGTTCCACACCATCCGGCTCTTCCGCATATGAGAAGCGCGGTATTGCAGTTACGATTCCTGGCTGGGTTCCGGACAACTGTATCCAGTGTAACTTCTGCTCCTATGTATGTCCTCACGCAGTTATCCGTTCTATCGCTTTAACTGATGAGGAAGCAGCTGGCAAGCCAGAAGAGATGAAAACTCTTCCAATGACCGGTATGCCGGGATATCAGTTCGCTGTAACAGTATCTGCATTTGACTGTACAGGCTGCGGTTCCTGTGCAAACGTATGTCCTGGAAAGAAGGGCGAGAAAGCTCTTGTTATGGTCAATATGGAGAAAACTGCGAAGAGAAGCAGAAAGTATTTGACTTTGGTCAGACACTTCCGATCAAGCAGGAAGTTATTGATAAATTTAAAGAGAATACCGTTAAGGGCAGCCAGTTCAAGAAGCCTCTTCTTGAGTTCTCAGGAGCATGTGCAGGCTGTGGCGAGACACCTTATGCAAAGCTCATCACCCAGTTATTCGGTGACAGAATGTATATTGCAAACGCAACCGGATGTACCTCCATCTGGGGCAACTCTTCTCCATCCACACCTTATACCGTAAACGCCAAGGGACAGGGTCCTGCATGGGCTAACTCCTTATTTGAGGACAATGCGGAATTCGGTTACGGAATGATGCTGGCTCAGAACGCCATCAGAGGCGGTTTGAGAAGCAAGGTAGAAGAGATCTTGAATTCTGAAAAGGCTTCCGATGAAGTTAAGGCAGCCTGCAAGGAATATCTTGATACCTTTGAAGTAGGTTCTACCAACGGTTCTGCAACCGATAAGTTAATTGCTGCATTAGACGGCGCAGAGTGCGATACCTGCAAGTCCATCCTTAAGGACAAGGACTTCCTGGCTAAGAAATCCCAGTGGGTATTCGGCGGCGACGGCTGGGCATACGATATCGGCTTCGGCGGCGTTGACCATGTACTTGCAAGCGGCAAGGATATCAACGTTATGGTATTCGATACAGAGATTTACTCCAATACCGGCGGTCAGTCTTCAAAGGCTACCAAGACAGGTGCTGTTGCACAGTTTGCTGCAGGCGGTAAGGAGACAAGAAAGAAAGATTTAGCAAGCATCGCCATGAGCTATGGTTATGTATATGTGGCACAGATCGCTATGGGTGCTGATTATGCTCAGACTGTTAAGGCAATTTCCGAGGCAGAGGCATATCCGGGACCATCATTGATCATCGCTTATGCTCCATGTATCAGCCATGGTATCAAGAAAGGCATGTCCAAGGCTCAGACAGAAGAGAAGCTGGCTGTTGAGTGCGGTTACTGGAATAACTTCCGCTTCAACCCGGCTGCTGAGAAGAAGTTCACCCTGGACAGCAAGGCTCCTGCATTAGAAGGATATCAGGAATTCTTAAAGGGCGAGGTTCGTTACGCTTCCTTAGCTATGAAGAATCCGGAAAGAGCAGCTGAATTATTCCAAACGAATGAGAAGGATGCAAAGGAAAGATACGATTATCTGAAGAAGCTGGTTACCTTGTACGGCAATGATTAATTGATTTTTATAGAGATTTTTATAGATTTGTACAGAGAAAAGCGTTTCGCCGGCAGAAAAAAATCTGCCGGCGAAACGCTTTTTTAATAATGCTATGTAGTTATACCTGTTCGATTCCAAAGCGGTTATCATCATCCACGCTTCTCTGGATGAACCAGATAATAAGAATAATGCCGCCTACAAACGGAATAAGGGAGAGAAAAATCCATCCGCCTGATTTGTTGATGTCATGAAGCCGGCGAACGGAAAGAGCAAGATAGGGAATTATGGCCAAAATAGTATAAATTGAATATATAATACCGAATATACCTAAAACTTTACTCAATGATAATAATATTATTGCGATGATAAAGTTAAACAGTACGGCCATCCAGAATCCTCTTACTGTTGTACGCTCTCTAAAGTTAAAAAAGTTTTTCCACATTGCCATGTATTCATCCATAATGTCTGTACCTTCCTTCCTTTTGTATTATGTGGACTCATTATATCATAATTTATTTCCAAAATAAATGGTAAAAATGTAAAAAAATAGAATTTATTTTGAGTAATCTTATATTTTCTGAACATAAATGGCTGTTTCCAAGCTATTTACTGAAAAGAGAGAAGAAAACTGTGGAAAGGGACGAGAATCTGGTAACTTCATAAACTTTTCCTTAAAAAGACAGGAGTAATTGAAAAAGGACAGTCACTGGGCGGGTAAGGGGGAATAGTGTACTATATAAAGATCATAGAAGAGGAATAAGATGGGTATTATGTCTTATATGAAAGATAGCAGGGATGGCACTCCATTGCCGGATTTTGGCTGGTATGAGAGAGACGTTCATGCAGAATATAGCAATATAGAATATAAGTGCTGCCTGGGTGAAATGGGAGCAGGTCCGGAAGAACCTGGGGATGAAAATTGTACAGATGTCCTGGGGCCAGCAGAGGATAGTAATACAAATGAGCCAGGATCGGAAGGGGAAAACAATGCCAACGTCCCTACCCCAACAGAAGAAAATAATACCGGAGTCCCGGCCCCGCCAGCAGAAAATAATGCCAATATAACTGGCCCCACGGGCGGGAATTATATGAATATCCCGGAACCGAATGTGCAGTACGACACGCCGTTTTATCATATTCCCGGTACTACCCCGGGCCTCGACGGCACCTGGACTTCTTTTATTACCGCGCCTCTCAGACCGATTATCCCATGCTATTTTTGCGATTCACCCCAATACGGTTTAATCCGTTTTTTAAATGCGGCGGCAGGTTATCCGCCCTTTCTTATCTACATCAACGAGCAGCTGATCGTGGACAGTCTGGGAAACGGAGATATGAGCGAGTATGGCAGGGTCTCTTCAGAGCTTTTAACGGTGACAGTGGCAGATGCAAACGGCTATGTTTATACGCGGGAACAGCTGAAAGTACCTGTGGACGGCGCCGTTACGGCAGCAGTTATTAATACGGATTCAGGGCCGGATATTATGGTAATTACGGATGCACACTGCAATGGCGGCTCAAGCACAGGCTGTTTTAGGGTATGCAACCTTTCTATAACAAATCGGGGGATCAATGTTTTATTAAATGGGGGTGTAGTGGTATTCCTCAATGTGAACTACAAAGAGGTGACCAGCTTTCAGTATATTATGACGGGTTATTATCTGGTTTCCGTGTTCGACAGCGACGCCTATGACAGGAGCGTGCTTTTGAATTCGAATATTTATGTAAGAGGAAATTCTTCCTATACCTTATATGCGTTTAACTGGGGCCTTTCCCGGAACGCTATCCGCATTCTGATCGTAGAGGACAGAAGAGCATAAAAATAAAAAACATAAAAACAGACGCCTCCGGTTGACAGACCGGAGGTATTTTGATATATTAAGTGTATTAGATGTATTAATACGGTTATTGGAGGTGAAATATGATATTGCTTGATTACAAAGACCGAAGACCAATATATGAACAGGTGGTAGAGAAACTTAAGGATCTTATGATATGCGGTGTATTGGAGCAGGATACACAGCTGCCCTCTGTCAGGTCCCTTGCCATGGACCTTTCCCTGAATCCCAATACCATACAGAGAGCCTATGCGGAGCTGGAGCGGAGGGGGTTTATTTATTCCGTCAAGGGAAGAGGAAGCTTTGTGGCGGATACCGGTTCCATCCGGGCGCTTAAGAATAGCGAACTGAAAAAAGATCTGGGAAGCTGGATTGGGGAAGCCAAGCGGGCAGGCTTAACTGAGGATAAGGCCCATACATGGATGGCAGAAGAGTGGACGAAACAGGAATATCTGGCAGAGGAGGTTTCAGAGTATGATAAAAGCAGAGAATCTGACAAAACGGTTTGATGACATTATAGCGGTGGACCATGTGAGCGCAGAAATACGGGATGGAAGCGTATTCGGCCTCATTGGCACCAATGGAGCGGGGAAAAGTACATTTCTAAGGATGCTCAGCGGAATTTTAAAGGCGGACGAAGGAAGTATCACCATTGACGGGGAAACGGTTTTTGAAAATGAAAAGGTAAAACGGCGGTTTTTTTATATTTCTGACGACCAGTATTACTTTAACAATGCCACTCCTCTTGATATGATGGAGTTTTACAGCAGGGTTTATCCGGAGTTTAACCGGGAGCGTTTTCAGCATATGATGGAAAACTTTGGACTGGAGGTCAGGAGAAAGGTTCACACCTTTTCCAAGGGCATGAAAAAACAGCTTTCCGTGGTATGCGGCATTTGTGCCAATACGGATTATCTTTTCTGCGACGAAACCTTTGACGGGCTGGATCCGGTGATGCGCCAGGCGGTGAAAAGCATATTTGCCAACGATATGGCGGAAAGAAATTTGACGCCTATCATAGCCTCCCATAACCTAAGGGAGCTGGAGGACATCTGCGACCACGTAGGTCTTTTGCATAGAGGCGGAATCTTACTTTCCAGAGACCTAGATGACATGAAGCTGAACATACACAAGGTACAGTGTGTTTTAAAGGATGGGATGACAGCAGAGGATCTGACTTCCTTAAAACGGATCAGGACAGAAGCGAGAGGAAAGCTCTATACCATAACGGTGCGGGGAACCAGGGAGGAAGTGGAAAGTATTATGGAATCCTGTGAGCCGGTATTTTACGAGGTCATTCCTCTATCCTTGGAAGAAATATTTATCAGTGAGACGGAGGTGGCAGGCTATGACATCAAGAAGCTTATTTTTTAATCTGTTAAAAGAAGACGGCAAAAGGCGCCTTTGGTCCATTGCCCTCGCATTTTTGGTATTTTTCTTCACCTTTCCGGTGAAAACGGCTCTGGTCCTGGGCGAGCATATGAGGAGAAATGGGGAATATCAGTATCTTGCCTCTGATTTGAGAAACAGCTTAAGCTTTCACAACGGCTGGGCGGCAACTTTGTTTATTTTGCTGTCTCTCATCCTGGGTGTGAGCAGCTTTTCCTACTTACATTCCAGGCAGAAAGTGGATTTCTATCATGGGATACCTGTTAACAGAAAGCAGCTTTTCTGGGCAAATTATGCAAACGGCATTCTGATTCCTGCGGTTGTTTATGGGATCAATCTGGTGCTGACCCTGCTGGTTATTGCGGTCAACGGTTATTCTCCTCTGGAGGTGCTGGGGACGGTTCTGGCCGGTTATCTGCTGCTTATGCTCCATTACTGCATGATGTATTCCGTGACCGTACTGGCAATGATTCTTACAGGAAATATCGTAGTGGGCATCCTTGGAACCATGGTGTTTCAGTTCTATTTTCCGTGTATGTTCCTGGTCCTGCGGCTCTGCTTCGGACAATTTTTTTATACCAGCTACCGGAATGGAGGAGAGGTTTTCAGCTTCTGGCTTGATAAAAGCTCGCCGTTTATGCTGTTTGTATACAATTTAAACCTTTTGAACCAGGAAACTTCAGCAGCGGAATGGAGCGTAAGGATTATTGCGGTTCTGGCAGTAACAGTGGTTTTTACATTCCTTTCTTTCCTGCTGTACAAAAAGAGGGGATTGGAAGGGGCAGGAAAGGCTATGGCTTTTCATATCAGCATGCCCATTATACGAAATCCTATTGTGGTTTTATCCGCCCTTTGGGGAAGCGTTTTTTGCTGGCTCCTGCATTCGAGCATTGGCTGGGCAGTATTTGGGCTGATCTGCGGAAGCCTTTTATCTCATGGAGTCATTGAAATCATTTACCATTTTGATTTCCGCAAGCTGTTTTCCCACTGGAAACAGTTGGTAGTTTCCGCTCTGCTGGCGGCAGTCGTGTTCTGCGGTTTCCGGTATGACCTTTTCGGATACGATAAATATATACCGGCGGAAAGCTCCCTGGAATCCGTGGCGGTTTCTATGTCAGATACCAGCTACTGGGTGCCCTATGGAAATCCGGGAAGGGATGAAAAGGGAGATTATTATTGGCAATATCAGGATTCTGATGACTATGTTCTGGGCCGGATGAAGCTTACGGATACAGCCCCGGTACTGGCACTGGTACGGGATGCGGTGGAAAGAAACCAGAAGTTGAACCATGGAAAGGATTTTACTGATTCCTCAGGGGATACAGGAAGAAGCTACAGATTTTCGGTAAAATACCAGATGAAGAACGGCAAGAGCATTTACCGCTCCTATGATCTCTATTCTGACCAGATCAGACCTGAACTTGTGAAGATTTTAGAGAATCCCAATTTTGTTGAGGCAGTATATCCTATCCTCACTCAGACACCGGAAGATACGGCCTGGGTAAGAGTGAGCCGGGGAGAGCAGACCAGTGTGGTCAGCCGTGACAGAAACGGTACCGATAAGGCCATGACGGAAAAGCTGCTTCTCGCCTATCAGGAAGATTTTAAAAACCTGAAGGTAGAGACCATGGAAAAGGAAAATCCTATCGCTTCCATTCAATTTTTGACAAGGCTTCAGGCTGAGGCGGAGACAAAACGAGAAGCAATGCAGAGCTCCTGGCAGTACAGCGAGGTTACTTCAAGAGGCTATTATCCCATCTATCCGTCCTTTAAGAAAACGCTGGAACTGTTAGAGGAGTGCCAGGTTGATACAGAGAGCTGGAAAGGCGCCGGAAATGTGGTGGAAATCACCATAGGAGCCGATCAGTTTAAGGATAACAAAGGGTATGACACCCAATTCCTGACCGTTACGGACCGGGCTCAGATCGAAGCCATTATGGCAGAATCCGCGGCTGATGAGTATTCCAATATGAATCCTTTCGGATATTTATCGGGAGAACGGATAAGTTTTTCAGCTGTTACGGAAGCCGGAGGGAGCAGGAACGAGGCCCGTTATTCGATACCTTTGGAGAAGCTGCCGGAGGCAGTGAAAAGCGAGATAGAGAAGATTAAGAAAGATGCGTAAGAACTTTCATTGACTTTTTCTCCCAATGAAGTTAAAATAATAGGAGCATAAGTCAAAGGAGGAATCACGGATGGCATTTT
>JASGGP010000199.1:0-8915 GCA_047604985.1 Lacrimispora sp.
CCGACCTTTCCCACATGAACAAGGGCATTCTGTATGGCATCGCTGTCCCCGCCCACTCTGCTCATATCAATCCAGGCCAGATAAGTGGCTTCCGGCATGTGAAATCTCACCCCTGTATCCGCCAGTTCCTTTTCCACAAAGATGGACAATTCTTTCATATTTCCCCGGATATAGGTACACAGCTGGTCTGCATAATCCATACATTCCCCGTAGCCTGTCATCACGGCGTGCATCCCCATAAGGCTGACGGAGTTGAGAAAATCCCTGTTGCGCATCCGGGAAATGAACTCATTGCGGACTCCCTCATCCGGCAGCACACAGTAAGAGCCTATGAGGCCGGGCGTGTTAAAGGTCTTGCTGGCGGAGCTGACCAGATACAGCTGGTCGTATCGGTCCCTATACTTAAGAATCGGGCAATGCTTCCGGTCTGTTAGAATCACATCCGAATGTATCTCATCGGAAATGATTGCAGCCCCGTGCTTTCTGCACAGTTCCACCATCCGGTCCATTTCCTCCCCGGTCCAGACCCGGCCCGTAGGGTTGTGAGGAGAGCAAAGCAGGAAAATCCGGCACTCCTTAACCAGGCTCTCAAACCGGTCGAAGTCAATTTCATACCTGCCGTTTTCCGGCATCAGCCTCAGAGGCACCATTTCCCGGTTATTGTCCCCAATCACGTGATAAAAGGCATCGTACATGGGTTCAAACACCAGCACCTTATCATGCTCACGGCTCAGCAGGCGAAAAAGCACTGCAATGGAATACAGCACCGACGGGCTGTAAACCACCCAATCCGAGCTGACCGAAACCATATGGCGGTCAGCAAAGTATCCTGCCACAGCGCCTTTAAATTCTTCATGGTTCCACCGGCTGTAGCCATAGATTCCGTGCTTCACCACTTCCATAAGCTTTTTCCGGATCGGCCATGGCGCCATGAAATCCGTATCGGAAATGGAAAAGGGGAGAAGATCTGCCTCCCCGAACCGGTCCCTTATATAGTCCCATTGGGTACAAAATGTTCCCCGTCTGTCTATCAATTGATTAAAATCATACTTCATACATTTCCGCCTCAAATCCGGTCTGCCTGCAGGCCTCTTTATCCAGCTTCATCAGCAGGCCCTCCAGCAAATCCACCATCTGCTCCATATCCCGGTAGCATGCAATGGAATAGGGCGAATGGCCATAGCGGGTGGGAATGCCCAGCACCACGGCAGGATGTCCTGTTCCGTCCTGATGGAGCACGCCGCCGTCCGTTCCTCCGTTTAAAAACATATCGTCCTGCACCTGGATATCCAGCTCCTTTGCGGACTCACGGACCAGCTCCACCATGGCGCGGCTGCTTACAACGGTTTTATCATAGTGAACAATCATGGGTCCTTTCCCAATCTGCCGGTTATTGGTGTGGTCACGCACGAACTCGCTGCTGTTGCAGGCCGCATCCAACACAATGCAAATGTCCGGAAGCGCAACCCTTGCCGCTGTTTTTGCGCCTCTGGTACCCACCTCCTCGGAGCTGGTAAAGGCATAGCTGAGACGGTTTGGATGAACTTTTCCGGCCATCCGTTCCATCAGCTCTCCCATCACCCAGCAGCCCGCACGGTCATCCAGGGCCCTGGCGGCAAAACGTCCGTTTTCATATTCCCGGAAAACGGAGGAGAAAGTAACCATGTCTCCAGGCCGCACTCCAAGGTCCATGACCTCTTCTGAGCTGTCCTGCCCCAGATCCACATACAGGCCTGCTGCCTCTTTCTTATCCCCGTCATACGTTGCGTTCAATATCCCTTTATACTCCCGGCCGTCAAAAGTTGTGACCGTCACTTCCTGCATGAATTTAGAAAAGGTCCGCACATTTCCCACGGGCAGCACCATCACCATCCCCTGGCTGGAAATGGACCGTACCAGAAACCCTACCTCGTCCATATGGGCGGCCAAAAGGATTGACGGACCTTCTCCTTTCTGGGTAAAGATAATGCTTCCCAGACCGTCATAGGCCAATTCCTGGGCATAGGGCATACATTTTTTCCGCAGCACGTCCCGTATCTGGCGCTCATTGGATGCCACTGCCCCGGCCTCACATAATTCTTTTAAAAATTTTTTATCCATATATCCAGACTCCTTATCCCACAACAGTCAGTTCTCTGGGCGAGGACGTGAGCAAACGGCAGCCCTCTTCCGTAACCAGCACGTCATCCTCAATGCGTACGCCGCCAAGGCCTTCCAGATAGATTCCGGGTTCCACAGTCATGACCATTCCGGGTACCAGCACCCTTTCGTCTCCAGGTGCGAAATCAGGCAGTTCATGGCAGGCAATCCCCAGACCGTGTCCCAGATTGTGGGAAAACGCCGGGCCATATCCGGCTTTTTCAATCACAGCTCTGGCCGCCCGGTCGATATCACTGCATTTTTGCCCCGGACAGATGGCACGGATGGCCGTCTCCTGGGCCTCTTTCACGGTCTCATATATCTGGCGCATTTTAGGATCAACCCGCTGCACTGCAACGGTCCGGGTAATATCAGAACAGTACTCGCCCACCCGGACGCCGAAATCCATGGTAACAAAATCACCGGCTTCAATGACCTTATGGCCTGCCTTGGCGTGAGGCATAGCGCCATTTATACCGCTGGCAACAATCACGTCAAAGGACTCCTTCTGAGCTCCCAGTTCCTTCATATAATAAATCAGGCGGTTCTCCACCTGCTTTTCCGTCATTCCGGCTTTGATCTGACCGAGGATATAGGAATATCCCCGGTCGGCAATCTCACAGGCCCTGGAAATACAGGAAATCTCATCTTCCGTTTCACCATACGGATGGAATCCGGCGATACAGGCACAAGCTCCGGCCTAAGTCCCGCTTTCAGCTTCTGGTACTGGGCAAAAGAGACGGCCTCCGCCTCAAAGCCCAGCTGTGTGACAGACTCTTCTTCTGCGATCCGGTTTATGTGCTCAAAATACCCGCAGTTTTTGTCCGCCAGCAAAACCCCGGCATTCATCTCCTTAAGGGCTTCGGCCATCTGCTCCTTTTGCTGGACATAGTACCGTCCATCCACGATGGCATAACAACCCTTTTTGGTGAGCAGCACATAGCCGCTGCCGCTGTAAAGCCCTGCCGTGTAAAATTTATTTTCTCTGGATACCAGCAGCAGTCCATCCAGACCGTTTCTCTCCATAAACTGCCATCCACTTTTCAGATGAAATTCCATTCTGTCATCTCCTGTTCCGTCAGTCGTTGGAATCTACCGTCAGCCTGCCTTTCAATATCATGTTGTTACGGATAAAGATTACCAGCAAAGCCGTCACCACAGCTCCTATCACGATACCTGCGATATAGGCCGGAATGTTCTGGCACAGAGGCCAGGCCCATACAGCAGATTCCGGGAACCACTGCACCGCACCGAATATGGTGGCGGAAAGAGAACCGCATATGGCACCGATCATGTAACAGGGAATGATTACCTTAGGCATTTCCAGAGCAAAGGGAATGGCTCCCTCAGAGATTCCCATGAGCGCCAGAAACATGGCGGTCTTCCCCTGAGGATAGAACTGCTTGTCAAACACATGGCGCTTTACCACCAGGCGGTCAATTAAGGTCGCAAGTCCCAATCCAAAGGAAGGAACCACAATTGCAACCACCCGGGATGTAATGGGCAGTACCTTGTCGGTTGTAAATCCAAGTGCAACGAATCCGGCTGCCTTGTTGATGGGGCCGCCTAAATCAATGGCTGTAGCTGCGGACAGAGCAATGGTATATCCATAGGATCCTGCCTTACCGGCTGCAGATAAGCCTAACCTGATTAAGCTGTTTAACATTCCGCCAAGAGGCGTTACCACCAAATGCATGCCCAGCATTACAAACACGGCTGCCAGCATGGGAATCAGGAAAGTGGACTTAAATGCCAGCATATTGTGGCTTACTTTAATCTTCTGGTTCAAATACTTTACAAAATATCCGGCTGCAATGGCGATGATCAGAGCCCCTAAGAATGTGGAAGCTACAGGTGAAGAAGCTGTCCAGGTTCCATCCACCAGGCCCAAAACTGCAGTTGGCTTCGTAGCCATCAAGCCGCCGATAAAACCGGCTGGAAACGCCAGCTTACCGCCGATGGAGTTAGCCATAAATGCCGCAAACATAGGAATCGCAAATCCGAACAACGTTCCGCCAAAATTTGCGCATAAGTCAGAAAATTTCAAAAGAAATAAGTTAAATCCCACATAAGCTCCGCTGTTCATGGCATCTAAAATACCTATGGACGGGTCCACACCCAGAATCACATATGGAATAAGCTGTGAAAATGCCAGAATCAGTCCGCCCATGATCAGGAATGGAATCATGTTGCTGATGCCGGTCATTACGTGGCGTGACAACGTATCCCAAATCCCCTTTTTCTCCTGAATCTCCGGTTTCTGCTGTGCCGGCTTACCGGCGCTGCCTGCATTTTTGTTTTCTGCCTGTCCTGTCAGTGCACTTCTCTTTGTTATAGCCATCTTCTTTAATCCCCCTTATCTCTAGAATGTCATTTTCACTCTTCCATGCTTTCAATTTCCTGAATAATCCCCTTGGCGTTCTTAATTGCGTCCTGAAGGCCGATTTCATAAATATCGTAAGCGTCAAAGCGCTCATTGTTCTGGGGCGCAATGGCAACGGCATGGATAATAATATCCGCCTCAGCAATTTCTGCCGGAGTCAGCTCATTTTGAATTCCGTCCGCCCCCTGGGTCTCCACCTTCACGTCGTATCCCAGCTCCTTAGCCGCATCCTCTAAGGCCTGAGCCGCCATAAAGGTATGGGCCAGTCCCATGGTACATGCACATAATGCTACTAATTTTTTCTTTGCCATTATTTTTCCTCTTTTCTCATAATTCTTATATATTTTTCATCCGGGCGTCCCCGGCAAAACCATCGTCTCAAGGGCCATCCGTCAGTTTACAGACACCGCCTGATGAATCACCTCATAAATTTCCCCGGCGGACTCAGACTCCATGAGCCTGTTCCTGAATTCCTGTTTCATCAGCATTCTGGAAAGGGATGCCAGAATCTGAATGTGCTCATTTCCATAATTTTCCTTTGGAACAATTAAGGCGATCATAATATGAACCGGCTTGCCGTCAAAGGATTCCCACTCCAGTTCATTTTTCGATTTCATCACAATGATTCCCGTCTCAACTACGGATTCACAACGGGTATGGGGAATTGCAAATCCGTCCTCCATGCCGGTAGGGCCCTGAGACTCCCGTTCCAAAAAACCCTGATAAGTTCCTTCCACATCCCGGCACAGCCCTAAGCCTACCGCCTGTTCTGCGATGGAACGAAGCGCTTCCTCCTTGCTCCCGAATTCCATCCCTGTAAAAATATATTCCTTTTTAATTACTTCCTTCGTCATCATCACACCTCTTTCCCGCACATAATATTTTGAAATGAAAAAAAATCATCAGCCTGTATGAGGCGTCGCACCAGCTCCTCTGCATGTACCACTTTGTACAGCGTCCTGAAAATCCGGGCATACTGATTTCCAGACTGGTTAAAACAGGCTAAGAATACCATCTGAACCATCTCGCTTCCCCATTGGACGGGATTATCCAAAATCCCGATGGCAATACAGGAAGAGAATTCTCCCTGCATCAGCACATGAGGCACTGCCACCAAATTTCCCACCTCTGTGGAGCTGATTCTTTCACGCCTCTCTATGGCGTTTATCACCTGGCTTCCGATGCCTTTCTTCCGTTCCAGCATAGCACCCAGCTTCTCAATGGCCTGGAACCGGTTCTCTGCACTGATATGTCCAAAGCAGTCCGGGTCAAAATAACGCATTAATTCCTTTTCAATGTAGATTTTCTGCCAGATCTGCTCCTGAATTCCGGCAATCGCTTTCTCACCCAGAAGATCATGGGAAACGATTACAGGAACATTTCCCTCATACTCCTCCACAGGAACCGCTGATATAATTACGTCCGGCTTCCGGTCCAAAGCCAGCCTTAAATACCGGACCGGATACACGCTGCAGATAAATATATTCTGAACCTCACTCTGAATTTTCTCCAGAATCATCTGGGACGTGCCGATTCCGTAATTGCAGAGGATCACCGCCTTAATCCGCTCTCCGGCCTGGGGCTCATAAACTCCTAAATAAACGGTCAGATAGCCGATCTCATCCTCATTGATGGAGACGCCGAACCGTTCCTCAAAGCGCTGTGCCATCAGAATGGCATAATTCATTTCCAGAGGATAGCTGTTTTTAATCTGGCCGATTATGGGATTGGGCGAGTAGTTTCCGGCCCTGGCCCTCTGCATCAGGGCCTTTAGGTGCAGACTTAAAACATCCATCACTTTCTCATCCTGATTATAGGAAATCCCTGTAAGCTGAGAAATCTCCGCCAGAAAGTCACTGACGAACCGGCGCATTTCCTCACATCCATCCCTGTCCTCTAAGTTAAGGTTATATCCCATAAAACCGGAGCACACCATCACATAGAAGCATTCTTCCTCCGCAACTGCAATATGAAACTCCTTGCCCAAATCCTCCATAATGGATCGTATCATCTGATAGTTATGGCCGGTAACGGAGGCTCCTGGCGTCATCCCGGTGACCCGGCGTCCTTTTCTGTTCCGCGAAAGGGCGATGATGATTCTTGCGATCAGATTGTTTAAATCCATATCTGCCACGATCATTCCGTATTCCTGAATATATCCGAACACCAGCTCGTCCGTCCGGTCAAGCTCTTCCTCAGAAATGTTGTAAATTCCTGTGTTCACAAGCCTTGCATTGCAGTAATCCAGGCCGATATCCCCCAAAAGAGTGCGGATATCCGTTTCCTCTCCTGTAATGGAGAGGCCATAATAGGGCTTACCGGCAAGGGTCAGCCTGTATCTGCCTAAAAATTCTTTCACATCGGCGGTCATTTTATTTAAGGTGGACGGGCTTAAGAACATGATGTCGCTGAGCTTCTCAATGGTGATCTCATCCCGGTCAATGATTTCCAGGATCATCTCATGAATCCGTTTGTCTCCGTCCTTCTGGCGGTATTCCTTCTGGGTAAGAAGAGGCTTTAATAATGCCTTGTTCCCCTCTAAAACATAACCCTGTCCCCTTTTCCTGGAAATGGACACATCAAAGGATCTCAGCTCCTCACTTAGAACTGAGAGATACCGCATTACCGTTCTGGAAGAGATTCCAAGCCGTTTCGCTAAGTCTTCCCCATCAATGGCATTATCCTGATGCATCAGGCAGTTCAAAAGCTGTATCTGCTTTTGTGTCAAATCCTGTATCATACAATCACTTTCCTTCTGATCTTATTATGCTCCAAAGGAGTATAACCTTCCATTCATTCCTTGTCATTAAAAAATGACAGAGGGAGAAAAAAATATGATATGTGCTATAGGAAACGAATTTTTTGCCGAAAAGAAAAACCAGCACTTTGCCTATGGCAAAGTACTGACTCGTTTCGATTTGTATCAGACACGTTGACACTCTCCTGCAGTTTTCGTCCCCCGTAATCTCTGACCTTTCCGGCAGAAAAACCGGATCATATGTCTGGCCTTCATACATGCTTTAAATTTTTAATTTATTTACTGGACTCCTAAGTCACGATGTGGTATTATTCTATCTGTTTACTTTACGATTAAACAGGAATCGAAAAATTAAAGCTGATAAGTATATCTACTACATATATAGTGGAGCAGTCGGCATTGACATAACATTATGAATTAATTATAAAAACCATGCTATAATAAAACACATGCCAATGGCATGATTTTATAAAATAATATTTGAAACATAAGTAAAGACTATTATAATATCAGTACTTTTTATAATCCGTAAATTATTCTGCCAATGTTAAGCGATACAGTCCGTAACTATCGAATTCATTTTTTGTTACATTAAATAAGTAAACAAATGCTGGCATATTACCGATCCAGAATAAACATTTTGTAAAAGGAGTTTAAAAAAAGATGGTTTCATCAGAAAAGTCTGGCATTACCAAACTTACACTCGGAGGTGTTTTGGTAACATTAGGTGTAGTATACGGAGATATCGGTACTTCACCCCTATATGTAATGAAATCGGTTCTTCAAGGGAACGGAGGGTTAGAAAACGTATCAGAAAATTTTATCCTTGGAACTTTATCATTGGTTTTTTGGACAGTCACTATTTTAACAACCATAAAATATGTATTTATAACACTAAAGGCTGATAATAAGGGGGAAGGTGGTATTTTCTCACTTTTTACCCTTGTCAGAAACCAATCCAAATGGCTGGTCATTCCTGCGATGATCGGCGGGTCTGCCCTATTAGCTGACGGAATGCTGACTCCCGCGGTTACAGTTACATCAGCTGTGGAGGGACTAAAACTGCTTCCGGTTTTTAAAGATCTTTTTGGAAACAACCAGGGTAATATAGTTATTCTTGTTATTTTCATAATCTGTATATTGTTTTTTATTCAACACAGCGGGACAGAATTTATCGGAAAACTGTTTGGTCCTATTATGTTTTTATGGTTCAGCAGCTTAGCTGTTTTTGGAATTATAAATCTTGCAGGCAATCTTTCCTTGTTACGTGCATTGTCACCATATTACGCTATTAATATCCTATTCAGTGATGACAACAAACTTGGCTTTTTTATACTGGGCAGCATATTCTTATGTTCAACAGGTGCAGAAGCCCTCTACTCAGATCTTGGACATGTAGGAAGAAAAAATATTTATTTCACATGGCCCTATGTTAAGCTGAGCTTATTGCTCAACTACTTTGGCCAAGGGGCATGGATTTTATCTGCAAAAAATATTCCCGCTCATGCCGTATTAGAGGATATCAATCCTTTTTATCAAATGATTCCATCAGGCTTTCTGATTTATGGTATCATAATCTCTACATTTGCTGCCATCATAGCTTATCAGGCCCTGATTTCAGGTTCCTTTACGCTT
>JASGGP010000200.1:0-8903 GCA_047604985.1 Lacrimispora sp.
TATTAGAATTTTCAGGGTTTTACATACTGTTCAATCTTCTGTTTTCAAAGTGCATTTTGTTTCAGTCTGTTTGACTGGCAACTCATACAGTATATCATGCGGCTGCTTTTTTGTCAACAACTTTTTTATTTTATCAGTTTGTTTCAACTGATTGCCAATGCGGCTTGTCCCGCACCGGAACTTTAATATAACATGTACCTTTGATATTGTCAAGGGAATTTGTGCCTTTTGTTTGAACAATTTTTCCAGAGATTTTCCACCCACTATATATGCTCATTTTTCCTCAAGTTCCCTATATTTTGTGGTGATTGAAAAAATCTGCAAGCAAGGGCAGCTTTGCCCAGGCTTACAGATTTGTTTTAATTGCATGTGTGATAAGTACAACTTCTTATTTAAGTCAATCCCCGCAGGAGACCCAAGACCATCAGATTGAGAAAGTTATGAGTGTATAAATAGGACAGCCATTTGCTGGCTTCTATCTGCCGGGACATTGCAAGGCCCCACCCGGTTCCGGAAAAAGCGGTAATGACCATGCAGGCCAGCCATAGGAAGACAAGTCCTTCGACTCCGCCTAAGAGTGCGCCGGCAATTTTATTGATTCCAGACAGGATCGGCAGCCTGGCGATGATATCCAGCCATCTGACAATCAGCCGGAGAGCCAGGTAGACAGCGGCGAACAGTATGGCAAAGCCTGCGTAATTGAGAATCATGTCTGCCACATAGTTTCCGATGTAATCAGTAAATGCAGAAACTCCCAGAGACTGATACATTTCACTATTATTATTTTCAATCAGTGCTGTCTTGAATTTCTGGGGAAGCTCCAGGTTCTCAATAATTGTCCGCTGGACGGAAGGGACTTCTGCAGATTCAGGAGCAAGAGCTTCTTCCTGATCCAGGCCTATAGATTTTTTCATATTTTCCGAGATCGTCTGCTGCAGACCTGTATTCTCTTTTAAAAATCCTGTCACAGCCGGCAGGGAAGCGCGGACAATAGTCAGAGATAGGACCAGCGCCAGCATTGATACTACCAGCCGGATAAATCCCCGGTAATGGCCGTATAGGACCATTCCCAAAAGATAGATTCCAGCTAATATAGATAACCAGTTTTCCATATAAAGCCTCGTCATAATTCTGTTTTAAATACCAACCGGTGAATTGCGGATGCCACTCCGTCTTCATCGTTGGTATCTGTTATATAGTCTGCTGCTGCAAGAAGCTCTTCTTTTCCGTTTTTCATGGCCACACCGATTCCGGCTTCCTGAATTATGGAGAAATCATTTTCTCCGTCTCCGAAAGCCATGGTCTCTTCTCTTTTTAAGCCTAAATGGGCGGCAAGACGGGCAAGCGCATCTCCTTTTGTTGCGTCAGGGGAGTTTATTTCCAGATTATTTGGCAGAGAGGAGGTCACTAAAATGTCAGTTCTCTTTTCCAGCTCTGCTCTCAGCCTGGCCCGCTCTTCCATATCGGAGAAAAACAGGTTAATCTTTTCTACAGGTTTATTGTTTTTTTCTACAAATTCTATGATATCGGGATAGACATCCCGTGTCTGGCGGACCATTTCCTGCAGTTCCTGTGTCAGACCGTATTCCGGCAGATGTTCAAAAAAACGGGGCTCCGTGATTCCTCGCCTGTCTATGTATGGATCGTACATGACCCGGTATTGATCTACGAACCGTAAAAGCTCCAGAGCAAGCTCCCTGGAAAGCATACGTGTGTCTATGACCTTTTTTTCTTCCATGTCTTCAATCACCGCTCCATTGGTGGTGATTGCGTAACGGACTCCGGGAATCGTTTTTATTTCTTCGGGAATTCCCGATACAGTGCGTCCGGTACAGGGTACAATCCAAATCCCCTTTTGAGCGCACAGCACCAGCGCCTGGCGGTTTGTCCCGGAAAGGCGCTTTTTACTGTCTAATAAGGTTCCGTCTAAATCAACTGCAATAAGTTTAATATTCACATCTAATACCCCGACTTAATAGATAAAATGTTCTTCTTTTAAAATAAGAAGTCCGTCTTTATCGTATTTCGTAGAAAATAAGCCTTTGATCCGTTTTCCAAAAGAGGGCTTCTCTGCCCGGTCTGCCGCCTCTTCGATCAGACTTTCCGCATTGGTTCTGTTGAGAGGAGTGCCGTCTTCTTCCATGATCTCAATTCTTTCATAGAGAGCCAGCATGCTCTTTCCGGTAATGTTGCAGTCGATTTCATTGGCGTAGCGGCAGGCATACTGGGCAAATTCATCGATGTCCATTTCTTCGCCGTGAAAGCCAGGACCTTCTTCATCACGGATGGAGGGGCGGTCCTCGGTGTCCTCTTCATAGAAGTCGTCTTCTCCATAGCTGTCGTCCGCCTGATAATAGGCGGCCTGGTAATCCTCTGCGCCATATTCTTCATCCTGCCAGATATTTTTTTCGGGATGGCGCTCCTGAGCCCGGTGGCTTTCTCCATGCTCCATCAAGGACTCTTCTCTGTAGGCCAGAGATGGGAGCTTATTTATCGGAGCCGGAGCTTCATATGCAGGAGCTGACGCTTTATACATGGAAGCTGAGGTCTCATATGCAGAAGCTGACGCTTCATAGGAGGGGTACGAAGGAGTGTATGAGGAAACCGGAGTTTTATTCGGGGAAACAGGTGATTTTTCACCGCTGCCGATGCACTCAAATTTACTTGCCAGTTCTGGATTCTCCCCGTGAAGCATTTCCATTTGTCTGGAATTATCAATGAGGACTACAATCATGCCGCTTGTGTCCTGCTCCATCAGCTCATTCAGTTCTTCCAGAGCTTCCCGGGTAAGATCTCCCGCTTCTTCAATCACCAGGTCCTTTCCGGCCAGCTTCTCTGCTGATGCCAGAATTCCCCGCTTGGACAGCTTGGAACCGGTGATTTTTGCTACGGAATTCTTTGTTCCGCTTTCTTTATGAATCTGTTTTAAGGCTTCCACAGCCATCTGCAGTCCCTGTTCCGGAGTTCTCGCTTCAATCATTAAATGGTTGCGGACCGGCATAGCTTCTGTTTCGTCTTCCGCTTCTTCGTTTATTTCAGGCTGCCTATGGTTTTGACTGAATTCTTCCCCATACGTATCTGCATTAACAGGCGCGTATGACGGCTCTTCATTTTCTTTCAGTTCATGGGAAAGCATACCAGGCTGGTCAAATTGGGCCTCTGGCTGCTGGCTGAATGCTTCTGAGTATTCTGCAGACGCAGCTGATTGGCGGTAGACATAATCAGGAACCGGATATTCCCTTTCATAATCCTCGTATTCTGTTTCCTCATTTTCATAGCAGCTAAGGCTTGATTCTTCCAGTTCTGATTCATCTTCTTCTATCAACGGACCGGATAAATCAGTCAGAGCACTTTCTTGTTCCGGCACATAGCTTCCCTGCGCTCCCGGTATGACGGTTACAGAGCGGCCTACACGGCGGATGTCCTCCAGCACTCTCGTATGCTCGATCCGGGGCTCTTCCCGCAGAGCCGGCTTCTCATATGAAATTTTCGATATTTCCCTGGCTAGGCTTTCCTGGGCGGCAGCATCCTGCATGGTCGCTGTCAGACTGTCTTCCACAGACATCATATCCTGGCCCAGTTCCGGGTCACGAAAGTACATGGGCTGATCTATTTCCTGATCATGATCGTAGATTGCTTCGTCTTCTTCCGGATCACGGACGCATGCAGACTGGGATATTTCCAGGCTCTCATTATACGTGGGCTGGCTCATTTTCATAGGGTCACCATATAACGGTTGGGGCGTTTCCTGGTCATCATCATATAATGGATGGAATATTTCCCGGTCGTCATCATATAATGGATGAGATATTTCCCGGTCGTCATCATATAGCGGGGGGGATATTTCCCGGTCATCATTATATAATGGATGGGATATTTCCTGGTCATCATCATAGGTTGGGCCACTGGTTTCCGGATCGCTATCATATGACGGATATGGCTCCTCCTGATCATCATCATAGGCCGAACCGTTCATTTCCATGGTATGGTCATATGCCTGTTGTGATAATTCCGGATTTTGGTCATACATTGATCCGCCTATTTCCCGGGTGGAGTCATATGACGGCTGGGACATTCTGTCCATTTCCGGATTATAGCCGTACAGAGGCTGGACGGCTGCCGGACCCCGGCCATACACGGGCCGGTTCACCGCCGGGCCAGAGGCATAGGACGGCTCTTCTGCCATCGGTTCCTGATCATAGGCCTGCTCATCCTCATAATCGTCTTCCTGCTCCGGCTCCTCTGTCTGTCTCGTCCCGGTGCCGAATTCCTGTTCTACGGCCCGCAGCTTTGCTTCGTATTTGTCCCTGTTTTCTACAAGGTCCATCTGATAGCTGGTGAGGGGGGCGTATTTTATCTTCAGTTCCATGGCCTTATCTACGTATTTTCCAAGGCCAAACATCAGCATGATGCGGTCGCAGGTTTCCACGCAGCGGCCGGACATGCCTGCAAGGCTGTACAACTCAGCCAGTTCATACAGCCATTTTTCATCCAGCTCTACGCTTGTGTAGGACTCAAGGGAGTGGATAAGCTGCTGGGCAGGTGCGCCTTTGGCCTTTAATATCATATAGCGGAGGAGCTGCTGTCTGGGGTCGTCGGAAGCCAAATCACCGAACTCCCGGTAATAGGCTTCGGCCTCTTCAATATTTCCCTCCTTGACCGCCAGCTCGGCCAGTTTATAGAGCAGCCTTTTGCTGATGGGAGCGCGTTCAAAGGCCTGGAGCAGGATCGCCTTTGCTTCCTGATAATCTTCGTTTTTCTCATAGACCATGGCTACCATGGACAGCAGGTTTGTGTTGCGGACTCTTCTCCAATCGATGGTGTCGGCGATCTTCACGGCCGTATCATAGTCGCTTTTACCGACCAGTTTTTTAATCTGTTCTACCTTTATATTAAACTCGTACTTATCCATTTTTGCTTCTCCTAACAAGGCTAATGAATTACAGTTCGACCCGTCCTTCCAGGGCCCGTAACAACGTCACCTCATCTATGTACTCTAGGTCTCCTCCAACGGGAACTCCGCTGGCTATACGGGTAACCCTGATTCCTGTCGGTTTTATCAGCTTGCTGATATACATGGCAGTTGTCTCGCCTTCAAGGCTGGAATTGGTGGCAATGATCACCTCTTCCACATCTCCCTGCAGCCTCTGCATCAGTTCTTTCAATTTTATGTCGTTGGGACCGATTCCCAGCATGGGGGAAATGGCTCCGTGCAGCACGTGATAAACGCCGTCGAACTTTCCGGTTTTTTCATAAGCGGCTAAGTCTCTGGTATCTTCCACTACCATAATCATCTTATGGTCGCGTTTTTCGCTCTGGCAGATGGGGCATAATTCCTGATCCGTCAGGGTGAAGCATTCTTTGCAGTAATGAACATTACGCTTTGCTTCCGTTATGGATAAAGCAAGGCCGGTCACCTGCTCTTCCGGCATGTTGATAATGTGAAATGCCAGACGCTGTGCGGATTTGCTTCCGATGCCCGGAAGCCTGGACAGCTCTTCAATTAATCTGGTTATCTGACTGCTGTAGTAGTTCATAATTAAAACGGAAAGCCTCCGCCCAGGCCTCCAAGGCCGCCTGTCAGTTTGGCCATAGCGGAATTGTTCTCTTCTTCCATCTGACGGAAAGCTTCGTTGACGGCTGCTATGATTAAATCCTCCAGCATCTCAATGTCATCCGGGTCCACCACTTCCTGGGATAATTTGACCGCTGTCACTTCTTTTTTCCCGGAAACAGTAACAGATACGGCTCCGCCGCCTGCTGTTGACGTATATTCTTTCTCTTCCAGCTCTTTTGTTGTCTCTTCCATCTGGCGCTGCATCTTCTGTGCCTGCTTCATTAAATTGTTCATATTGCCAGGCATTCCGCCTGAAAAACCGCCACGTTTTGCCATGGTTTGTTTCCTCCTGGATTTTCCTATTTTTAATTTTTGTTTTAATTTTCTGTTTTTAATCTTCTATTGTTATATCCATGAATATATTAGCTTTTAGTTCATCTTCGCTGACATATATGGTATTCAGCCGTTCTTCTCCGCCCCGCAGCCTTGCTTTAAAAGCAATTGACTTCTGGTAATGGTTTTCCACATACCGTTCGATCTCTGTAAGGGTTGCAGCTCTGCTTCCGATCATGTAATTGCTCTGGTCGGAAAATACAACGCAAAGGGTGCTTTCTCCTGCTGGCTCCACCACCGTATCCCGGAAGCTGGCACGGATAGGTCCTCCCAGTTCCCGTGTGATCTTTCCCCATTCTCCCCGGATCAGGTTTAAATCCTCAAGCTGGCCCTTGGGAAGGGCGATCCGTTCCGCAGGGGACATTTCATGGGAAGCGGTGGTTTCACCCGAGGCTCCCTTCTCGTTTCCTGGCGGCCGAGGGCGGCAGCCGGTACCACGCCGTTTCCAGCTGCTTTTCGATAAGGGCTATGCGCTGAAGGATGGAATCTAAATTCTGTTCCATCTGGGGGCGGGTCAGCTTTATTAATGCTACCTCTATGAGAACCCGCTTCTGGGAAGCGTAGCGAAGCTGGTTCGATAAGTCTGAAAATACCCGGATGTAGCGGAGCAGGGTTTCATTATCCGTCCTCGCGCTGTCTTCCTTTAAAATGTTCTGGTTCTCTGCGGACATGTCCAGCAGGTTTTCCCCGTCGTCCACGGATTTTAATATCAATAGATTTCTTAAGTACCAGATAATGTCTATGACAAACTGGCCCAGCTCCCGGCCCTGAATCACCATCTCTTCCAGGCAGGTGATGCAGTCCTTGGTGCGGTTTTCCGCAACGGCCCGGAACATCTTGCCGAATACCGTAATGTCTACGGCTCCCAGGACATCCAGCACATTGTCGTAGGTCAGAGGCTCGCCGTAATGAAAGGCCACGCACTGATCCAAAAGGCTTAAGGCGTCGCGCAATGCGCCGTCTGCGGCCTTGGCGATGTAGGCCAGGGCCCGTTCTTCTACCTGAATGTGCTCTGCAGCAGTTAAGTCTTTTAAGTGGTCCGCAATGGTTTCCACTGTAATCCGCTTAAAGTCATAGCGCTGGCACCGGGACATGACTGTGACGGGAATCTTCTGAACCTCTGTGGTCGCCAGTATGAATATCACATAGGACGGAGGCTCTTCCAGGGTTTTTAACAGAGCGTTAAATGCTCCTGTAGAAAGCATATGAACCTCATCGATGATATAAACACGGTATTTTCCTTCTGTGGGCGGATACTGGACTTCATCCCGTATCTCCCGGATGTTTTCAACGCCGTTGTTGGATGCGGCATCAATTTCCACCACATTAAGGGAAGCGCCGGCTGCAATGTTTTTACAGGTCCGGCACTCCCCGCAGGGGCTTCCATCTTCCGGATGCTCACAGTTGACCGCTTTTGCAAATATTTTTGCTATGCTGGTTTTACCGGTTCCTCTTGTTCCGCAAAACAGGTACGCATGTCCGACACGTCCGGATACTATCTGGTTTTTCAATGTCTGTACGATATGGTCCTGACCTTTTACATCGGAAAAGGAGGATGGGCGCCATTTTCGATACAATGCCGTATATGACATGCCTGATGACTCCTTATTCGTCGCCGAAGCTGATGCCTATCATCTTGGCTTCCCTGATGATGGAGCTTTCCGGATCGACGGTTTTTAATTTTCCGGCTACTTCGGCTAACGGAGTCTTAACAATATCATCGTTCTTCACCGCCACCATGTATCCGTATTCTTTGTTCTGTATGAGCCTTGCTGCCTCTGCCCCGAGACGGGTGGAAAGGACACGGTCATAGGGACATGGATCTCCGCCTCTCTGCATATGGCCCGGCACCGTGACCCGGACCTCCTGGCCGGTGCGCTCCGTGATCTGGGCTCCGATTTCATATGCAATGGAGGGATAAACCACGCCGCTCTTCTTTTTTTCTTTTAATTCTTTTTTAGTCAGGGCTGCATCTTCCTTGGAAATTGCCCCTTCTGCTACGGCCAGAATGGAAAACCTTTTGCCGCTTCTGGTCCTTTTCTTTAATGCCTCCACCACAATGTCCAGATCATAGGGGATTTCGGGAAGCAATATGATGTCGGCCCCGCCCGCGATCCCTGCGTACAGGGTGAGCCAGCCGACCTTGTGTCCCATAACTTCCACGATGAATACCCGGCCGTGGGATGCGGCTGTGGTATGGATGCAGTCTATGGCATTGGCCGCCACATTGACGGCGCTCTGGAAACCAAAGGTCACCTCGGTTCCCCACAAATCGTTATCAATGGTCTTGGGTAAGGATACCACGTTCAGTCCTTCTTCCCTGAGAAGATTGGCTGTTTTCTGGCTTCCGTTTCCGCCTAATACCACCAGGCATTCCAGCTTTAACTTTTTGTAGGTTTGCTTCATGGCTTCCACCTTGTCAAGACCGCTCTGGTCCGGTATCCGCATGAGCTTAAAAGGCTGTCTGGAGGTGCCGAGGATGGTGCCGCCCTTTGTTAAGATTCCTGAAAATTCTTCCTGCTTCATCACACGGTAATCCGCGTAAATCAGCCCTTTATAACCGTCTTCAAAGCCTACGATTTCGATGTCGTCAAACATCCGGTACAGAGCCTTTGCAACGCCGCGCATGGTGGCATTTAAGCTCTGGCAGTCGCCTCCGCTTGTAAGAAGCCCAATTCTTATCATGAACGTACACCTCTTCCCTGATTCGATTTGTCATTTTGAAATAGGTATATGATACCCATTTTATTCTTAATTATAATACAAAGGGAAATGAGGGGCAAGGGAAAACTTTATTTCATAAGAAATGTAAGAAAATATTAAAAATGATTATTCCATATCGTAAAAGACACCGAAAAAACAGTTCCCTGCTCTCCGGTGTCCGAAAATTTACTATATTTTAATCCGTGCGTCTCACTTTGAACCGCTACCACAAGCGTTACCCTGACAGTTA
>JASGGP010000201.1:0-8903 GCA_047604985.1 Lacrimispora sp.
ATCCCAGGCAGGAGGGCAGAAGGCCGTCCTATATGATTATGGAACTGGATGACAAGGGAGAGGCCCATTTTACCTTGAATTTTTTGGGAAAATAAAAAAAGAAGAGGGTGTCGCAAAATGAACTTTTTGAAAGTTTGCATTTTGTGACACCCTCTTCTCTTTTTTGCTTATTTCCAGCCGTCCGGCAGATATGCGGCGGTATTGGCAATCATATCATCTGCCAGCTTCTTTATTTCTTCTTCCCCGGCCCGGCCCTTTACCAGGGGATCGTTTAAGAATGCTTCATAGACCAGAGAACGGTCGTAAGTAATGGCGGCCTTTAAGATCCTCTCATGGTTTTCCACATGGGGCTTTATGAGGTCCAGAACATTTTCCGGTACAGCGCCTGCGATGATGGGCTTGATGCTGTTTAAGCTGAATACGGCGTTTGTCTCCACAACAGCATCTGCCGGAAGATTGGGAATCTGTAAGAAGGAATTGGGAATGTTTACATTGCTTATGGTTCTTTCAAGGCCGCATAAGGATTTGATCAAAAGGATTCCTTCCTCACCGGAGGGCTTGAGCTCAATCTCTTCTTCCCCGCTTACTAAGCGGCGGCTTTTGCCAGGCGTTTCTCTAAATCCTCTTTTCTCCACTTTACGGTGGTCAGACCGAATTTCCAGCCGCTTACGGTTTCCGGATCCTTTAAATATTCATCTCCAGGCATGAATTCCGCAAGGTGACGGTCTCCGGCAGCGGCGATTAAGCCATAGCGGCGGAAAAGATCAAATTTTACTCTGTGGGCGCATTCAAAGGTATTGTTGGCCCAGTTCTTGTCCGGCTCGCTGTAGCCTTCCCTCATAGTGGGCGTCAATGTAGTCACGGTAAACCGGGAATAAGTCAATTCCCTTGTAGGAGGCCTGGTCAAACCAGGTAAAGTGGTTGATTCCCAGCACATTTACCAGAATGTCCCGGCGGTCAACATTTTTAAGGTTCAGGGCTTCCTCACAGATTCCCTTCAATACCTTCTGTGTGCCGAAAACCTCGTGGCAGCAGCCGAAAGCCTTGATCTGGGGGAATACATGGTAAAGGGTTTTCACGCATAAGGACATGGGGTTTGTATAGTTGATGACCCAGGCATCTGGCGCATACTCCTTAATGGCCTCTGCAATGGTCACAAACATAGGGATGGTACGCAGGGCGCGGATGGTACCGCCTGGTCCTGCGGTATCGCCTACGGACTGGTAGATGCCCAGCCGCTCTGGCAGGTGAACATCGGAATCCATCTCATCAAAGGTTCCGGGCAGGATGGAGATGACTGCGAAGTCACAGCCGGTTAAGGCCTCCTTTAAAGAGGATGACGTAACATAATTCCATTTTCCGGTGGTATCCTCTCTGCCGGTCAGCGTATTGCCGATGATCTCATTATTTTTTGCCGATGTTTCATTGGTGTCGTATAAGCGGATGGTTCCGCTTAAGGAATCATCCATGGAAAGGTCGGTCATAAAGGTCCAGGCCCAGCCTCTGGAGCCGCCTCCAATGTAGGCTATGTTGATATCGGTCACTTTGTTGTCTGCATATTTCATTTCGCTTTCCTCCTGTTAAAAGAAATAAGGTCCTATGGCTCTATGTGATTATTATAATAGGTTATAGTATTATAATTCTCATATAATCGGGTCTTTTTTTGATGAAATCATACTTTTGGATACATAGTGAACCGCCGGGGAAAATAAAGGGCTTAAAAATGCCCAGATTGTCAAAGGAAATTCCTTGTACAAAGCCATATAAAGATATATAGTAATGATACTGATTATTTTTTCTGATTTATGGACGGCTCTCTGACCTATAAGAAAAGGAGCCTTGTTAAATGGTTAAGAGAGGAAAACAGGGGGAAAGTTATGAATCATATTGGTAATGTGATTAGGGAATATCGCGGCATACTTCATATGAGCCGTCATGAATTAGCGGAAAATATATGCTCTGAAAAGTATTTATACATGGTGGAAACGGGAAAACGGACGCCGTCCTGCCATATGGTAAGAACATTGGGCGATAAAATGAGGGTGGATTTATGTAAATACAGCGAATATTTTGATTGTCTGAATCCTGTTCAGGTGCGTTCCTTTATTGAGAAGTTTTATATATACCGAAGAGATAATAATTATGCCGCTTTGAAGGAAGCAACGGAAGAGGCGCTTAAAATAGAAGATTATCACAAAGACCCATGGAGGTATGAAATCCAGCTCAATTACCTGATAACGAAGGTTTTTGGTGAAAGGGATTTTATAAGCCCGATACCCCAGCTCACTGCTGTTATATCGGAAATGGAAGGGAAAAAGGTCAGCGGTCCCTGCCTTATCAGCCTCTATGTCTTATTATCGACCTGCTACCAAATGGCACGGGATATTGACAATGCCAGGAATGTTGTCACCCGCACCATGGAGGCAATAAAGGGGAAGCAGGAGAACGCCAAATATGTACAGGTAGCTGCTGCTGCAAAGCTGAACGAAATTACCATGCACCATCTGGCGGGAGAATTTGAGGCTGTAATTGAAGAAGCCCATGCTCTTTTTGAATATGAAAATGAAATGAGTTACCGGGAATATACCCATTATGGTTATTTTTTTTTGGCATTTGCCTATTATGAGAGCGGCCGGAAAGAGAAAGGCATGAAATGGTTTCACAAGGCTTTAAGTGCCATGCTGGTTACCCATAAAGCAGAAGATATGTATTACATAGCAGCCTATGACATATTTAAAACAATGCTGACTGACCCCATGATGTCAAAGGATTTGCTTCACGAGTTTATGAACGAATACGATCCGATAGGTTTTTTGTTCTCTTAATTGGTGAGGTAACAATTGTTCCATTGAAGCAATACCGGTAAAACGGTTATATTTATATTAGAATAAGATAATCATATGAATAAGATTTAATACAATGAAACAGAGGTGAGAACGTGTTTATTGCAAGGCAGCCGATTTTTAACCGGGCTCTTAAAATATATGGATATGAGCTGCTTTTCCGGTCAAGTGAAACCTCGAATGCTTTTTCCAATGCGACTTCTCTCTCTGCCACGGCAGTGGTGTTCGGAGGTCTGTTTGAGCAGGGGATAGATAAGATTGTGGGAAAAGAAAAAGCTTTCGTCAACTTCGATTATGAATTTATTATGTCGGATATGATTGAGCTGATCAATCCCGAAACCCTGGTAATAGAAGTTCTTGAGACCGTGAAATTTGACTCTGTGCTTTTAGCCCGGATCCAGGAACTCCGCAGCAAGGGGTATAAAATAGCCCTTGACGATTTTGACGACGATTATTTTGGCTGCCCGGCAGTTTCCATGTCGGATATTATTAAGTACGATATTCTGGCAACGCCTCTTGATACGCTCCATGCAGAGGTCCGGGACGCCATTTCTAAAAATCGTGTGCTCTTAGCGGAAAAGGTTGAAACAGAAGAGGAATACCAGAAAGCAAAAAGAATGGGATTTCAATTATTTCAAGGATACTTTTTCAGCAAACCCAAAATTGTGCCAGGCACCCTCAGAACAAAAAGATCACCGAAAACCGTGTATATTCAGCTGTTAAAAGAACTGAAAAAAAAGGATTTTTCCTTTGATAAGATTACGAAATTTGTGGAGTCGGATGTGAACTTATCCTATCGGCTGCTATGTATCATAAGCCATAAAAAGGAAAGCCAATATGATTCCATCAGAAATGCCCTGGTGCATATGGGGCGGAATGAAATCGAGCGGTGGATCAGCGTGGTAATGCTTCAGAACGTGGCGGCGGACAAGCCGGATGAGGTATTTAAGCTGTCCCTTCTGCGATCCAAATTCGGGGAATATATTGCCGCACACAGCTCTCTTAAAGGCCGGAAGGATGAAGCGGCGATGATGTTTTTATTCAGCCTGCTGGATGTGATTTTAGACAGTTCCATGAAGGAGGCTTTACAGGAACTGGCGATTTCTAATGATATTACAGATGCACTTATTAATGGCACAGGAATTTTCAAGCCTCTGTGCATGCTGATGAGGGCCTATGAAAACGGAGATTGGAATGAGGTTGAAAAATATGCAAAAGCGATCAACGTGAGTTCGGAAAGTCTTACCATCGGATATATATCAGCAATAGGCTGGGCATCAAAAATTATGTATTTTTATAACTAGATTAAAGGGAGATCTATGAAACACGCACCGTTGTTTTTCTCACTGTTATTTTTTTACGCATTTGCCGCATATTTGTTCTTTGGAATATATATGTTCTATAATAGCAGTTTCATGTGGGAGGCTGGAGTGAAAAAGGACAGGCCCATACTCAATTCAAAAACACGCATATGGCTGCATTTCTATTTGTCCACGGCATATATATCCGGTGGAATGATTTGTTTTTTGCCTTATTTTTTTCCGGAAATGGTAGGCGGACAGGAGAATTTAAGGTCCACCTTATGGGCAGGCGGATTGTTATTCTTTCTGGGCATGTCAATTGTGCTGCTGCAGGCAGTTAAGCACGAGAAAATAAAGGATATACTGATACTTGCGGTAATGCTTTTCAGCATTCCGGTTGTTACTCTGGGATTTATTGAATATGCGGGCATAACGGTCTGGGCCTTCCCGGCTGTTTTAATGTTCGCTTCACTTGTATTTAATACACGGGTGCCCCTGATTTTAATCACGGCCATGTCCGTTGTTACCCAGCTTCTGGTCTGGATAAACGTTCCCGTAAAGAGCGTACAGGTGGATGAATTTGATTATGTTATGAGGATCGGTATTTATATCATTGCGCTTTGGCTGGGTTTGTTTATAAACAGGGTTTACATTGAAAGATTGAAGGAAAACAGCCGCCAAATTGAATTTCAAAAACTCATATCCGATATTTCATTTGATTTCATAAGTGTCAGTCAATTAAATTTCGACGGGAATATAAATGCGGTGCTGAAGAAGACAGGACTTTTTTTTAAAGTTGACCGGACATACATCTTTTTGCTTAACAGCCAGGACAGCACTATAAACTATGCCTGCGAGTGGTGCAGGGAAGGGGGTGCTCCGGAAAGAGAAAGGGTTCAGCAGGTCCCGTTGGAGACATTTCCATGGGGGATGGAACAATTAAGGGGCAATAAACTTATTTACATAAAGGATGTTGACAAGCTTCCGGACGAGGCCGCCCCGGAGAAAGAACAGCTGATCCGGCGGGGTGTGAAATCAGCTGTTATAATTCCCATTGTGGAAAACGGAGAAATTCTTGGAGTTATGGGCTTTGATTCCCTTCTGTCTCATAAGAGCTGGCCCGATGAGTATATTCAAATGCTTAAAATATTATCCAACCTGCTGGCCAATGGACTTTTAAAGATCAAATCCAAGAAAAAATTGAACATTTGGCATATTACGACTACCTGACGGGTTTTCCCAACCGCCTTCCGTTTTCAGACCGGCTGGTCCGGTCCCTCCGCCTTGCCGGACGGAATGAAAGGCTGACCGGTATCATATTCCTGGATTTGGACAGCTTTAAGATGGTAAACGATACCATGGGACACAGCGCCGGAGACACCGTCCTTCAGGAAGTGGCCAGTGGCCTGACCAGGCGTTTGGAAAAAACGGATACTGTAGCCCGGTTCGGGGGAACGAGTTCTTAATTATGGTCAATAACCTTGAGGATTACGAAAGTATCATAGGGGTGGCGGATAGGGTTATGGAGATGTTTGAAATCCCTTTCAGCGTAAATGGACAGACATTCTTTATTACCGGCAGTGCCGGAATTGCCGTTTATCCCTTTGACGGCGAGGATGCGGAAACGTTGATAAAGAATGCCGATATTGCCATGTATATGGCAAAAAACAGTGGAAAAAACCAGTACGCCTTATGTACTGCGGATATGAATGAGAAAGTAAAGAAAGACGTCAGACTATCCAACAGCCTGTACCAGGCGGAAGAACGCAATGAGCTTGTTGTCTGTTATCAGCCTCAGATCAGGCTTCAGACAGGAGGCATTGTAGGTTTAGAGGCCTTGCTGCGCTGGAACCATCCGGAGCTTGGAATGATTCTTCCCCGGGACTTTATCCCCCTGGCAGAGGCAAACGGTACGATCAGCAGCATCGGCCAGTGGGTGTTGAAAACTGCAATCCGTCAAAACAAAAAGTGGCAGGATATGGGGTTCCCCCATCTTCGTATGGCAATAAATATCTCTCCCGTTCAATTTAACAATCCCGATTTTGCCGAAGATCTGGACCACATGCTGAAGGAAGAGGGACTGAGTCCTAAGTATCTTGAGCTTGAAATCACGGAAAGCGTTGCGACGAAAGAATCGGGGCATATACTTAATACTTTAAATAAGCTGAAGCAATTAGGCGTGACAATCTCCATAGATGATTTCGGCAGGGAATATTCGTCGCTGAACCGCTTAAAAACACTTCCTGTGGACCGGATTAAAATTGACATGCAGTTCGTACATGGCATTGAGGGCAGCGAAAAGGATCAGGCCATTACCAAGGTTATCATTAACCTGGCGAAAAACCTGGGCTTAGAGGTACTGGCGGAGGGGGTGGAGACCATGCCGCAGCTGGACTTCCTTAATAAAAAGATGTGCGATGAGGTGCAGGGATACTATTATTTTAAGCCAATGACAGCAGAAGAAATCGAGGAGATACTTGCCGGCTCCGTCAGGAAGCTTTAAATTAACAGGGCTTTGCAGCTTTATATTGCGCAGAACAATGGATTATAATATGATAATAATGACTGTATTCTAAAAAATCGTACTTTTGGATACTGATATGGAGGGGAAAATGGAAAGAACTGTATTTTCAGAAAGCATGGAAGGCATTGTCATTGATGAGGTGATGCGGGATCAGGAATATACCATGACTATGAAGCACTTTCATGACACCTATGAGCTCTATTTTCTCCTGGAAGGAGAACGCTATTATTTTATAGAGAAGGAGACCTATCACGTAAAAAAAGGAGATGTTGTTCTGGTAAACCGGCAGCAGGTCCATAAGACAAGCCAGGCGGGAAGCCAGCGCCATGACAGGATTCTCCTTCAGCTGAACGGGCGGAGCCTGGAGCCGTGGCTTAAAAATATCGGGCTGAATTCGCTGGAGAAAACCTTTGAAGATTATTATGGAGTGGTCAGGCTTTCCGCCAATGAGTGGGAAGAGATGAAAGAGCTTCTCCTGGAAATCCGGGAGGAATTGAGCCGACGCAGGGAACGGTATGAGGTCATGGTGCGTTTAAAGCTTTCCCAGATCCTTTTAATGGTTTACCGCAACAGAAAAAAGGCGGTCCTGGGAGAGGGGCTGCCTACGGTACAGACCCCAAAGCATGGGAAGGTGCATGAGGTGGCGGAATATTTAACCCTTCACTGCGAGACAGGAGAGAGCTTAAATCAGCTGGCTGAACGCTTTTTCGTCAGCAAATCTTACTTAAGCAGGATTTTCCGGGAGGTGACGGGATTTTCCGTCAATGAATACCGGAATCTGGCAAGAATCCGAAAGGCCAGGGAGCTTTTGGCAAACAGCAAATACTCCATTACGGAAATATCGGAAATCCTCGGGTTTGAAAGCGTTACGTATTTTGAGCGGGTTTTTAAAAAGCACGGAGGCGGGACGCCTCTAAAATACAGAAAGGAAGCAGGACGGAATTAAAAGTACGGGATTAACTCCTGTTCGTTTAAATTTTAGGGTCACATCAGGCATATTATTGGCATAACCGTGCATGTAATATATTAGCAGCACAACTTGGCCAGCTTTTGGCAGCCGGAATGTGTAAAAACGAATTCAGGAGGTAATGCGTATGGATCTTTATACCATCATCGCGGGCATTCTGCTGCTCGCATCGTTTGTCGGGCTTATCGTGTATTGTATGAGAGGCGGTAACCTTTTGGTGGGCTTTGTCTTTATGGCTCTTGTCTGGTGTCTCATCGGCCGTGTGCCTTACCGTACCATTGTTGACACTGTATTCCAGTCATCGGTGGAGAATTATGGCCCCACCATTGCCATCATCGTATTCGGAAGCTGGTTCGGCCGGGTGATCGTGGATACGGGGATTGCGGGGTTCATCATTAAGAAAACCGTAGAGCTTGCAGGTGACAAGCCGGTAATTACCACTCTTCTGGTATCCATTGTCTGTTCCCTTATTTTCACCAGCGCTTTTGGGGTGGGCTCTGTTATGGCCATCGGTATCATTGTCCTGCCCATTCTGTTTTCCTTGGGTGTTGAAAAAGGCGTTGCCGTAGGCTCTTACTTAATGTCTGTGGCAGCAGGCATGTATTTGAATCTGGGTTATGTAAACCAGCTCTTCGCGCTCTTCCCCAACATGACTTATGATAACCGGTATATTAAGTTTGCGGTGACAGCGACGGTTGTTCACGTTGTATTCATGTTGGCGTTCATTCTGTTCCATTTTACGAAAAAACGGCCGGCCAGGGTCCGGGCATGGGCGGTATCCTCCCCGGCTCCAGCCGCGAAGCCCATTCCGGCCTTTGCAGCTGTGGTTCCTTTCCTGCCCATTCTCATGGTTGCCGTTTTCAAATGGAAACCGGTGCCCTCTTTTCTTCTGGGCATATTTTTCGGACTGCTGCTTACCGGTAACATGGCAACCTATAAAAAGGCTATTGAAAAGGTGCAGAAAACCTTATATGACGGAATTGCCGACGTTGGCCTTCTTATCGGCATGCTCTACGGCGTCAATATTTTCAGCACCGCTGCAAAGCAGGTGTCTCCGATTTTAAGCCAGCTCTTAGGCGGAGTTATTCCCCAGTCTGCCTTTGTCATTCTGATTATCTTTATTATTTGTGCTCCCCTGGGTCTGTTCCGCGGTCCCCTTATGGTATTTGGTTCCGGTGCCGCCACTCTGGCAATTTTACAGGCAACAGGCTTTTTCCCGGAAGCTTTTCTGTTTATTCTGTTCCTGGTTCCACCTGTGGCCATCGTGG
>JASGGP010000202.1:0-8895 GCA_047604985.1 Lacrimispora sp.
CCGGATCAGCCACCGGCAGTACGCAGTACAAAATAAAGTCTGGTTTAGGATGTAAGAAGCCATAAAACCAAATTTGATCTTACCCAAAATACAGACTCGCCAGAGCAGGCTATTGGCAGCTCCTGCAGTTTTTCCGCACCAACTGGCTTCTTTTGAATAAATGTTTGAAATAGATAAAATAAGAGACTCAAAGGTTCGAGCGAGGAATACCAGTGATACCACTGGCATTCCTCATTTCATTCCCGCAAAATGATTGACACATAAATTGCATACTGTTATAATTCCTATTAACATATAATAATAATCTGCAAAACCATTTTAACCCTTATTTCCCCGATTTCAAACCTCAAAAGGAGTACTCATGACCCCACAAGAAAAAAATGAAGAACTGAAAACATACCTTTCCCAGTTAAACAGTGTAGCCGTTGCCTTTTCCTCCGGCGTAGACTCCACGTTTCTGTTAAAAACAGCCCACAATGTGTTGGGAGACCGTGTCATTGCAGTAACCGCCCGTTCCTGCTCTTTCCCCGAAAGAGAGCTGAAAGAAGCGAGTGATTTCTGTAAGGCAGAAGGAATTCGCCATTTCATTGTAGACAGCGAGGAACTGGACATCGAAGGTTTCAGCAGCAATCCCAAGAACCGCTGCTACTTATGTAAACACGAACTTTTTGAAAAAATTGCTGCCGTAGCATCTGAAAACGGCATAGAAAAGATTGCAGAAGGGTCTAACATAGACGACAACGGCGACTATCGTCCCGGCCTGAAAGCCGTAGCAGAATTAAACGTCTTAAGTCCTTTGCGCCACGCAGGCCTTACGAAAGATGATATCCGTGAACTCTCTAAAGAATTAGGTTTAAAAACCTGGAATAAACAGTCCTTTGCCTGTCTGTCCAGCCGTTTTGTCTATGGAGAGTCCATTACAAAGGATAAATTGTCCATGGTCGACAGAGCCGAGCAGCAGCTTCTGGACATGGGATTTTATCAGGTCCGGGTCCGCATTCACGGCACTATAGCCCGCATTGAGGTGCTGCCCGACCAATTGCCTGAACTGATTGCAGAACCGAAGAGACAGGAAATTCTGGCTGCATTTCATCAGTTGGGCTTTTCCTACGTTACCATTGATTTAGACGGCTATCGGATGGGGAGCATGAATTTAACACTTGATGAAAAGTAATGGGAATATTAGTAGAAAATAATAAGAAACAATAACAAGCAATAAGAAGCAAAAAATAATGCGTTCCATGACTGCCGATGATATGCTACCCCATACAGGACTTTTATATTTCATTGTCCTATATGAGGATAGCATATGAGTCATAGGAACGCATTATTTTTATGATCTTCTCTAAATCAATAACACTTTGAACAAGGCGTTCTTCCAAGATCCTCTGCTTCGGATTGTGTCATATGAGCCGGATTCTTCATGTTGCTGCAATTGGGATTGGAATGATATTTTGTTCCGGTTCTGGATACCCAGACCATCTGTTCTTTGTTATTCGTGGTGGCTGTACTTTGAGAAGTTGCCGGCTGGGAAACGGCTGCCCTATCTTTGGCTGCTGAGTTATCCGCCGGTGCATTATTTGCCGTCTTCGTTTGCACGATACCAGAAATGACCAATGCTCCGTTTGAATTCACAGTTTTTCCATCGGGCGCAGTGGTATTCATCAAACAGTAACCATTTTCATTGAAGTAATAACATTCTGATACGCCGTCTGCATTTCCGTCAATCCATTGCCAGTTATTTACGGGATAGGTACCATCATCATTTTGGTACCACCAACCGCCGGAATCCAGGTTCCATTGACCTGCAAATGCAGAAAGGCTCATTGCCAGTGACAAAACAGCAGATACAATTAACAGCTTTACTCTTTTCATATGTTACCCCCGTGAAATTTATTAAAATGTCAGCAGAAAAAGGCCTTACTGACAAATTTGCTGTTTATTTCTCATTCATTTTACATCAATATCTCTCGCAATGCAAGGAAGCACTACTATAGAATCCAAAAGACCTCATTCTTATAATCACCAGCAAAGTTTACGGCTCATGCAGGCAGTCGTGGGGATGTAACTAATGCAGAACCGCTCATCATACTAATCTTATTTTTGTATATTCCATTGCATTTCTTCCGCTTTTCTGATAAAATAATCTGTTAATCCGTTTATTGAGAGGAATTCATCATGTTTCTATATCAAATAATCGATAATCATGTACAGGTTCTGGGCTACCGCGGCTATAACGGCTCTATCCGGATTCCTGAAAAAATAGAAAGCCTGCCTGTAACCGAGCTGTCTGCTTACGCATTTTCCGGCGGTTGGGGAAGAAATGGGATGCTTGCAGCCATTGCCAACGAGATACGATTTTGTGACGAGGACGGCAACCGGCTGGAGGAAAAAATAAAAGAAGAGGACCTACCCCCCGAGATCATCTATGAGCGGCTGAAAGATTTATATTTGCCGCCCGCAATTAAAAAAATCGGAAACTACGCATTCTATAACTGCTATGATCTGGCCCATGTAGAATGCTGGAGCACCATATCCGACTTGGGCTCCGGCCTTTTCACCGGCTGTTCCGGTATCCGGTATCTGGACTTTCATCTTGTAGATGGAAGGCGTTCCTGTATGAAAGAAATATTGTCAGAGCTGCACCAGGAGCTTTATGTAAACTATTACAGCATCCAGGGAGATGCAAGGTTGGTTTTTCCGGAAATGTTTGAGGAGTCGGTGGAGCACACGCCTGCCCGGATCATCATCCGGGAAATGCACGGCTGCGGCCACATGTACCGCTATTGCTTTGCCCAATCGGAATTCCAGTTCCATAAATACGACGGCCTGTTTCCCCACATCCTGGTGCAGGAACCGGAGCGGGTGACAGCGGCCCTGGTGCTGGGACGGCTTTACACTCCCCTAAATTTAAATGATCATGATAAAAAAACATACGAAGCATATTTAATGGAACATCTTGCGGGAGCCGCAAAGCTGTCCCTTGAAGATTCAGACCCGGCCCTCTTCCTCTGGCTTGCCGGACAGTACGGTCATGAAAGGAAAGACTTTGACATGATGGTAGAAATGGCCGGAAATGCCAACCGGCCTGAAATTTTAAGCATTCTCATGAGTCTCCGCCGCCGCCGTTTTCCTGCAGAGAAAAGGTCCTTCTCCCTGTAAAGATAAAAATACCGGCTAAGACTGCGAAGAAAGAAGGTGGAACCATGATTGATCCAGTAAAACAAAGGCAGCTTGACGAGTTGGCCGAGGTAGAAATCTGCCATGACATTCTGACAAATGCCAGAAATGAGCTTTACTTAAATTTCCGCTATCTTGATATTGCCTTAAGCAGTTTTGAATATGCAGCTGACCGTGCCATCCCGGGAATCGAGACAGACGGCTTCGTCATTTATTACCAGCCGGAATACCTTTTTTCCCTGTATCAGCGAAAACGGGTTTCCATCAACCGCGCCTACTTACACATGGTATTTCACTGCCTGTTCTGCCACATGGACTCCAGAGGAACACGGGCGGAAGAATACTGGAATTTAGCCTGTGACATCGCCATCGAGTCTATTTTGGATAGCTTTTATGTAAAATCCGTATACTGCCACCAGTCCCCCTATCGCAGGGAAATATATGGACGCCTCAGTGAAAAACTTAAGGTTTTAACCGCCGAGGGGATTTACAAATGCCTTCAGGACATGAATTTAACCCCAAGCCAGTATGAAAAAATGGCTGCCGAGTTTTATGTGGACAGCCACGCACGCTGGGAACAGGATCAGTCACCAAACATCCCCATGGAGCGCCAGACCAAATGGCAGGACATCCGTGAAAAAATGGAAACGGAAATGGAATCCTTTGGAGAAAAAGATGCCAAGTCCTCGAAAAATCTTTTAGACCAGGTAAAAATAGAAAATCGGGAAAGATATGATTATAGAAAGTTTCTGAGGAAATTTGCGGTCCTCCGGGAGGAACCGGAGATTGACCCGGATTCCTTTGATTACGTATTTTATACCTACGGCATGTTCCTTTATAAAAACATGCCCTTAATTGAGCCCTTGGAAACAAAGGAAGTTTTTAAAATCGAGGATTTTGTTATTGTTATTGACACCTCCATGTCCGTCTCCGGAGAGCTGGTTCAGAACTTTCTGCAGGAAACCTATGGAGTCCTCAGCGAATCAGAAAGCTATTTCCGCAAGATCAACATCCACATCCTTCAGTGCGACGAGGAGGTCCGCTCCGATGTGACCATCACAAGCGGAGAGGAAATGAAAGACTATATGGAGCATTTTACTCTGAACGGTTTCGGCGGTACGGATTTCCGCCCGGCTTTTGAATATGTAAACGGGCTTCTTAATAAAGGGGCGTTTAAAAAACTTCGGGGACTGCTATATTTTACCGATGGAAAAGGGATATATCCGGTAAAAATGCCGCCTTACGATACGGCTTTCGTCTTTATGGAAGACCAGTATGAGGATATTTCCGTGCCGGGCTGGGCCATGAAAGTGGTTTTGACCCCGGAGGACTTAGAAGTGAGAGGACAGGAGATACTGCCATGAACATCAAACGAGCAAAAGAAGAAATAAAAGATACTATTGAAGCTTACCTGTTAAAGGACAGCTATGGTTTCTATGAGATACCATCCATCCGCCAAAGGCCTATATTTCTTATAGGACCGCCCGGAGTGGGGAAAACCCAGATCATGGAGCAGATCGCCCGGGAATGCCAGGTGGGCCTTGTAGCCTACACCATCACCCATCACACCCGCCAGAGCGCCGTGGGGCTTCCGTTTATAACAGGAAAAGAATACGGCGGCAAGGCCTACAGCGTAACCGAGTACACCATGAGTGAAATTGTGGCTTCCATTTACGATAAAATCGAGATCACGGGCCTGAAAGAGGGAATCCTTTTTATTGATGAAATCAACTGTGTTTCCGAAACCCTGGCTCCCACCATGCTGCAGTTTCTCCAGTATAAAACCTTTGGAAACCATAAGATTCCCGACGGCTGGGTCATTGTCACTGCCGGAAATCCGCCGGAATACAACAAATCGGTCCGGGATTTTGACGTGGTGACCTTAGACCGCATTAAGCTGATCCGGGTGGAGCCGGATTTTGAGGTGTGGAAAGCCTACGCCTATGAAAATGGCCTGCACCCTGCGGTCATTTCCTATTTAAATGCCAGAACCGAAAATTTCTGCCGCATTGAAACAACCGTAGACGGCAAGTATTTCGCCACTCCCCGGGGCTGGGAGGATTTGTCTAAATTTATCCAGGTCTATGAGCAGATGGGGAAAAAGGCAGACCGGGATGTGGTAGGTGAATACATTCAGTTTCCCAGAATTGCCAAGGATTTTGCCAACTATCTGGAGCTATACTATAAATACCGGGATGATTATCAGATTGATGAAATTCTGTCCGGCATCATTCGGGAAAGCCTGTGCGACAAGCTGAAGCGAAGTCCATTTGACGAAAAGCTTAATGTCATCGGCCTTTTACTGTCCCGCCTGGGCCAAAAGTTCCGCGAGGTATCCGATCAGGGAGACAGAACCGGGCTTTTAATGGAAGAGTTGAAAAAGATAAAGCCGGAGGCGGGAATTTCCTCCACGGAGCTGCCAGGAGCATTATCAGAGATTTCGCCGAAAGAAACTCCGGAGGAGGAAGTTCCAGAAAAGGAAGTTCCAGAAAAGGAAGTTCCGGAAAAGGAAGTCTCGAAAGCTGAAGTCCCAGTGAAAGAAGCTCCGGAGCAAAAAGCCGCAAGGGAGGAGGTTCCCCAGGAAGAAGCCTCGGAAAAGGAAACCATTGAAATAAAATCCCTGCTTACGGCTTCAGGGCCCGTCCAAAGACCCGTTTCCTATACTATGGCCGACCGGTTGGCTGCTCTCCGTGATCAGTGGAAAGCACAGTGGGAGAAAAAACGGGAAGCAGGCCTGCTGAACAGAAGAGAAGATTATTTATACCGGGATGTGGAAGCTCTGCTTTCTAAATATGAAAAGGTGCTTCGTCAGGAGGACATTGAGGATGTGGAGACAGCCTGGGAGAGGATACGCGGACTCTTTGGCGAAGAAAGCGCCCTTTATGATGAACTTTTATCCCAGGGAGGTGTTTCTCTGGAACACGCCTTTGATTTTATGGAGGCGGCATTTGCAAATAGCCAGGAAATGGTAGTATTTATAACGGAGTTAAACAGCGGATATTACAGCGTAAAATTCCTGAAAGAATATGACTGTGAACGTTATTATCAATATAATGAACAGCTTTTATTCAAGGATCGGGAAGATGAGATAAAGACCAGAATCCGCAGCTTAGGAAAATAATGTATAAAAACCGGAAAGCCGCCCCATAATAAAGAAAGAAAAGGAGGTAGTGCCATGGGAAATAAAGCATTGGACTACACAGCCCTGACCATCGCCATTGTGGGCGCAGTAAACTGGGGGCTGGTTGGTTTCTTTAATTTTAATTTGGTGTCATTTATTTTCGGCAGCATGACATGGGTTTCCAGAATCTTGTATGCCCTGGTGGGTATTTGCGGGTTATATTTGCTCACCTTTTATGGTCGTTCAGAAGTCCGTACAGAAAAATAGGAAATATTTCAGGCAGAGGGCATTGCGTGTGCAATGCTCTTTTGCATCGATTAAAGGGAAAGCAAAAGGCAAATTTGCCTTGCTTTCCCTTATTTTTTATGCTTAAATGAATACGGAGGAAAGCTGAAAGAGACAGATACAGCTTATTTTTTCTTCGCATGGTACGATATTACCATTAGGGATCAAAGCAGATAGAAGGTACAAGTTTAAAAGAAATGGAAGCCGGACGGAAAGCATCAGGTGTTCCATGCTTATTTTAGCAAGGAGTATTTTAAATGAAT
This sequence comes from Lacrimispora sp., assembly GCA_047604985.1. GTDB lineage: Bacteria > Bacillota > Clostridia > Lachnospirales > Lachnospiraceae > Lacrimispora. The sequence goes on from JASGGP010000202.1 coordinate 6,850, forward strand.
AATAAAAATAATAAAATTCGCCTTTCCCAGTGTATGATTGTTAAAAACGAAGAGGATAATATCCGTCGGGCTCTGACATGGGGAAAGGACATTATGTATGAACAGATTGTGGTTGACACAGGCTCCACCGACAGGACGGTGGAAATTGCTGAGGAGATGGGAGCCAAGGTCTTTCATTTTACCTGGATTAACGACTTTTCAGCTGCGAAAAACTTTGCGATCGAACAGGCAACCGGCTCTTGGATTGCGTTTCTGGATGCGGATGAATATTTTTCTACGGAGGATGTTAAGAAAATCCTTCCTCTGATTGCCCGTTTGGAACAGAACTCCGGTTCTCCAGAGGCCTGTAGTTATCCGGACTTCCCTGGTAAATCTAAGGGATGATGGAGAGGCGGGAAGCGTAATGAGTCACGACAGATTGTTTCGCAACATGGAGATGCTGCGTTACCGCAACAGGATTCATGAGTATCTGGATGAATCTGGGATGGCTGAAAGGGTTTTTGATGCCAAGGATATGCTGACGATCTTTCATACCGGATATACAAGCACGGCTTTCCAGGGGAAGAATAAGATGGATCGGAATATATCCATTTTAAAACAGGTAGTGTCTGATAATCCCGGGGATTATGATGCAAGAATCTATTTGGGAAATTCTTATTTTGGAAACAATCAATATGAGTCGGCTGAGGAAGTTTATTATCAGGTGATGGAGCATATAGAAAGCGTAGACGGAGAGGAATTAAAGGAGCTTTTTTTCTGTAATTTTCTTAAGTTAAAATATGGGAAAGTTATGGAACCAGGAGAATGGAAAGTCATTGATCGCGAGGAAGATATTATAGATATTTATAATAGATCTATAGATTGTGCCTGTGCCTCCCCGGATGCAGAATTCTGGGTAGGGAACTGGATGTTTGCAAAGGAAAAAAACAGGAAGGAATTGCTTATTTTGAACTGGCATTAAAAAAACTTGAGCAGTATAAAGGGCATGGATTATTGGGTATCTCAGGGGATCTTTCAAAGGTATACCGAATATTTTTGAAAGCTACGTTCCTTAAACCACCCTCAGGAAGCAGTTAAGTATGGGGTTTTATATCTGCGGATGGAGCCCTTTGGAAAAGATGTGCTGACAGGGCTGCTTCAGCTTTTTGGAAATTCTTCAGGAGATGAACAGACGGCGGAGGCTTCTCTTGGCTTTCTTTCAAAGCTGTACGATCTTTCAAGAGCGAGAGACAAGTTCTTTTTGACAGAGGTCTCAAGGGAGGCTTCTTTTCTGGCATTGGAGCGCAGGATCTATGGACTTTTAACTCAGGAAGAGAAAGCGTTTCTGCAGGAAGAATTAAAAAGTAAAAAAAAATAAAAAAAGACTTATGAAATAAAAAATCATGACGATATTAGCACTAGAATGAAAAAAACATTCTTAAAAATTTGGTTTCAGCTTTTCATTCAGGGGCCCGGATGAAAGGTTTGGAACAGATAAAATGGAACACGGGGGAAAAGGATGTCCCCGTCATAATTCAAGGAGGTAATTTTTTATGAGAGTACAACATAATATCGCAGCTTTAAATTCCTACAGAAACTTATCAAGCAATAACAGTGCAGTATCTAAGAACCTTGAGAAGTTATCCTCAGGCTACCGCATTAACCGTGCCGGCGACGACGCAGCAGGCCTTGCTATTTCCGAGAAGATGAGAGCACAGATCACAGGTCTTGGAACTGCACAGAAGAATGCCAATGATGGTATCTCTCTGATCCAGACAGCTGAAGGCGCGCTGACAGAGGTTCATTCCATGTTAAACCGTATGGTTGAGTTGGCTCAGCAGTCTGCAAACGGTACTTATTCTAATAGTACGGATCGTGAGAATCTGCAGTCAGAGATGGATTCCTTAACAAAAGAAATTGACCGTATTGCTGACGGAACTAACTTCAATGGAATAAATCTGCTGAAGTCTGCAGGCAAGTTAACACTTCAGATTGGCGATTCTTCTGCTGAGTACAACCAGCTTAAAGTGACGCTTCAGAGCATGGGGTCCGCCGCATTAAAAATTA
>JASGGP010000203.1:0-8862 GCA_047604985.1 Lacrimispora sp.
GTCCTTAAAATAGTACCGTTCATTGCCGGACCATGCCCAGCCGGTAAATTGAGTACCGTCTCCGTTGTAATACCGAAGTCCGCCGTCAATGATCTGCATGCCGTCCTTGACTGCAGATACCAAAGGCTTATCCGTGGAATAGGGGAAAGTCGAGTTTTTCGCATAGAAAGCCATGCGAAGCCCTGTTATGTAATGTCCGGTTCCCATAGTTCCGGTGGCGGTTCCATTGCTGGCCCAGCCCATAGTAGTTCCATCATCCAGCTTTGCCGTATAATAAAGGTCGTACTGGTTGCCCACATAACCGGAAAAGCGCATCTCCACCGCTTCAATGTTCACATCATTGGCATAATTGACGGTCTGCTGTCCATTCATAACCCATGGAGACCAGCCGGTGCTCGAGGTATAGGTGCGGTAAAGCAAATTTCCTACGATGTTGGTGAGGAAAGTGGACATTCCGTGGAAGCCTTCCCCATTATTTGTAATCCAGGCATCATTTACAAAAGGCTGTGTCCAGTTCCCGTCGCCAATCATGACCGTAGTCTGAAGCTGGGGGAAATTGGCCTTTAAAGCTTCCTGGGCAGCCCTTGTGGCTTCATCCACAACTCCGCTTTCGCCGCCGTCCGCGCCTTCCTGTCCGATAGATACTCCGGCATTTGCCAAAGCGCTTTCGGCTTCCTCTGTCGTTACGCCTCCCTGGGCAGTGGACTGGCTTTCCGCCTTCTTTGATTCCTCAAGGGAAACGCCATTCTTAAATCCTGGACCATATGCTTCTTCTGCCCGTGCAAGGGAAGCCTGTCCGGAAACAAGAACAGCCGTCAGGCAAAATGCAGCCAGGCCGCGTGTCAGTTTACGCATAATTAAAACCTCCTGATTTATTGGAATAAAAAAAGTGTATTCTTTATTACTTTAACACAATGAGCCCCAAAATGCTATAGATGATTTACATTTATTGGGGAATATAGTACAATAAGGCGGAAATGTCAAATGGAAAAACGAGGTTGAAAACCAGCATGTATCAGGAAAATATGAAAAAAAAGGTTCTTTCCGGCCTGTTCTGGAAAGTGATGGAAAACGGGGGAACCCAGGGAATTCAGTTCCTGGTATCCGTTCTTTTGGCCCGTATGCTGACTCCGGCAGAGTCAGGAGAAGTCATGCTCATCATGATATTCATTACTATTGGAAATGTGTTCGTACAGAGCGGCTTCAATACCTCCCTGATTCAAAAGTATGAGGTGGATGAGGAGGATTATTCTTCTGCTTTTTATATGAGCGGAGCTATTGCCGTCTTACTCTATGTGATCCTGTTTTTTTCGGCCCCTTCCATAGCGGGATTTTATGGACAGCCTGTTTTTTCTCCTGTGCTGCGGGTCCTTTCCGTGACTCTGCTTTTCGGTGCCGTCACCTCCGTGCAATCAGCGGCGGTGGCAAGGAACATGGAATTTCAGAAGCTTTGCATGGCAAGCCTTTTTGCGGCCTTAGGTTCGGGAGTTATCGGCGTATTCATGGCAGCCAAAGGCTTTGGCCTCTGGTCCCTTGCCATGCAGCAGTTTTTCTACAGTTTTTTTCTCATGGTGGTCTTATTCTTTCTGGTGAAATGGCGTCCTAAGCTTCTGTTTTCCGTAAAGAAAGCCGGACAGCTTTTTTCCTATGGCTGGAAAATCCTCTGCTCCGGCCTCATTGACACCGTATTTACCAATGTATATGGACTTGTGATCGGAAAACTATATAATTCGGATATGATGGGGCAATACTCAAGAGGAAACCAGTTTCCATCCCTCATCGCCAATAACTTAGGGGCCGCCATTCAGTCGGTCATGCTTCCGGCTTTCTCCGCCTGTCAGGATGACAGGGAACGGATGAAGAGCATGGTCCGCAGATCCATTGTCACCAGCTCCTACCTGGTATTTCCCATGATGGCGGGCCTCATTGCCGTGGCAGAGCCCATGGTAAGGCTGCTTCTCACGGACCGGTATCTGCCCTGCGTTCCCATGCTCCGTTTGCTGTGCGTGGCTATGCCACCTGGCCTCTCCATGTGGCTAATTTACAGGCCATCAATGCCATGGGAAGAAGTGAGATATTCCTTAAGCTGGAAATTGTGAAAAAGGTGGTCAGCGTGACGGCGCTTCTCATCAGCATACCCTTCGGGATATTTGCTATGGTAGCTTTGCGGGCTGTCACGGATTTTATCTGTACCTTTATCAACGCCTATCCCAATAAAAAACTGTTAAACTACAGCTTCGCCCAGCAGTGGAGGGATGTGTTTCCTTCGCTTCTCCTGTCAGTGGTCATGTGCGCCGTTGTATATGGAGTGCAATATATAATAGAAGGAACGCTTCTGACCCTGGTCGTCCAGATTCTTGTAGGGATTCTGGTCTACGGAGGACTTTCCTGGCTGTTCCGGCTGGAAAGCTTTTTGTATTTATGCCGCACTGCCGGGATCATAAAACGGTAGGAAAGCCGGGTTTAAGTTTACTTTTTTTCTGTGATATTGTAGAATAAAAGAACATTCTTAGGAACAGAGGAAATGAAATGGAACGAAAAAGTGTGGTCTGGAACATGATCGGAAGCCTGATCTATGCAGGTGCCAGCATGGTTCTTACGGCCCTTGTCAACCATCTGGTGGGAACGGACCAGGGAGGGATCTTTGGCTTTGCGTTCAGCACTTTCGGTCAGCAGATGTTTCTGGTGGCCTACTTTGGCATGAGGCCTCTGCAAAGCACGGATACTGGACGGAGCTATACCTTTGGAGAGTACCGTCTGGCGCGGGCCATTACCTGTATGACAGCAGTTGTGTTCGGAATTTTCTATATTCTGTGGAATACCTTTGTGCCGTCGGCAGGCTACAGCACCGAAAAGGCTCTGGTAGTATTTCTTATGGTGCTTTATAAGGTGTTAGACGGCTTTGCCGATGTATATGAGTCGGAATTTCAGAGAAACGGGCGGCTTTATCTGACGGGACAGGCAATGGCCTTTCGGACCCTGCTGTCAGTGTGCTGTTTTATCGGTGTTTTGGCTGTGACAAAGAATCTGGTATTTTCCTGTGTGATTGCAGTTGCATCCCAGGGGGCAGGGCTTTTGCTGTTTGATAAAAGAATGGCCGGCAGGGTGCCGGAAATGGATTTTTCCAGGGCTGCCCACAAACAGTGGAAGCTTCTGCAGGATGGTTTTTTACTGTTTTTATCAGTTTTTCTGGACGGGCTGATCTTTGCCATGGCCAAATATGCGGTGGATGCCCGGATGACTTCAACGGATACTGCCATCTTTGTGGCAATTTTCCTGCCCACCTCGGTTATCAATCTGGCTGCCAACTTTGTGATCCGGCCGTTTTTGACCAGAATGTCCTACCAGTGGGAAAAAGGCCAGTTTTCGGAATTTCTGTCTGATATAAAGAAGCTGTCAGGGATTATTCTGGTGCTTACAGTGGTCGCCCTGGCCGGGGCCTGGGCAATCGGAGTTCCTGTACTGGGGGCCATTTCCAATGTGGGATTAAAGCCCTACAAATCCGGACTTCTCTTTGTGATTCTGGGCGGCGGTTTCTTTGCGGTTATGAACCTGTTTTATTACGTGCTGGTCATAATGAAAAGGCAGAAGCGGATATTCTTTGGCTATGTGCCGGTCTGCATTCTTTCCTTTTTTCTCTCTTTCCGCCTGGTAGAGGCTGGGGGAGTAAACGGAGGAGCCCTTTCTTATATGCTGGAAATGCTGCTTCTCATGGTCTGCTTTATGGGACAGGCGGTCTGGATCCTTCTGACGGAGGAAAAAGGAAGGGGATAGAAAGAGGAAGCACCCTGCGGGTATACCTTGATGCCCTGAAAAACGGGCTGGAAAGAGGAAGCACCCTGCGGGTATACCTTGATGCCCTGAAAAACGGGCTGGAAAGAGGAAGCACCCTACGGGTATACCTTGATGCCCTGAGAGACGGGCTGGAAAGAGGAAATTATGGATAAAGTACTGGTAGTGATACCTGCATACAACGAAGCATTGAATATTGAGCGGGTGGTAGGGGATGTGATTGAAAATTATCCCATGTTTGATTATGTGATCATCAATGACGGTTCCACCGATGAAACGTCGGATATCTGCCGCAGGCACGGCTGGAAGATCATTGACCTGCCCGTGAATTTAGGGCTTGCCGGGGCATTCCAGACAGGGCTTAAATATGCCCACCGCCGGGGGTATCGGTATGCCATTCAGTTTGACGGAGACGGGCAGCACCGGCCGGAGTACATCTTTCCCATGAAAGAGAAGATGGATGAAGGATACGATATTGTTATCGGCTCCAGGTTTGTGGCGGAGAAAAAGCCCCATTCCCTGCGGATGTTCGGAAGCAGGCTGTTAAGCGGAGCCATCTGGCTGACCACAGGAGCAAGGGTGAAGGATCCTACCTCAGGCATGCGCATGTTCAGCCGGAAGATGATAAAGGAATTTGCTGACGGCTTAAATTACGGCCCGGAGCCGGATACCATTTCCTATTTAATCCGGCAGGGGGCTAAGGTATCGGAGGTTCCCGTCGTCATGGATGAACGGATCATGGGAGAGAGCTATTTAAATCCTCTCAATGCGGCAAGATATATGGGGAAAATGCTGTTTTCCATTTTACTGGTACAGAGCTTCCGCATCAGAAACAGGGGATAAGGGAAAGGAGGAAAACAACATGACAGTCGTACTTCGCAGCGTGCTTGTGTGTGTTTCCATATTGCTCACATTTTATGTGCTGAAAAAAATACGTCATTCCAAGATGAAGATAGAGGATTCTATTTTCTGGGTGATGTTTGCCCTGCTTTTAGTGGTTTTCAGCATATTTCCCCGGTCGGCGGATTTCATATCCCGGCTGGTGGGGACGTATTCCACCGCTAATTTTATCTTTGCTTTCATGATTTTTATTCTGCTGATAAAGGTCTTTTTCCAGTCCATTAAAATATCCCAGATGGAGCGGAGGGTGACGGAGCTGATCCAGACCCTGGCTCTGGACCAGGAAGAGGCGGAGGAAAAAGAAAAGGGGGAGCTTATCGGTGAAAGGGACACGGAACCGCTTGAAGCTGAATGATTTGAATTTAGGAAAGGTAAATAAAAAGGGGCTGTTGCTTACGGCAGGAACCATTCTTTTTATTGCTTTTTTGTTTCTTAAGACTTATCCGGAAACCATTATAGGAATCCCATCCCCTGAATATGAGTCGGTCCGGCGCTTTTACCGGTGGCTGATCTGGGGCGGCTGTGGATTTCTGGCCTGTATGGGAGGCGCTTTGTGGATAAGGGAAAAAATTCATTCCTGGCTCTTTCCCCTTACCGTGGTCATCCTGGGCCTGTTTTATATGGTGGTCTTAACGCCTTTTTCCGCACCGGATGAGGCGGCGCATTTTACAAGTGCATACCGCCTTTCCAGCCAGCTCATGGGAAAGCAGGCCGTGGCCGATGAAGCGTTTCTCTCTCATGCAGGGGAAGAGGAGAAAGAGAGGGTCAGCCGTGGGGCCAATGTTCTTGTGCGCAGCGGAGACGATGTTCCGGGGCTTTATACGAGCATAGGACAGGCTACTTATAACCGGGTCTTTACGGAGATGTTTTCTTCTGACCACAGCCAGGGGGTGACGGTCAGGTATGAAATACCGGTAAATACCACTCCGGTGGTTTATCTGCCCCAGGCCCTTGGCATCAGCCTTGCCAGGGCACTTCATCTTGGTTATATTCCCCTGGTGTATCTGGGCCGGCTCTTTAATCTTTTAGCTTTTGCATCCCTGGCATCCCTGGCCGTAAAGCTTATGCCCTTTAAAAAGGAAGTGCTTATGGCAGTATCCTGTCTGCCCATGACCCTTCATCTGGCGGCGTCCTTTTCCTATGATGCGGCGTTTATCGGGCTTTCCATGGTATTCCTGGCATGGTGCTTTTACCTGGCCTATGAAAAAAGGAAGTTACCGTAAAGGATACGGTTCTTCTGGCTCTTCTCCTGGTTTTATTGGAGCCCGGAAAAATTGTTTACTTTCCGGTGGCAGGAATATGCCTGCTCATCCCTCAGGCTAAATTTCATACGAAAAAGCGTTACTGGCTTTCTGTGGCCGCTGTTTTGCTAGCGGTGTTTCTGGCGGTGTTTTTTGTAAACCGCATTGTTCTTCCGCATGGGCTACTACTACGGAAAGCTATGTGGGCTGGAGCGAGGCCGCAGGCTACACGCTTCAGGATGTGTTCCGGCAGCCTTATACGGTGTTTCTCGTTTATTATGAGACTTTGGTCACTCAGTTTGATTATTATATGGTCACCATGCTTGGAGGATTTCTGGGGAATTTAGATCCTGATCTGACGGTACCGGCTTTTGCCTGTCCATACTGTGGTATGCGCTGTTTGTAAGTGTCCTGCGCAGGGAGGAGAGCCGTCTCCGGTAACAGGGGACAGAGCTGTGGATTCTGTTTCTGGTGTTTATAAGTGCCGGTCTGGTACTCACCTCCATGCTGTTAGGCTGGACTCCAAGGAATCTGGATTATATTACGGGAGTTCAGGGGAGATACTTTATCCCGCTGCTTCCATTGGTGCTTCTGACCTTGTTTGATAAGCGCCTGACTGTCAGCCTGGATTTAAGAAAGAGCGCCTGGTATCTGGAATGTTTTGTGAGCATCTATGCCTTAATACGCATTTGTTCCACGGGCTGCCTGCGCTATTGACGGAGAAAGAGGGAAAGTAGAGGAAAATAGAGATGGAAGAAATAAAGCGGGAAAACCGGACCGTAGACGTAATCATTCCGGTATATAAACCTAAGGAAACTCTCAATCGCCTGCTGAATCGCCTGGGAGAACAGTTCTATCCCATAAATCGGATCATTGTCATGAACACGGAACAAACCTATTGGAATGATGGGGATTATACGTGGGTCAAGGGCCTGGAGGTACACCATGTAACAAAGGAAGAATTTGACCATGGAGCCACCAGGGACCGGGGAGCTGCCTATTCCCAGGCGGATATCATAGTATTTATGACCGATGATGCGGTTCCTGCGGATAAAAATCTCATAGGTGCTCTGGTAAAAGGGCTGGACCAACAGGGAAAGGGCGGGGAAAGGGTGGTTATGGCCTACGCCAGACAGCTTCCGAATCCGGACTGCGCTCTTGCAGAGCAGTATTCCCGTTCCTTTAATTATCCTGCCCATAGCTGTATCAAGACGAAAGCGGATTTGCCAAAGCTGGGAATCAAGACCTTCTTTGCATCCAACGTCTGCTGTGCATATGACCGTACGGCTTTTCTGGAAAACGGGGGATTTATAAAGAAGACCATTTTCAACGAGGATATGATTTTTGCCGGAAATGCTGTGCGGTATCAGGGCCAGGCCGTGGCTTATGTGGCGGAGGCAATGGTGTACCACTCTCATAATTACGGCTGCATCGCCCAGTTTAAAAGGAATTTTGACCTGGCGGTATCCCAGGCCGACCACCCGGAGGTATTCGGGGGAATACGGTCAGAGAGTGAGGGAATCCGTCTGGTAAAGAAAACCTGCGGCTGGCTCATAGGGCAGAAAAAAACATGGCTGGTGCCGGGTGTGATCGTAAAAAGCGGGTTTAAATATATGGGTTACCTTATGGGAAAGAGATATGCTTCCCTGCCGGAATGGCTGATCTTAAGGTGTACCATGAACCGGGAATATTGGAAAAAGTGAAAAGGCTTGGTGCAGGATAATCAGAAACGTTTTCCTGCACTATTTCTTTATGAATAAAATGTAAATTTTCCCCCACCATTTCTTTATGGATAAGACATAAGCTTTCCTGCCGTAATAATAATACTGATAACCGCCTCCTGATAAAAAAGCAGCCCGGAATTACAAAAAAATGCTACCCCACCGCAATTTTCTCCTGCTTTTGTTTTCTCTTTCAATTTAGTATAATAATCCCATAGCAGCAGGCGTCAGATACTCCTCTCAAATCATAGGGGATTTGTCCCTGCGGGCATCCGCCAGGGTTGGGCAAGCCTGACTCTGGTTCATTGCTTTTACGAGAATAAAGAGGTAATCATGGATAACAGAAAGAAAAGCATGCTGCTGCTGGTGGCAGGAGGGTTGCTGGGCATTGTGTTTCTCACACTTTTGACCTCCTCCTTTTACGGCCACGTTTTGAAAAAAATCGGCGTGGAGCATGCGGAAAATACGAAAACCTATCAATATCACTATGTCATGATCATCGACAACCTGGATTCCCAGTTCTGGAATGATGTGTACAAAAGCGTCCAGGAGGAAGCGGCTCTTCACGATGCGTATGTGGAGCTGAAGGGAAAAAGCCAGTCGTCAGAATATACAACCGTGGACTTTATGGATATGAGCATAGCGGCCAAGGTGGATGGAATTCTGCTGGAATTTACAGGAGAAGACCAGCTGGAGAACCGGATCAATGAAGCCGAGAAAAAGGGAATTCCGGTGGTCACCATACTAAACGACGCCCCAGTCTCCCTTCGGAAAAGCTTTGTGGGAATCAACCCCTACCAGCTGGGCCAGGAATACGGAAACCAGATTTTGAAAATACTGCCAAAGAATTCCCGGGAGACCAGGGTGCTTATGTTCCTTTACGATAATTCCATAGACAGCAACCAGTCCCAGATTTTTAACCAGATCAACAACCGGATCGTCACCGACCGGGAGATCGGGGGAAAGGTCAAGGTGGAGGAGCTTAAAATTCCTTCAGGCCGGGCCTTTGAATCCGAAGAAATCGTGCGTAATTTATTCCAGAACTCCCAGGGACCGCCGGATATCATTGTCTGCATGGATGAGGTTGATACGGAGGCCGTGTACCAGGCGGTCATTGATTACAACCGGGTGGGGGAGACCCAGGTGATCGGCTATTACAAATCAAAGGCCGCCATTGATGCGGTTTTAAAGGGAACTATGGCCATGAC
>JASGGP010000204.1:0-8771 GCA_047604985.1 Lacrimispora sp.
TTGATTTTACGTATGCGTATTTCTTCCTGGCATACTCTTGTGCCCACTCATCTGCCCGCTTTTCCACATCCACAAGGGCCTTTGCAAGATGTGCTTCCATCTCCCGGTTGTATTCGTCATACTCAGGAAATTCTCCATTGTTATACATCAGCCGGTTGGCCGCCATAAAAAATTTCAGCTGTTCATTCATGGGATAAGAGATACACCAGTCACAGAGCTTCACCAGAGGCGCATCTGCCTTGTCCACGAAACCGAATACTCTGGCGCCGGTTTCCCTTGCTTTTTCAATGGCCTTTGCCACCTCCTCTGTGCTTCCCGTTACGGAGGAGAAGATTACAACTGAATGTTCCGTGAATTTTTTATTTCCCAGGGTGATAAATTCGGCCGCATTTTCCACATAAACCGGGATCCTGCTTCTGCCTCTCATATAGACCTCCATCTGCATTCCGGATGCCCATGTGCCGCCGATTCCTATGACGTAAATGCCGTCAAATCCCTGTTTTTGTATTTCATCAATTACTTTCTCTATTTCGCCTCTTAAGGCAAGCGCCCCGTTCACGCTTTCAATCTGCTTCTGCTCATCAAACTTTAACATAGCTGCTCCTTCCATTACTTGTGGAAATGCACGGTTAAAATTGCATTTATCTCCACGCGTATACGATTTTGAATATTCGATCACACGGTCATGCTCATCATAGGTTGTGCATCCAAACAGAAAGACCGTCTGCTCCTTGTTAATATTAATCAATCTGGCATCAGACTGTGTCAGCTGCACCAGGTCAAGAGTCTGCCATGCTCTCACCGGATTAATGCCATAGAATTTATAGATTTCGAACATGCTGAATACGGAAAGGTCGATCCCCTCCATCTTGGGAACCAGATTATAAGGAATGAAAATCTCCTGTATGGCAATGGGCTCTTCATTTGCATAGTCCAGGCGCTTGATGTAGTAAAGCATGTCGTCCGCGTTAATGCCAAAGAGCCTTGCAAACTTTTCCCCGGCCCGCCTCTGCCCCTTAAGCAGAATCTTTTTGCGGGTCTCCATATTTTTTTCATTCATGGTCTGCGTAAATCCGCCCAGCACTTCTAAATCCCGCTCAATCTGGGCGACAACATAGACGCCTTTCCCCTGTACCCGCTTCAGCACACCTTCACTTACAAGTGCATCAATGGCACTGCGGACAGTCAGACGGTTAATTCCGTAGGTAGCTGCAAGGGTCTTTTCAGAAGGAATGGCCGTTCCGGGCGCATATTCCCCATCTTCTATTTTCGACCGTACCACTTCTCTAAGCTGAAGATATATGGGTGCATCGTATCCTACCTCTGCCGTTTTTGTCAACGCAGTACCTCCTTTCAAACTTACCGAAACACGCTTTGCGGATTTCGCTGGTTGCCGCTCAAATTACCAGGCGCCGTTATACTCCAGCGTAATACTGGAATTTTCGGCTCCCATTCTCATACATTCAAACACCGGCTTCTGTTCCATGATTCCCTTTAAGAATCCGGCAATATAGCTGTCTCCGGCTCCCATAGTATCTATTACATTGCATGGAACAATGCCGAATACAGTAAACTCCGAACCGTCATATGCAATACTTCCCTTATCTCCCATGGTTGCAACCACCAGCCTGGGACCTCTTGCTTTCAGCTCTTTCATCTTTTTTCTCAGCTCATCCGTATCTCCGTCATCCGTTGCAAAAAACAGATAATCAGCAAAAGGAATCGCCGTCACTGCCGCAGGATCTTCCGGTCTTGTTGCGGCGTCAAATGCGGTCGCCACTCCTCTTTCCCGGATTATGCCCAGCTGATGCTCCACATTTCCCCACAGACCGGTAACTACCATGTCGTGGCTGCACAAAAAATCCAGTTCTTCGTCCGTCAGCTTAAAATCAGCCAGAACGCCTTCCTCATAATCGCCGAATACCCGCTCTCCGTCCACCAATTCCACGTGGGTGATTGCCGTATTTCCTTCCATAAAACGGATATGGGATACATCCACACCCTTTTCTTCTATTTTATCTTTCATCAAAGCACCGTACCGGTCGGTTCCCACCACTCCGGTATAGGATGCCCTGCCTCCAAGTCTCACAAAATACACCGCTACGTTTACCGGATTTCCACCGGGATATGCCTGTCCGGTATTATCATAAACATCCATACAGTTATCGCCAACTGCCGCTAATTTCATTTTATCCTCCATTCTGCGCATGGTTGTGCTGTTCAACGCCTATTTCCTGGTCAGCTCACTGGCAAAACAGATATACTCCGAACGGGTGATCTCATTAAAATACTCAAAGATGGTATCTTCACTGTCCATGGTCACGCCGGACTGATAGATAACCGGCGCGCCTTCTTCTATGCCCAGATAACCGGCTTCCTCCTGATCGCAATAGGTAATGCTGAGTTTTTCAGAACCTCCTGAAACCTCTACCCCATACTCGTCTTTAAGAACCCCGTAAAGGGATTGAGAAGAAAAATCATGGTGTTCAATGCCCGGAAAACGTTCTGCATCCAGATAGGCAGCAGACAGCATCACCGGAATCCCGTCCAGATAGCGGATACGCAGCAGCCGAAACAGTTTATATCCCAGGGGAAGCTTCATCCTGCGGCCGATATTCTTCGGAGTCTCACAAAAATCCATTCTCACCACTCTGGTTGAGATCTTTCTTCCCACATTGACAACTGTCTGATAAAACCCTTCCGCATCCTGAAGATTGCGGATCAGTTTTTCTCCGGCTACATAAGTACCCGCACCGTTTTTCGTATATATTTTTCCTTCCAGAATCAGCTGTTTTATGGCACTTCGAAGTGTGGAACGGCTGATTCCCCACATATCACACATGGACCTTTCGGAAGGAAGCCTGTCATCCGGTTCCAGGTTATTTTTAATCATATAATTTTCAATCTGTTCCATTGCCTCGTCACGAGGTTTTTGTCGTTCTAAATTCATAGCAGATGTCTTTTCCGTTCCAGTTTTTTCTAATTAAAATATTTGCTTCTTTTAACCATCTTAAAACATCTGCTACCGGGTGTCAATATTTATCCGCCGCCTTCCTACTCTGTCCTTTTATTGCGGCTTTCCCAGAAATAATACACCGGAAGCCCTGTGACGACTGCAATAATCGCACATGTAATTCCAGCTACCGGCGCCCATACAAAGGTGGACCAGATCAGGGTTCCTGTAATCAGCATGGCAATTCCTACCATAAGAGGCCTTGCCGGCATCCGGTAAGAGGGCTTGTAGTTTTCTTTTTTTCTGAGCACAATAATCGTTCCGAAGGTCAGGAAATTCTTAAGGAGGGCCACCAGAGTAAAGTATCCTAATAAATCAGAAAGCGAGGTTGCAAAGATCAGAATGATTGCCACTGCACACTGTACAATGATGGAGAAATAAGGTGTCTCATACTTTGGGTGGACTTTGGCAAATGATTTAAAGAAAAGTCCGTCCTTTGCCATGGCATATTCGATTCTCGGCTGAAACATAATACAGCTTGATAAGGAGCCGATCACTACGATAACTGCCATAATCGCCACAACCGTTCCCGCATATCCGCCAATCACAGGGATTTTGGAGGCCAGAAGGGCAATGGGTGCCTCAGAAGCCGCCAGCTCATTTACAGACAGCAATCCTGATGCGGTCAGGGTCAGTCCCACATATAAAAAGAGTACAATAAATGCTGTTAAGATCAGACCTCTCGGCAGGTTTTTCTTTGGTTCCTTAATTTCACCTGACATATAGCAGGCCGCAGCCATACCGTCAAAGGACCAGGTAGTGGCGGAAATACCCGCCAGCAGTGCCGTAAATCCGGTAGCAGTAACTCCTGCAAGCCTGGTACCTGAAAGGAATAAATCGCCCTTGATAAAAAAGATGCCGATTCCGATAATCAACACAAAGGGGATAACCTTTAAAGCGGTAATCACTGTCTGGAATTTGCCTCCGCCCTCTACGGACCGCAGATGCAGCATCATAAATATCAATACAAAGCCTACCGCTACCAGGCGAAGGACGACTCCGTGGACCGGAATAAAAAATGCCAGGTAATTGGCAATCGCCAGAGCCATAATGGATATGGACGGCGGATCTGTTGCCCAGAAGCTGATCCAGCCGCAAAGAAACGCCAGGGGTCTGGACCCCGCATTCTTAAAATACACATACTGCCCTCCGTCCTCAGGATAGGCGCTTGCCAGCTCGGCATAACAGAAATTCGCCGGAATCTGAAGCATGCCTCCGATCAGGAAGGATAATACAAGAAATAAACTGCTGCCTGCCGCTCCCGCTACCTCTCCCAGAGATGAGAAGATACCGGAGCCTACCGTAGTTCCAACTCCCAGCGCAATAACTGCTCCCAGCCCCAGCTTTCGTTTTAATTCATTTTGATTCGACATAATACTCTTCTCCTTTGCTTTTTATATTTTTTATTCTCCCATAACCTGTATAACCACGGTCCGCTTTGCAGGACCGTCAAATTCACAGAAATACACCTCCTGAGCCCCTCCCTTGTCGATAACCCCATCCTGCAGCAGCAGGTGGCAGTGATTTCCTGTAAGAAGGGATTTTAAGTGCCCGGTTGGATTTCCCGCCGTTGAGCCATAGTCCCGCAGCATTCTCGCATGTGCATAGGGCCGGTCCTCCGGCGCCAGGCCTTCCAGAAATTCAGCCATGTCACTTTCCAGGCACTCCAAGGCTTCATTTACGGTAATTCCTGTAGTGGTATGCCTGCTGAGAACCGTTACCATGCCGTTTTTAATGCCGCTTTTTCTGACCGCTTCCTCTATTTCTCCAGTGATCAGGATCCACTGATTGTATTGTTCGGTCAGCAATACCAGTTCGTTTTGTACTACCATCTGCCTCTGCCTCCTTATAAACCGCCCAGAAATTCCATGGCATTGACACCCTTAATCAGCTCCAGCGTACTGTCCCGAAATCCAAGCTTTCCTATGGCATCTGCCATCCGGATTTGTTCAAACCTGGGATTGTTGCTTCCAAACATGATCTGGTGCCGCAGGCCTCGGTCAATCCACGTAACAGGTATTTCCTGGGTAAATACCTGCCGGTAAAACTCCAGGGCATTGTCAAAGTAAAGCAGCCCCGTATCTCCATAGACATTGGGATATTTTAACATCAGCATGGCTGTTTCCTTCACCCAGGGCCAGCCCATATGAGCCAGGCAGATTTTAAGCCCCGGACGTCCTGCCGCAAGCTCCTCAAACTCTATGGGCCTGGAATACCGGCTGAGAGTATTGGGTTCCCAGGACATTCCGCTGTGAAAGATAATTGGTTTTTTGTACTTCTCGCATAAGTCATATATGGACTTTAACCGTTCATCTTTCGGGTAAAAATGCTGTCTGGCGGGATGGAGCTTCAGCCCTGCCAGCTTCAGCTCCCCGAATGCCCGCTCCAGCTTGTCCGCAGCATCCGGCACAAAGGGATCAATACCGGCAAATCCGATAAACTTATCCGGTGCCAGATCAACCAGCTTCCGTATTTCCTCATTTGATACCACAGGCTTTCCAAACTCTGTGGTGTAGTCTTCCGGCAGGAGACAGAGGCGGTCAAGTCCCGCACACTTCATCTGATTGAAAATGTGTGCAAGGGGTGCCGTGCCGTTTTTATGGATCGCCAGGGCCTCATGCCGCATGGCTTCTGTCTGTTCATCCCCATTAATAGGTTCATAAAAAGCCGGATGAACGTGCATATCAATAAACATGGGCAATCTCCTTTCTCTTAAAATCCGGCATCCGCCATATAACGCCTTACCTGGTCAATTGCCCTTCTGGCATAAAGCCTGGGTTCATTGATATAGCCGGTAACCAGCTCCAGAGTCGCGGTTCCATTATATCCGGCATCCTTTAGCTCTTTAATCAGTTCCGGTAATGGAATTGAGCCCTCTCCCGGAACGATATGGCTGTCCGTTCCCTGGTCCCCGTCTATGATATGCATATGGTACATCTTGCTTCCCAGCTTCTCTAAATATGCCATGATGCTCTCGTGCTGTACGAAAGGAGGAACCGTGTCGCACATTCCAACCAGGTAATCGGAATCAATTCTTCGGAACAGTTCCACCAGGTCATTGGCGCTTTTCAATGCATTGCTTTCATAAGGTGTTAAGGTCTCCACGACCAGCTTTACCTTTACTTTCTCCGCATGCTCCGTAAGCTCTCCTATAGTCTTTACCATGCGGGCCCATATGGCCTCATAGGTTGCCAGATAGCCTGCATGAGCGGGAGAGATCAGCATGTAATCCGCCCCCATCTCCTTTGCCATATCCAGGCAAAGCTTTAAGTAATCCACCGCATCCTGGCGCTGCAGTTCGCTGCCGATCATAAAATTATATGGATAGGCATTGTGCTCCGGCGTATATCCCAGCACCGGCATCTCATACTGCGCGGATAGCCGTTTTACCTCATCAATTTCTCCGACTTTTAAGTCAGGCGCATATGCGTGGGGTCTTCCTCCCCATAATTCAATAAAGTCGTAGCCAAAACGTTTTGCATCCTCAAAACAGTGCTCCAGCGGATTTCTCTGGTAGCCTGATGTAAACATGCCAAGCTTCATGAAATCAACTCCTTTCTCAATCTTCCCAGGGATTAAAGGTACTGACTACTCTTGCCGCAACTCTGGCTCCGGTATCCAGGCAGTCAGCAATTTGCCCGCCCATCAGCAGCCGGTATAAAAATCCGGCGATAAAGCTGTCTCCTGCTCCCACCGTATTCACAACCTGTGCTGGATAAACGCTTCCTTCATAAAATCTGGTTCCGTCATAGGCCAGGCTTCCTTTCTCTCCAAAGGTGGCAACAGCAATCTTCATTCCCCGTCTGACCTTGTCCCTTAAGTAGTCCCGGATAAACTCATCCTTTTCCTTATGGCAGGAAAAAAATCCGTAATCTACGTAAGGAAGTGTCTTTTCTACAAGCTCATGGTCCAGCCGGTCTGCATAGTCGAAGCTGACAGCGGTCCCGGAAATTTCCCGGATCTTTGGAAGCGCATCCTCCGCCTTTCCCCACAATGCCGTATGGACCAGGTCGTGTCCTGCTGCAAAGGAGATATCCTCTTGGTCAAACACAATGTCTTTCAGCACGCCCTCTTCATAATCCCCGTGTATGCGGTCCAGGCCGTCCATATCCATATAGGTAATGGCCGTAGGCCCGTCCCCTGTCTTAAGATGGCTGATATCAAGCCCCTCTGCCTTTAGTGTTTCAATCATCCAGGAACCATATTCATCGGAGCCGGTGGTGGTGATAATTGATACCGGTATTCCAAGCTTCTGCATGTTGACTCCTGTATCCACCACGTTTCCCGTAGGATATTTTCTTCCAAGCTTCCTGTAAACATCAATGCAGTTATCACCCATAGCTGCTACCCTCACCCTTACATACCTCCATTCATTATACATGATGCCATGATTTTCAATCCACTTTTCAAAGCATGCTTATTTACGCTGACCGGTTTGCAGCGCTTCCCCCTTTATACTCTCTCTGAAATCAAAAACAGCCTTCATAAACTCTTTTACCCGGTCTGCGTCAACATGGCGGAAAAAATCTCCGTTCTCTTTAAAAGTGGTGCCTACAACAGCCGCATCTGCGGCTGAAAGCTTCGCCCTTACGGTTTCTTTCCGGCATCCCGTATTGCAGAGAACCGCTACCTCCGGAGCCGCTTCCTTTACTTCCCCTATGAGCTCATCATCTACATCCTGGCCCGCGGCAGATGCAGAAATACAGAGTCCGTCCGGGTGAGCCTTGAAAATCGTGGATTTCGCTATTTCCTTCAATTCTCTGGTATCCAGATTTTTATCCGATTCCGGATTAATAAAATAGAGCATTTTCAAGTTTTCCAGGGGCAGAGCCGCCTTTCTGCGCAGCAGCCTGGCAAAATCGTTATTATACAGGCCTCCGTCCCCCACATATACTCCGCTGAATGTTCCCCGGACAAAATGGGCTCCCACCGCAGCCGCCAGCTCCAGGGTAGCCATTCCGTCAGATATACAGTCCACGCCAAAGGGAACCTTAATATCGTCCATTAATTCCCCTATTACCCTGGCCATAGCAGCAGGCGTTACAAAACTCATATTCCGCTCATAAGGAAGACTGAACTCGTTGGAAAACAGAATTCCGTCAACACCTCCTTCCTGCAATGCGTGGAGATCTTTTCTTGCATGTTCCACTACCGTCTTCATGGAGCAGCCCGGAGTAAACATGGGGTCTCCTGGGAGTGCATCCAGATGCAGCATAGCGATCACCGGTTTTTCAGTATGAAACATGTCTTCGGTCCAAAGCACGTTTTCTCCTCCTTACATATGTAATCGTATTTTTAATACCAATTTGAACATATCATTTTCCGTACCATCTGTCAATATTTATTCTTATATTTTCTTCTCTTTTCATCCTTCTTTGTATATTTTGTATAATTTATTGCATTTTATTCGTCATTTTTAACAGAAATTGTGTTTTATTACCAAATGATATTGAAGCTTCATATTGCTTGTGCTATCATAACCCATAACTGGTATGATTTTATTGCCAACTTGTTCACATCGTTTTTTTTATTGAAAAGGAGGAGAAAACTTGCAAAAAGCAGATATCATTTTACGGTCCAATGCCATATTTAACGGCATTGATCCCAAACCATTTTCCGGATTTGTCGCAGTCCGCGAAAATAAAATTCTGGCAGTTTCCGACAGAGATGAAGAGGAATATGCCGGCAGCCATACACAGATCATAGACTTGGAAAACCGTCTCATATGTCCTGGATTTACGGATGTACATTGCTTCTT
>JASGGP010000205.1:0-8757 GCA_047604985.1 Lacrimispora sp.
ATGATAAGCTGACCTATGAGGGAGAACCTACGGCCCTGACGGCTTACGAGCAGATTGTACAAAAATACCGCGGCAGCTTAAACTACCATTCCGCCATGGATCATTTCGGCGTAAAGCTGGGTGACGGCAACATGTTTGAATGGGCGAAAAATATGGAAATCAACACCACCACAAACCAGATACAGGATAAGGACATTGTTTTCGTCTTAAATCCCGAACCCCTTATTGCAGCAGGGGTGGACCCTGATAAGCTGGAGGGCTGGGCATACGGCCAGGTTCCGGTAGAAGAAAACGGCAGAATGGTCAATGTCTATAAATTTTTAAAGCCCTTTGATTTGCAGTAAAGGCTTACAATAAAAAATCATAAAAAACATAATGGAGGTAATTTAAAATGGCAAAGACAGTAATAAACGTAGATGGCATGGCCTGCGAGCACTGCGTCAAGGCAATTACAACGGCGGTGGGAGCAATTTCAGGAGTATCCAATGTATCCGTTGATCTGGAAGCAAAAACCGTGACAGTAGATCATGACCCGGGAGAAGCACCTGTGGAAAAGATCAAGCTGGAAATCGAAGATCAGGGCTACGATGTGATTGAATAAAAAAGAGGACGGGAACCGCTTGCCTGCGGTTCCCGCTTTTGGCGTATCCGGCAGGATAAGCCTTAGATCTGGGAAATGAGGTGGTATAGCATATGGTTAAAAACAGCAGGAATGTACTGGTGGTGGACGACGAACCGAAGATACTGGAGGTGGTCTGCCTGCTTTTAGAAAGCAAGGGATTTCACGCCATCCCTGCGGAAAACGGCAGGAAAGCCCTGGAAATATTTGAAACGGAAAATATTTCTCTTATTATACTGGATCTGATGATGCCGGACATTTCCGGGGAAGAGGTGTGCCGCACCGTCAGAAGAAGGTCCCGGGTTCCCATCATCATGCTGACGGCAAAGGTAGAGGAAAACAGCGTGGTGGAAGGCCTGGGGCTGGGAGCGGACGATTACGTCATAAAGCCCTTTGGCTTAAAGGAGCTCTACGCCAGGGTGGAGGCAGTTCTCCGCCGTGCGGAAAGCGATCTGGTCCCCTTAACCAAGCGCAATTCCTGGAGAGACGGGGATCTGGCAGTGGATTTTGAAAAGAATGAGGTGCGTAAAAACGGGGTTGTTCTGACACTGACCCCCAGCGAGCTGAAGATTCTTTCTGTGCTCATCAAATATCCGGGAAAGGTCTTTACCCGGGAAGAACTGATTGAGTCCGCTTTGGACAAGGGCTTTGCCGGATATGACAGGGCCATTGACAGCCACATTAAGAATATCCGGAAAAAGCTTGAGGATGATCCGAAAAATCCGGTATACGTGCTGACCATTCCAGGGCTTGGCTACAAATTCGGGGGGTGATGGGTGATGAAGAGTTTAAGGCGGCAGCTGTCCCTGTCCATATTGCTGACCCTGCTGGTTACCATCGGCCTCATCGGCCTGCTTTCCAACTGGTTCATTAACCGGGAATTTGAGAAATACATCACGGAGCTTGGTGTGGAGAGAAGGGAAAATATCGTAGAGGATATCAGCAACCAGTACGACAGTTTTAAGCGGAGCTGGAAGCAGGATTACATTCACGCCATCGGCATGAATGCGCTCTATGACGGATATATCGTAAAGCTGTATGATATAAACGGAAAAATGGTTTGGGATGCGGAAAACCATGATATGAGCCTTTGCGGCAAGATCATGGATGAGATCTCGGCCCGGATGAAGGAGAGAGGTTCGGCCGGAGGCTTTGTGGAGCATGATTACGATATTGACCAGGGCGAAAAAAAGATAGGCTCTGTTTCCATTAAATACTATGGGCCCTTTTTTATGAATGAGGCTGATTTCAATTTTATCAATGTCATGAACACTCTCCTTCTGGTCATCGGCATTTTTTCCAGCGCCTGCTCGGTTGTGGTGGGCTGTCTTCTGGCAAGAAGGATTTCCCGCCCTGTCACAAAGACCGCATATATTGCAAAGCAGATATCAAAGGGCAATTACGAATTAAGGTTTGAACCAGGAACCAGGATACGGGAGCTTGACGACCTGGGAACAGCCATCAATCAGCTGTCCGGCGCATTGAGCGAACAGGAGAATTTACGGAAGCGGATGACTGCGGATGTGGCTCATGAGCTGAGGACTCCCTTAACGGCCCTGGGCTCTCACTTAGAGGCCATGATTGAAGGCCTGTGGGAGGCGACGCCGGAGCGGCTGAAAAGCTGCCACGAAGAGGTTGAGCGGCTGGGGACCCTGGTAAAGGATTTAGAGCAGCTGGCAAAGATCGAGGGGGACAATCTGGTTCTGAATAAAACAAAGGTGGATCTCTTTGACCTTGTCCGCACCGTGGCTGATACCATGAATGGGGAAATCTTAAAAAAAGGCCTTACCTTATCTGTAGAGGGGGGACCTGTTCTTGTGGAAGCCGATAAAAACAGGATGTGCCAGGTAACGGCCAACCTGCTTTCCAATGCCGTGAAATACACGCCGGAGGGGGGAAGCATTTGCCTGAAAGTGTGGGAGACGGAGCAGAATGGAATTATTGAGGTAGAGGATACGGGAATGGGAATACCCCAAAAGGAGCTTCCCTTGATTTTTGAACGCTTTTACCGCACCGATAAGTCCAGGAACCGGAAGACCGGAGGGGCGGGCATCGGGCTTGCCATTGTAAAGTCCATTGTTACGGCCCACGGAGGGAACGTGACTGCGGAAAGCATGGAAGAGGAAGGAAGCTGCTTTACGGTGGAGATTCCGAAAGCAGGGAGATAGGAAGAATTAAAGAAAGGCTGCTGCAAAACGCGGAGCATGTGCTCCTATTGCAGCAGCCTTTCTGTCTGTTTTTTTAATTATAAATCCGTACAGTCCCGTCTTCCCTGGCGGAAACCGTCATGCCGGATTTTCCTGAAAATTCTCTTTCAGTGTAAACCGGTTTTTCTTAAAAGCCAGTATTCCTTCGGCCTGCAGCTTGCCCATTTCATTGGAAAGGGCACTTCTGTCAACGGATAAGTAATCCGCCAGCTGCTGCCGGTTAAAGGGAATATCAAAGGTGGAGGAACTGCTTTTTAAGGACTCGGTGGAAAGATAGGATAAAAGCTTCTCCCGGATGGTCTTCTTGGACATATGCTGCATTTTCTTTGTGAGCATTAAGTTCCTGATGGCAAAGGAGGAGAGAAAATTCTGTATGAGCCGTGTATGAAACGTACACGCGGAGGTGCACACGGTCAGTATTTTATTAAAATCCAGGAAAAGCACATCGCATTCGGAATCGGAAACCACACTCATTTCAATGGGCATGGAAGAGAGGCAGGCATAGGTTTCCGCAAAAAGGGAGCCGGGCATGACCTCGGAAATAATGGTCCTTTTACCCCAGAAGTCCTCCTGGATAATCAGGGCCGTCCCTGAAACCACCATTCCTACGGAACGAACGTAATCCCCGCTTCTTATAATAAATTCTTCTTTTTTATAATGCTTAAGCCTTGCGGAAAGACATTTCAGCATAGCGCTGATCTCATCGGCCTGTACCCCTGCAAAGAGGCTCGATTTTTTTAGCACAGGTAAGTATTCATCCATTTCTTTCACCCTCTTATAATCTTTGTCAAGCGGATATTGGCAATCCGCTTCGCTGCTTGATTCGGTTAAAATGTTTTTTATAAATGTTGTAAATACAACTGAAATGATGTAATTATTATATTATACTCTTCTCATAAAGGCAAGAGAAAAATAAGGAGGAATTCATATGTCAGAAAAACTCATTAAGAATATAAAGCACGAGGAAATTTTAAGCTTATCCGATTTAGTGACCGCTCAGGAGGGGCAGATCGTCAGCAAGACTCTTGCTCAGAATGAAGCCCTCAGCATCACCTTATTCGCATTTGACAAGGGAGAGGAGATCAGCACCCATGAGTCCAATGGGGATGCCATGGTGACCGTACTGGAAGGTACCGGGAAGTTCACGGTAGACGGAAAAGAATATATCTTAAACGCAGGCCAGACTCTCATAATGCCCGCTAAAAAGCCTCACGCGGTTTATGCGGAGGAAAGCTTTAAGATGACCCTTGTCGTAGTGTTTTAATTGAAGCGGAATAAAAGTTCAGGAAAAAAGAAAGGTTGATTATAGAGATGGATAGTAAGATGTTTTGTTTTCAGTGTGAGCAGACGGCAGGCTGCAGCGGCTGTACGGTTTCCGGCGTATGCGGAAAGATGCCCAGCACGGCAAATTTACAGGATGAACTGACCGGAGCCCTCATCGGCCTGGCAAAATCATGCTCCACCAATCCTCGCTTGGAGGGCACCACTAGGCTTCTCATTGAAGGCCTGTTTACAACAATTACAAATGTGAATTTTAATGATGAGACCTTAAAAGAGATGATCGCAAGGGTCCATGAAGAGAAAGAGAAGATCGTGCCCGATTGCAGCACCTGCTTATCTGTCTGCGGAAATACCTCCGATTATGACATGAAAGAGCTGTGGGATGAGGATGAAGACATCCGTTCCTTAAAATCCCTGATTCTCTTCGGGCTGCGGGGCGTTGCCGCTTATGCCTATCACGCCCTGGTTCTTGGATACGAAGACCAGGAAGTCAACGAGTTCTTTTACAAGGCCCTTTCAGAATCAGCTTTGAGCTGTCCATGGAGCAGCTGCTTCCCGTGGTGCTGGAGGTAGGCGAGATCAATTTAAAATGTATGGAACTGCTGGATAGAGCCAATACATCCACCTACGGAACCCCGGTTCCCACCGCAGTACCCCTTACCGTTGAAAAAGGTCCATTCATCGTCATCAGCGGACATGATCTTTACGATTTAAAGCAGCTTCTTGAGCAGACAAAGGATAAGGGAATCAACATTTACACCCACGGAGAGATGCTTCCGGCTCACGGCTATCCGGAGCTGAAAAAATATCCTCATTTAAAGGGCAATTTCGGAACAGCCTGGCAGAATCAGCAGAAGGAATTTGACGCTCTTCCCGCACCTGTTCTCTTTACCACTAACTGCCTGATGCCTGTGAAAGCAAGCTATGCGGACCGGGTCTTCACCACGGAGGTGGTTTCCTATCCGGAGATGGTTCACATCGGAGAGGATAAGGATTTTACCCCTGTAATTGAAAAGGCTCTGGAGCTGGGCGGATATGCAGAAGACCAGGAAATGACAGGAATCAACGGTGGAAAAGAAGTCATGACCGGATTTGCCCACGGAACCGTGTTAGGCGTTGCGGATAAGGTTATCGATGCGGTAAAACAGGGCGCTATCAGCCATTTCTTCCTGGTAGGCGGCTGCGACGGCGCGAAGACCGGAAGAAACTATTACACCGATTTTGTAAAGCAGGCCCCTGAGGATTCCGTTATTCTGACCCTGGCCTGCGGAAAATACCGTTTCAATGACCTGGACCTTGGAACCATCGGCGGACTTCCCAGAATTATGGACATGGGACAGTGCAATGACGCCTTTAGCGCCATAAAGGTGGCAACCGCTCTGGCAGAGGCCTTTGGATGCGGGGTCAACGAGCTTCCCTTATCCATGGTACTGTCCTGGTATGAGCAGAAGGCGGTCTGCATTCTTTTAACCCTGCTGCATTTGGGAATCAAGAACATTTATTTAGGGCCATCCTTACCGGCTTTCTTATCGCCTAATATATTAAACTTCCTTGTGGAAAACTACGGAATATCACCGATCAGCACACCGGAAGAAGATTTAAAGAAAATTCTTGCATAAATAAAATAAATCATCAGGAGGAATTTATTATGATAACAAAAGAAATGACCATCGGAGAAATTTTAAGAAGCAATCCAGGTGCAGCGGAAACCTTAATGGGCTGCGGCATGCACTGTCTGGGATGTCCCTCCTCTCAGATGGAATCCTTAGAGGACGCGTGTATGGTTCATGGGCTGGATGCCCAGACTGTTCTTGACAAGCTGAATATTTAAGGAAAAGAGGAACGATATGAGCGCATTTTTAGGACCGATACACACCTGGCTTTATAATAAAATAAAATTCCAGGACGCAATGGTGGACGCGATTTTAGACCTTGCGGAAGAAAATGGCTGGGTCGAGCTTCGTAAAGAAGCCGGCCGTAAGTATGGAGAACTGGGAAAAGGAAATCTTGAGGATATGATTGATACGGGAAATATCCATGGCTGGCTTCAGGAAAAGGTGAGCATGGTGGAAAACCGGATGGCTTTTGTGGTAACATCCTTTGCCGGTCAGGATGAGGACCGTTTCTCCTCTGTTAAGGAAGCCATTTTACGGTTCGGAGAGAAAAATCCTCTGGATAAGGACACAACTCCAAGGGAAGCCTATGACTATCTTGAAAGCACTTTGTTAAACGGCATGCCCTGTGACAGAGTGAACGAACTGGTTCAGGATAGCCCGGAGAAACTGGTATGGAGGCAGACCACAGATATTCATGCCCCTTACTGGGACATGATTCATGGAGACGCAGCCCGTTATCAGGCCTTAAGAGTGTCCTTAATCCAGGGAATGCTTAAGGACTCCGCCATAGAATTCGGACAGGCCGGAGATCAGGAATATGAATTAAGGAGGCGCTTATGTACGGAATAGATTTATTGATGAAAGAGCATGAAAACATTCTGGCCTTTACCGGTTATTTAAGAGGCATTTGCGCAGGGATCTTAAAGGGAGAACCTGTGGACACCGGACTGATCCGGGAATGTATTGATTTTGCAAGAAATTATGCAGATAAGCATCACCATGGAAAAGAAGAGAAGATTCTGTTCCGCATCATGCTGGAAGACTTGGGCCCTGTTGCGGAAAAGCTTATCAGAAACGGGATGCTGGTGGAGCATGATCTGGGAAGACTGTATCTTTCTGAGCTGGAAAATGCCATTAATGAGTATGACAAGGACCATGAAGAGGATCATAAGCTGGATATCATTGCCAATGCAATCGGATACGGTGCGCTGTTAAAGCGCCACATTGAGAAAGAGGACGGAGTCGCTTATACCTATGCTCTCCGCGCCCTGTCTGAGGACAGGCTGAAAGCCGTAGACGAGGAAACCGTGTCATTTGAAGAGCAGACAAAGAATGAGGGCACCCTTGACAAGTATGAAGCCTGGTTTCAGGAAAAGATAAAATAAAAATACCGTCCTGCCTGTTTTAAGAATTGTACAAAAGAGAGGAATGAGGGGCATGGAATTAAGAAATTATATGGACCAGCATGAGAGAATCCGGGAAGAATTGGAGATTCTTAAAATGCTCTGCAAAAACAAGGACTTGGAAGAGACGGCTTCGGAAATCGCCCTGCATATCAACAGCCTTGCGGGAAAGTTAAAGATCCATTTGTCCTCCGAGGACCAGCATTTATATCCTGTTTTCCTTGGCTCCAGTGATGCAGGGCTGGTGGCTATGGCAGAGGAGTATCAGAAGGAAATGGGAAATCTGCTGGAGGTATTTACCGGATTTAAGGATAAGTATAATACAAAGTTCAAGATTCTTGGGGAAAAGGACAGCTTTTTCAAGGAAGCCAATGAGATTATAAGGGCCATTGAGCAGCGGATGGAAAAAGAAGAAAAAGGTTTGTATCAGAGGGTGAAATAAAGAAGAGATCAGTCCTGCTCTCCGTGGTGTTATAGGGATATTTTTAACCGTGGTGAAGTGTGAACGTATATATCGGCAGACAGTGAGTATTCGCTGTCTGCCGATATTTTTTTGCGATTTTTATAGCTGCTTATTATGCATCCTATTCTGCATTTATGGTAAGGATGTTAAGAATAATATTTATTTATAGTAGTAAAACTTGAAAAATATTTACTGAAAAGTGTTGATAAAAAATTAAAATAACCTATAGCAATTACAAATATTAGTAATTATGCACAAATAATATGCAATAAAAATGTTAAAAACAGAAGAAAACATAAGGACATGCATAAAACTATTGAAAAATTATTTAGTAAATTATATAATGATTTTATCAAGTAAATAGGAGGATATTTTATGAAAAGGAAATTGGCAGTATTGTGTATGTTATCTCTGACAGCGGTGACCGTATTAAGCGGATGCGGCGGAGGTAAAGCCGATCAGGATACAGCAAAAGGCGGAAAGACAAAAATCCGGTTTGCGTCCTGGGATGTGGCAGAAGATGTAGACCGCCAGCAGGAACTGGTGGACAAATTTAATGCAGCACATAATGACATGGAAGTGACTTTGGAAGCCTATGGAAGTGACTTTGATACAAAAATCAGCGCAGGCATGGGTTCCGGGGATGCTCCCGATGTCATGTACATGTGGAATTATCCGGCATACTATCAGGGGTTAGAACCACTGGATGGCTTCATTGAAAAAGAAGGAGAAGCATATAAAACAAATTTCTATGATGCTTTATGGAATTACAACTCCATGGATGGACAGGTATACGGTATTCCGGTTGGGTTTACAACACACGCCCTGTTTTATAATAAAGACTTATTCCAGGAAGCAGGGGTTTCTGAGCCTACCAATGATTGGACATGGGATGATTTAAAGCAGGCTGCAAAAACCATATCCGAAAAAACCGCTGCAAAAGGCTTTGCTTTCCAGATGAAGCCGGACCCATATGATTTTGAAATGTATTTATGGAGCAATGGAGCAGCATATTGCGATAAAGATGGAAAGTTGGACGGAAATATCAATTCTAAAGCATCAGAGGAAGTATTCCAGATGTTCCAGGATATGGAAAAGGAAGGGTATGCAGTGGCTGCGGAAAAAAGCGGAACCGATGAATTCCGTTCCGGAGCAGCGGCAATGTATG
>JASGGP010000206.1:0-8725 GCA_047604985.1 Lacrimispora sp.
TACGCTTCTGCTCCAGAACAGCGTTGAATTCATCTGCCGATATGCCGGAATCCCGAAGGCGATTCATCCGTTCTTCTTTGCGGAGGAGGGAGAATTCATCCTCCCTGTGCTTCCGGTAAATGAGGTAAACGGTCAGGCCTCCGATTAGGGCCAGAGCTCCCACGCTTCCCAAGATGAGCCAGGCGGCCAGAGGAATTTCAAAGGGCCTTAAAGCCCGTGCCCTGTAATCCTCAGCTGCCGGTGCGGTGTTGTCCGCAGAGGCCTCCAGGGAATCCGGAGACTCCAGAGGTTCCTCGGACTCCGGATTGGAATTTGAGGAAGTATCGGTTGGATTATCAGTACCTGGGTTCTGTGACGAATCCCCAGGGGAATTTTCATTGGAATTCCCGGATGCATTGGAATCGGCATTCTGGGAAGTTCTGGAACTTAACTGGTTATTCACTTCCAGAAAGGTGCTGCCCACCACCCGGTCATTGTAGCGGTAGTTGATCTTTGCAATGGCGCCCGGCGGGTCTCCGGAGGAGATGTCATAGCTCAGTTCAGCGGAGGCATCGGAAAAGTCTGCGGTTTTCGGCAGGATGATCCGGCTGTCTGGGTCCAGGATCAGGGCCTCGGGCTTGTCAATGGAAAGGCCGCTGAAGCTTAAATCGCTGGTAATGGAGCTGTAGGTTTTCTCGTAATCCGCAGCTTTTAAAGAAACAAAATTTTCAAAACCGAAGTTTAAAAGGTTTTTGGTATCGGACCAGTACTGAGGGGTGGAGCCCTTCAGAATGATGGTGATGAGCTTCAGCCCATTTTTTTCCGCACAGGTAATGAGAGTATTGCCTGCCAGAGTGGTATATCCTGTTTTACCTCCAACAATTCCCGGATAATAATAGGGAGAGCTTTTGCGCATCATCTTGTGTCCCGGATAGATGGTAAGCCCGTCCTGATTGGTGGAGTTGGCCGGAAGCTTGTAATAGGTAGTGGAGTCGATCTCCTGGAACGTGGGGTTGCTGAATGCCGCTTTTGCAATGAGGGCCATGTCATAGGGAGAGGTATAGTGCTCCGGGTTATTTAAGCCGCTGGGATTGGCGAAGTGGGTATTGGTGCAGCCCAGCTCCCTTGCCCTGGCGTTCATCATATCCGCAAAGGCCTCGGTGGTTCCGGCAACATGCTCTGCCAAAGCGTTGGCGGATTCATTGGCGGATTTGAGCAGAAGAGCATAAAGGCAGTCTCTGACAGGCATTGTGTCCCCTTCGTTGATGCCTGCGTTGCTGCTCCCTGACTCCACGTTGAACACTGCGTTATGGGAAAATGTCACAGTCTCGTCCAAATTGCAGTTTTCAATGACCAGCAGGGCGGTCATGACCTTGGTAATGCTGGCCGGGAAATATTCATTGTGTATGTTCTGGCCCCAGAGAACGGTTCCCGTATCTGCATCCATGAGAATAGCCCCCTCTGCCTGGACTGACACATCCGACGGCCATTGGGCGGCCGCCAGGGCAGTTCCTGCAAAGGAGGTTACAGACATATATAGGCATAAAAAAAATATAGTAAGCCTTTTTGTAAATCGAATCATATTGAGCCATCCCTCCAAAGGATTATTCAATTTACAGTATAGGTTATTTATTGGGACAAGTAAAGTTATTTTGGAGAATAGTTATTAAACCACACGAACCATGGGAAGATCATTATTAATTCCTTTTGACATCAGAATCTGGTGCAGATCAATGACCCCGTTATGAAAGGTAGCGGCGCAGGCGCAGAGATACAGCTCCCACATGCGGGTGAACTCGGTTCCCCGCTTCTTCTCGATTTCTTCCCTATTCTTATTGAAGTTTTCCCTCCAGCAAAGGAGCGTGCGGTTGTAATGCCTTCTAAGGCTTTCTACGTCAAGGGTGCAAAAATTATAATCCGGCATCAGGCTTATGATTTCGCGAAGTGAGGGAATGTATCCTCCCGGGAAAATATATTTCTTAATCCAGGCGTCTCCCGGATACTCTTTCATGGCGCTTATATAATGAAGCAGGAACAGACCTCCCGGCTTTAGGACGGAACTGATGCATTTTAAAAATTCTCCGTAATTTCCCCTGCCCACGTGCTCCAGCATGCCCACGCTGACGGCCCGGTCAAAGGTTTCCCCTGCTTTTGGAAGGTCTCTGTAATCCATGAGCTTGACCGAAAGATCCCCTTCCAGATGTTCTTCCTTAATCCTTTCTTCAAACAGCTTGCACTGTTCCTGGCTTAAGGTGATTCCAGTGCCCTTGATATGGTACTTTTTGGCTGCTTCAATCAGCAGAAAGCCCCAGCCGCAGCCGATGTCCAACAGGGACATTCCTTCCTTTAAATGTAATTTCTCTAAAATATGTTCTACCTTGTTTTTCTGCGCTTCATAAAGGGTATCCGTATCCTCTTTAAAATAGGCGCAGGAATAGCTGAGGGATTTATCCAGCCAGAGCTCATAAAAATCATTACCCAGATCGTAATGAGCCTGCACTTCCTTTTTCTGGTTGGCTTTATTCCTGGAAGTCATGATTAATTTTTTTAACTTAACCTTATCCGTGGTAAATTTGCCCATCTGTCCTAAAAACCGGTCCAAAACATAGTATAAATCCTTATCGATTTCAATATCGCCCCGCATATAAGCTTCTCCTAAAGCCAGTGAGGTGCTTGTTAAAAACTCCTGGGCAGGCGGCATTTTATTTACTGTCACCGTAAATTCCGGTTCCCCGTCTCCGATTCTTTTTTCTTCCCCGTTTTGAATTACTGCAAAATTAACAGGAATAATGTTTTCCAAGTAGCTTACCAATAAGTTCTTCATTTGGATCTCCTTTCCATTAATTGTATCTGTATATAGGTATCAACATATTTCCCACCCATTATACCTCTTTTTTTCCAGCATTTTCAAATATTTTTAAATTCAAAGTAAATTTTTTTGCTGTCCGCTGCAAAGCAGGGCATAAAAAAGACCCCTTTTGAAGGGGTCTTAATGGAAGCGGATGCCCGGTCTTATCTGGCTTTCCTGTACCTGCGTATGAAGAAAATGCAGGCGGCAAAGATAATGAAAACGCTTATAAAGTAAATGGAACCGATGAGAAATACCGTATCCCGGAAAAAGCCTTCGGGCACAATGTTGATCAGCATGTCTGTGGCCGGGTTTAAAATCCATAAGTCATTTTTAAAAAACATGTGATGAAAAAGGATGAAGTATCTGGTGAAATCCGTTGAAATGATTGCGGCCACAACAAGGGAGACACCAAAGAACAGTCCCGTCCCCGCGCATAAAGCCCTGGGAAATGTCCTTTTAAAATCAGTTTTCAGCAGAGCCAGTAAGACAAGGCATAGGGCCATGACTGCAAGACAGCCTCTGCGCAGGGCCAGGGCCCCTAAAAACAGCCCCCGGACATCTTCCATGTGAGCGATTTCACGAGCGTTAAAAAATTCACGATGTATACCCCCCATGGTGGTCTCCACATGAAGATCCTCCCTGTTTCCCCGTAAATAGGCCATCATCTGGTCCGTGACGTCCAGCAGGTCATCCATGTTCATGGAGACGGCTTCCGTCACCTGGTATTTGGCGTATTCCTTTTCAAAGTATCCGGGGACCCAGTAAACAGCGGCCTCCACGGAGGTAAATAAAAGCACGGTCATCAGGCACAGGGCAAAAATGATTCCGACAGCATACTGTAATTTCCGGTTCATGAGTTTTCTCCTTGATTTGGTTTATTTTTTGTTGCGGTGGGTAAGTCCCAGCAGAACCTGGTTGCCAGCAGACGGATGAGTATTACAAAGCAGGCTCCCGCCGCCATGGCCAGGTTTCCGTTAATGCGATTTAAGAGACCGGCATAGAGCACGGCCCCTGCAATGGAGGCGCAGGCGTAAATGTGCTTTCTGAGAATATAGGGAGTCTGTCCGGCCATAATGTCCCGAAGGATGCCGCCGCCCACGCCGGTGATGACGCCCAGGAAGATGATGAGGAAATGGTATTCCCCATAGCCGGACATTACCGCCGTATCGATTCCTACCACAGTAAAGGCTCCAAGGCCCACGGCATCAAAGATGTTCATAACCTTTTCGTAGGCCTCTATGGAGCGGCTGTCCAGTATTCTCTGATTCATTCTCACCACGATGAATAAAAGCATGACGGTTATAAAGGCCAGCAAAACATAGACCGGGTCTTTAAAGAGGGCGGGGGGCAGGTTCCCGATGATGATATCTCTTAACATTCCGCCGCCTACGGCGGTGGTGACGCCTAAAACAATGACTCCCAGAAGGTCAAGGCGCTTTTTAATGGCCACCATGGCCCCGGAAGAGGCAAAGGCTATGGTGCCGATGGCTTCGACAAAGAAGAAAAAGGAAAATTCAAAATTCATGGATGACCTCCGGTGGAGCCCCTTAAGGGAAGTTAGTTGCCGTTCATGAAAAAAGGGAACGGAAATAAGGAAAGTATAAGTTTTGGACGGGTTTTTGTCAATATGCTGAAGGGGGATAAAGCATTTAGATGTGGTTACTTTTCGGTCATGCCATGAATAGTAACCAGATACACGGCAAGAGAAAAAATTTACTTGCATTTTTTCGTGAAATTATATATTATATGAAAAAGTTCTAAAGTGAACCATTGGATAATTTTACAATGGATGAGAGGAGATGACGCCGGGGAGAAGCAGGGAACTTGACAATCTGATTTCAGAAAGAGGTGTTTACATGATCAACAGAAATATATTTATGAAAAATGTAGAAGAGTGGTCCAATGTTTGTTTAAACGACGAAAGAATTGACCTGGAAGCCTACGAAAGGTTTGATGTGAAGCGGGGACTCCGGGATAAAAACGGCAGCGGTGTTGTGGCAGGTTTAACCAAGGTGTCAAAAATAATATCAAACAAAGTCGTGGACGGGGAAAAGGTTCCGTGCGAAGGACAGCTGTTTTACCGGGGTTATAACATTTA
The DNA here is from genome assembly GCA_047604985.1 of Lacrimispora sp. Classification (GTDB taxonomy): domain Bacteria; phylum Bacillota; class Clostridia; order Lachnospirales; family Lachnospiraceae; genus Lacrimispora. Next base: position 4,929 of record JASGGP010000206.1, read on the forward strand.
TGAACTGGTAAACGGGGTGGTCAGCGAGAGACGTTACGGGTTCGAGGAAATTGCCTACCTTCTCCTTTTCGGAGACCTCCCGGACAAAAGCCAGCTGGACCGCTTTACCCAGACCCTGGGCTACAGCCGGACGCTGCCTACAAATTTTGTAAGGGATGTGGTCATGAAGGCCCCCAGTCAGGATATGATGTCCTGTCTTGCCCGGAGTATCTTAACCCTGGCTTCTTATGATGAGAAAGCCAGTGATATATCTGTTCCCAATGTGCTGCGCCAGTGCCTGATGCTCATCAGCGTCATGCCCATGCTGGCTGTGTACGGATATCATGCCTTTAACCACTATGAGCGGGGCGGAAGCATGTACATCCACAGGCCTGACGAGAACTTATCTACGGCAGAAAATATTTTAAGGCTTTTAAGGCCGGATATGAAGTATTCCGAAGTGGAAGCCCATGTCCTGGACTTAGCGCTGATTCTCCATATGGAGCATGGCGGAGGTAATAACTCCACCTTTACCACCCACGTTGTCACTTCCTCAGGTACGGATACCTACAGCGTAGTGGCGGCGGCTCTGGCTTCCTTAAAGGGCCCCAAGCACGGCGGAGCGAATATAAAGGTCGTGGAAATGATGGATGATTTAAGGAAAGAGGTTAAGGACTGGAACGATGAGGAAGAAGTGGAAGCGTATTTGAGAAAGCTTCTTCATAAGGAAGCCTTTGACCGGAAAGGCCTGATTTACGGCATGGGACATGCGGTTTATTCCAAGTCTGATCCCCGTGCGGAGATATTTAAGGGCTTTGTAAAGCAACTTTCCCAGGAGAAAGGGAGAATGGAGGACTTTGACCTCTATTCCCTGATCGAGAGGCTGGCCCCCCAGGTAATTGCCGATGAGAGGAAAATCTATAAAGGCGTAAGCGCCAATGTGGATTTTTATAGCGGATTTGTATACAGCATGCTGGACATTCCCAATGAGCTGTTCACTCCCATGTTTGCCATTGCAAGAATCGTAGGCTGGAGTGCCCACCGTATTGAAGAGCTGATTAACATGGATAAGATCATCCGTCCGGCGTATGTAAGCGTGATGGAGGAGGAAGAATATAAAGCCATGGAGCTGAGATAATAAATTTGTATAATAAATTGTACCAGGGATGGCAGGTTTTTCGAAACCTGCTTTTCTGTTTAATCGCTGTTTACATTGGTCTGATAAGATGAATTCTGAGGTGATGAACCATGTCAAAAATCTGAATCGCAGACGATGACCCCTACATCAGGGAGCTGGTGCGTAAAATACTGCAAAACGGCGGGTTTGACACAGCCGAAGCCGCTGACGGACGGGAAGCTCTGACAAAAATTGACGGATGCGACTGCGCCGTGGTGGACATCATGATGCCCAAAATGGACGGATTTGAGTTTGTGGAAAAGCTCCGCAAATACTATGAGAACTTACCCGTGCTGTTTCTGACCGCAAAATCAGGACTGCCGGATAAAGTCAGAGGCTTCTCCCTGGGCGCGGACGATTATCTGACCAAGCCCTTTGAGGGTGATGAACTGTTAATGCGCATCAAGGCACTGCTGCGCCGTTACAGGATTGAATCGTCACAGGTCATTGCAGTCGGCAAGCTCATTATTGACCGCAACGGATTCAGCATAAACGGCGAGACCATCCCCATGAAGGAGTTTGAACTGCTGTTCAAGCTTGCAGGTTTTCCCGGAAGGACCTTTTCCCGTGACAACCTGATTGAGGATGTGTGGGGATACGACTTCGACGGCAATGAGAGGACCCTTGACGTCCATATCGGCCGCCTTCGGGAACGATTTCCTGAAGAAAAATATGGCTTCAAAATTACCACTGTGCGTGGACTTGGCTATAAATTGGAGGTGACGTCATGAACGAAGGGAAAAGAGATCCGGACCGCCAGCCATCAAAAATCAGGGTAGCCATGGGCCTTGCCTTTGCTTTTTCTGCATTTGCCGCACTTGTTGCCCTCGCCTATCTGGCTGTCAGGCATTTAGCGCTTTCGGAATTTGGGACAGTCATGGCATCTGGCATCGGCGGGCTTGTCCTGCTCTGCCTCTCTGTCACCCTCTTTAGCTATATCCGGGTAAGACGCTTTAACCATTCCCACAACAGCTTCGCCCTGGACACCATCCGAAACGCCCTTGGAGAAATCGCCCGGGGAAACTTTGACGTGATTCTGACGGAAAGTGAAAGAGATCCTTTTCATGAGCTGGTGCAGGCTTTTAATGAGATGGCCAAAAACTTGGGTTCTCTGGAAACCATGCGCCAGGATTTTATCTCCAATGTCAGCCACGAGATCCAGTCGCCCCTCACATCCATCAAAGGCTTTGCAGCTCTCCTTAAAGGCGGCAGGATTACCGATGAGGAACGGAGGCATTATGCGGAAATTATTGAATCGGAAAGCCGCAGGATGTCTGCGATGAGCGAAAATCTTTTAAAGCTCACCGCCCTGGACAGTGGAAACAATCCCCTGAATCTGACAGAATTCCGCCTGGACAGACAGCTGCAAAGCGTTGCCCTGGCCTTAGAGCCCCAGTGGTCTGAAAAAAATATTGCCATCGACATCCATGTGGAAAAGACATCCATCACCGCCGATGGGGACTTACTTGCACAGGTGTGGATGAATCTTTTGGGGAATGCAATCAAATTCACGCCTGAAGGCGGCATTGTTTCGATTGTGCTAAAGGACAACGCCGTCATTATAGAGGATACCGGCATGGGCATTTCCGAAAGTGACCTTGTCCACATTTTCGAGCGGTTCTACAAGGCTGACAAATCCCGGGACAGGGCTTTGGGCGGCAACGGTTTAGGTCTTGCCATTGCAAAGAAAATCCTTGACCTTCACGGCTTTTCCATTTCCGCAGAAAGCCAAATCCAAAAGGGGACCCGGTTTACCGTCCGTTTACATTGCATTTAACCTCCGTTTAATTTGGAATCTTATACTCTGCTTTGTCAGTTAAGGAGAATTCCAAAGCAATCGGAGGTTATTTTTATGAACGAATCCATATTAGAGGTGAAAAACCTTACAAAGCAGTATGTAAAGGCACCAAAGCCTGCTGTTGACGGCATCAGCTTTCACGTAAATGAAGGAGAGTTTTTCGCTTTCCTGGGCCCCAACGGCGCAGGCAAAACCACCACAATTTCCATTCTCACAACCACCCTGGGCAAAACATCGGGGGATGTGAAAATTGCAGGATATGATGTTGAAAAGCAGGCCAAGGAAGTCCGGGAACGCATCGGAATCATCTTCCAGAAGCCAAGCATTGACGTAAACTTAACGGCAGAGGAAAATATCCGCTTTCATGCCTGCCTGTACGGCGTCTACTCCTACCGCCCCACCTTCCGGATGATGAACCCGTCTTATAAAAAGCGCATCACTGATTTAGCAGAGATTGTGGGTATCGGTGACCAGCTGTTTAAGCCTGTGAAAAAAATGTCCGGTGGCCAGCAGCGCAAATTTGAGATCATCCGCAGCCTGATTCACACGCCTAAAATCCTGTTTCTCGACGAACCCACAACAGGGCTTGACGCAGTGAGCAGGCGCGGCGTGTGGGAATATTTAAACAGTGTGCGCCAGGAGAACGGCACCACGATTTTCCTGACCACCCACTATATTGACGAGGCCGAGGGAGCGGATACTGTATGCATTATCAACAACGGCAAAATCGCCGCCTGCTGCAGTCCTGCCCGGCTGAAGACCACCCTCGCATACGATCCCACTCCAAAAGTCTGCCTGCCGACCCTGGAGGACGCTTATGTGGAGTATTTAAACAAGACAAAG
>JASGGP010000207.1:0-8670 GCA_047604985.1 Lacrimispora sp.
CTGGTAGGTACCATTACCATTGAGACCTCCGAGATGTTAAGCGGCATGCTGAAGCGCCGGGGCATTCCCCATAAGGTGCTGAATGCCAAATATCATGAGCTGGAAGCCGAGATCGTAGCCGATGCAGGTATCCACAAAGCTGTTACCATTGCCACCAACATGGCAGGCCGTGGTACGGATATTAAGCTGGATGAAGAATCAAAGGCAGCAGGCGGTTTAAAGATCATCGGTACAGAGCGCCACGAATCCCGCCGTATCGACAACCAGCTGCGAGGCCGTTCCGGCCGTCAGGGAGACCCGGGTGAATCCAGGTTCTATATCTCTCTGGAAGACGATTTAATGCGTCTCTTCGGTTCTGAGCGCCTTGTAGGTATGTTCAATGCCTTAGGTGTGCCGGAAGGGGAGCAGATCGAGCATAAGATGCTTTCAAACGCCATTGAAAAGGCGCAGATGAAGATAGAGACCAACAACTACGGAATCCGTGAAAACCTTCTCAAATACGATGAGGTTATGAACGAACAGCGTGAAGTGATCTATGCAGAGCGGAGAAAGGTTCTGGACGGAGACAACATGCGGGATGTGGTCTTAAAAATGGTAACAGACATGGTGGAGAATGCTGTGGAGCTTTCTGTCAGCGAGGAGCAGCCGCCGGAAGAGTGGGATTTAAACGAGCTCAATACCCTGCTTCTTCCCATTGTTCCCATAGAGCCGGTGGTGCTTCCGGAAGATAAGAAGATAAGGAAAGATGAACTGGTACATTCCTTAAAAGAGGAAGCCATCAAGCTCTACGAATCCAAGGAAGCAGAATTCCCGGAGGCGGAGCAGATCCGTGAGATCGAGCGCGTCATTCTCTTAAAGGTCATCGACAACAAGTGGATGTCCCATATCGACGATATGGAGCAGCTGCGCCAGGGCATCGGCCTTCAGGCCTACGGCCAGAGGGATCCGCTGGTGGAATACAAGATGAGCGGATACCGGATGTTTGATGAGATGACAGCGGCCATCCGTGAGGATACCGTAAGAATCCTGTTCCACATCCGCGTGGAGCAGAAGGTGGAAAGAGAGCCTGCCGCAAAGGTGACAGGTACCAATAAGGATGACAGCGTGGTAAAAGGACCTGTGAAGACTGCGGAAGCGAAGATCTATCCAAACGATCCCTGTCCATGCGGCTCCGGTAAGAAATACAAGCAGTGCTGCGGACGGAAATTAGTATAATATTTTTATAAAATTGGAGTCCGCGCCTTTTCTTAGACCGGACCCCAATTTTGTATATATAAATCAATTAAAAGAAAGTGGGTGACACAATGGTAGAGTTAGATCAGTACAAATACGAATTATCAACCTATGAAAAACCATTAGTGGAAGTGAGGGATTCACTTTGACTTAGATAATAAGTTAAAGAGAATCGATGAGCTGGACAAATCCATGGAAGAACCCGATTTCTGGGGGGACCCGGAGAAGTCTGCAAAGATCGTCCAGCTTGCCAAGAATTTAAAAGATACCGTTCAGGGCTATAAGGATTTGGAGCAGCAGTACGAAGACATCAGCGTCATGATTGAGATGGGAAATGAAGAAAATGACCCGTCTCTGGTGCCTGAAGTAGAAGAAATGCTCAGTGAATTCAAGGAAAAGCTGGAGGAAATGCGCATCAACACCCTGCTGTCAGGCGAATATGACGATCACAACGCCATATTAAGGCTGAATGCAGGCGCAGGAGGAACAGAGTCCTGCGACTGGTGCAGCATCCTCTACCGCATGTTCTGCCGCTGGGCAGAAAAGAAAGGCTTCTCCATCGAAGTCCTGGACTATTTAGACGGCGATGAAGCCGGCATCAAGTCCGTTACCATTCAGGTCAACGGGCCTAATGCCTATGGCTATTTAAAGTCGGAAAAAGGAGTTCACCGCCTGGTGCGGATATCTCCTTTTAATGCGGCAGGCAAACGCCAGACCTCCTTTGTGTCCTGCGATGTGATGCCGGATATTGAAGAGGACCTTGATGTGGAGGTCAATGACGAGGATCTGCGGATCGATACGTACCGTTCCAGCGGAGCCGGCGGACAGCACATCAACAAGACCTCCTCTGCCATCCGAATTACCCATCTGCCCACCGGAATTGTGGTGCAGTGTCAGAATGAACGCTCCCAGTTCCAGAACAAGGACAAGGCCATGCAGATGTTGAAAGCCAAGCTGTACATGTTAAAGCAGCAGGAAAATGCAGAAAAGCTGTCCGGTATCCGGGGCGATGTGACAGATATCGGATGGGGAAACCAGATCCGTTCTTACGTTATGCAGCCTTACACCATGGTCAAGGACCACAGAACAGGTGCAGAAACCGGCAACATAAACAGCGTTTTAGACGGCGCTTTAGACCAGTTCATGTACGCATATCTGCGCTGGATCAACACCGGTGCAAAGATGGGAGACACGGAACTGGAATAAGGATTTAAGAAAATAAATGTAAAAATAGTTGCATACATGGCATAAATATGATAATATCTTCCCTATGTAAACAGATGTATTTCTGTTACGGACACAGAAGGGAAGATATTTTTTTATGGAAGAAAAAAGTAAATATTTTGTGGTAAAGCAGAAAGCTGTACCTGAAGTATTGCTGAAGGTAGTGGAAGCGAAAAAACTGCTGGAATCAGAGCGGGTCATCACGGTTCAGGAAGCGACTGACCGGGTTGGCATCAGCCGCAGTTCTTTTTATAAGTATAAGGATGATATCTTTCCCTTTTATGACAATGCCAAGGGAAAGACCATTACCCTTGTGATGCAGATGGATGACGAACCTGGACTTTTGTCAGACCTGCTTCATGTGGTGGCGGTATACCGGGCCAATATCCTTACCATACATCAGAGTATTCCGGTCAACGGAGTAGCCACCTTGACCCTTAGCGTGGAGGTGCTTGAAACCACCGGGAATGTTTCCAAGATGGTGGAGGATATGGAAGAAAAGGATGGGGTTCACTACGTGAAAATTTTAGCCAGAGAATAAGGCAGGGACATCTTGGGGAATGGCAGAAAAGGCTGGCGGAAAAGAGGAGAATTATGATAAAAGTTGCTGTTATGGGCTACGGCACCGTTGGTTCGGGCGTGGTCGAAGTTTTGGAACAAAATAAGGAGCTCATCGCAAAGAAAACAGGCCATGAGATTTTCGTAAAATATATTCTGGACTTAAGGGAATTTCCAGGCACACCCATTGAACATAAGATCGTTCACGACTTCTCTGTCATTGAAAAAGACCCGGAGATAGCCATGGTGGTGGAAACCATGGGCGGCCTTAACCCGGCTTATCCCTTTGTAAAGGCCAGCTTAGAGGCAGGCAAGCACGTCGCCACCTCCAATAAGGCTCTGGTAGCAGCTCACGGGACAGAACTTTTAAGAATTGCCAGGGAACATGAAGTTAACTTCTTTTTTGAAGCCAGCGTAGGCGGCGGTATCCCCATCATCAGACCTCTCTACACCTCCCTTGCAGGTGAGGAGATCGAGGAGATCACAGGAATTTTAAACGGAACCACGAATTATATACTGACAAAGATGGATAAAACAGGTGAGACCTTTGAAGCGGCTCTCAGAGAGGCCCAGGACTTGGGTTATGCGGAGCGCAATCCGGAGGCTGACGTGGAAGGACATGACACCTGCAGAAAAATTTCTATTTTAACGGCCCTGGCCGCGGGACATGAGGTCAATTATGAGCATATTTATACAGAAGGGATTACAAAGATCACGGATGTGGACTTTGAATATGCCCAGGCAATGGGAACCTCTGTCAAGCTCCTTGGCTCCAGCCGGATGAAGAACGGAAAAGTCCACGCATTTACGGCTCCAGTCATGATCGGAAAGGACCACCCCCTTTATGCCATCAGCGATGCCTACAACGGCATTCTGGTAAAGGGAAATATGCTGGGCGTTTCCATGTTCTACGGAAGCGGAGCCGGAAAGCTTCCCACAGCCAGCGCCGTGGCTGCGGATATGATAGAGGCTCTTAAGAACCCCGGACATCATGTGGAGATGGGCTGGGATGACCAGACTCTTGCAGTTTCAGATATAGGCGGCCTTTCCTTCCGCTATTTTGTAAGGCTGAAAGGGCTTGCAGACCAGCGCAGGAAGGAAGTGGAAGAGGTATTGGGCAAGGTGGAAGTGATTGAACTGGACCACAAGGATGAATTTGCAGTTCTCACAGAAACCATGACGGAAGATGAGTACAGAGAAAAAGCGAAGGGGCTGTCGGGAATCAGACAGCGTATCCGCGCAGAACTGGCATCTGTATAACAGATTGATAAGCATGCATCATAGCGGAATGGAGAGACATCGATGTTAGTAGTAAAGAAGTTTGGCGGAAGCTCCGTCGCAGACAAGGAAAGAATTTTCAATGCAGCAAAGCGCTGTATTGAAGACTATAAAAATGGAAATCAGGTGGTTGTGGTGCTGTCCGCCATGGGAAAGACCACGGACGGCCTGATCGCCAAGGCTCATGAGATAAATCCTAATCCCCCTAAGAGGGAAATGGATATGCTTTTATCCACCGGAGAACAGGTCAGCGTATCCCTCATGGCTATGGCAATGAGCGCTCTGGGTGTTCCGGCCGTTTCACTGAATGCGGCCCAGGTGGCTATGCACACCACCTCTGCCTATGGCTCAGCCAAGTTAAAGAGGATTGATACGGAACGTATCCGGCATGAGCTGGAGGCTAAAAAAATTGTCATTATTACCGGTTTTCAGGGCGTTAATAAATACGATGATTTAACCACCCTTGGCCGGGGCGGCTCCGACACAACAGCAGTAGCTCTTGCGGCGGCCCTTCATGCAGATGCCTGTGAGATTTACACCGATGTGGACGGCGTGTATACGGCAGACCCCCACATCGTTCCCAATGCCAGAAAGCTTCAGGAGGTTTCTTATGAGGAAATGCTGGAGTTCGCGTCTTTGGGAGCCAAGGTGCTTCACAACAGGTCCGTGGAAATGGCAAAGCGCTATGGAGTACAGTTAGTAGTCCGGTCAAGTCTGACCAGAGCAGAAGGTACGATCGTCAAGGAGGAAACAAAATTGGAAAGAATGCTGGTTAGCGGTGTGGCCGCAGATAAGAACGTAGCCCGTATTTCAGTCATCGGGGTCAAAAATATGCCTGGAATAGCCTTTAAGATATTTAACCTTCTGGCAAAGCGCAACATCAATGTGGATATTATCATCCAGTCCATCGGGCGGGAAGAGCGGAAGGACATTTCCTTTACGGTTGCAAAGACCGATTTAAAGGAGGCAATGGACCTTTTAAATGAAAATAAAGAGACACTCACAGCTCAGGACGTGACATGCGAGGAAGGGGTAGCGAAGATTTCCATTATCGGAGCCGGAATGACCAGCAACCCGGGCGTGGCGGCCAAGATGTTCGAGGCTCTTTCAAATGCCAACGTGAACATCAAAATGATCGCTACCTCTGAAATCCGCATTACGGTTTTAATTGATGAGGAGGATGTGAACCGGTCCATGAGGACGGTTCATGACGCTTTTGATCTGGCAGATTAACTAAGGTGAGTATTAATGAATTTATTAAGAAAAGTATTTGGCTTTGGATTTCCCTGCATGTTCCACACCCTCACCGGACTTTATTGTCCGGGCTGCGGCGGAACACGGGCCGTCCGGTCACTGCTGCGGGGGGACTTGCGGATGAGCGCTCAATATCATCCGCTGGTCCTTTATGTTATTTTCGTGGTTCTTCTGGAAATTATCTTAAGGACCGCTCCCGGAAAACGGAAGCGGTCCATGAACCGTGAGAAAAGATACCGGATTTTTATTTTGACGGGAGTCGCCCTTGTGGCGGCCAACTGGATATTTAAGAATTATATGCTTGTGTTCCGGGGCGTGGACTTACTTCCCCTGATGAAGTAATTATTCCCCTGCGGGAACGGAGGGCACCAGATTCCTTGTGGCGGCCTCAAGGCCCTGTCTGAAGTATTCTCCCAGAGCTGTATTTGTGTCCATAATATCGTAAATAAAAATAATGGAGATTGCCACCATCAGTCCGCAGACCACGGAAATGATGGACAGGATCAGGCCAAGCTGGGCCTGCTGGGTAAAGGGTTTTCCCTGTCTGGATAAAACGGCGCATGCAATGCCTAAGAGGCCTAAAAAAATGCCTGCCGGAAGATTCCAGATAAGCACGAGAAAGAAATCGCCCACCAGACCCAGGCCGCCGAAAAAAACAGCTCCAAAAGACAGAAAAGAGCTGGGATGAGGCGCCTGGGGAACCATTCCGTTATGATTATTGTTGTTTTCTTCCATGGTATTTACCTCGTTTGTATGTTATTCTCGCTCGTCTACCCGTCGATTGTAGCACGAAAAGGTCTCCCTGTCCAGACGGGTATTGCATAACAGGGATTGATGAATTATAATAGATAGGTTAAACCAACTATGGAAAAATAAGGGGATTATCATGGATATAATAAAAGCATTGCAAGAAGAGCTTTCCATCAGCAGAGACCAGGTGGAAGCCACAGTGAAGCTCATTGACGAAGGAAACACGATTCCGTTTATTGCCAGGTACCGGAAAGAAGTCACCGGCTCCTTAAATGACGAGGTGCTCCGAAATTTAGATGAACGCCTTCGCTATTTGCGCAATCTGGAAGAAAGAAAGGAATCTGTCCTTTCCTCCATCCGGGAACAGGAGAAGCTGACTCCTGAACTGGAAAAGAAAATCCTGGAGGCCGGCACCCTTGTGGCCGTAGAGGATTTATACCGCCCCTATAAGCCAAAGAGAAGGACGAGAGCCACCATTGCAAAGGAAAAGGGGCTGGAGCCTCTTGCAGACTTAATCCTGCTGCAGATGATAAAGACGTCTCTTGAGGAAGCGGCGGCCCCATACATTTCCGAAGAAAAAGGGGTGGCCTCTGCGGAGGAAGCCATAGAAGGGGCAAAGGATATTCTGGCGGAGCGGATTTCCGATCAGGCGGAATACCGGACCTATATCCGAAACGCCACCATGAGCCAGGGCAGCCTTCAGTCCTCTGCAAAGGATGAGGAGGCGGAGTCCGTATATGAAATGTATTATAATTACGAAGAGACCATCAAGAAAACCGCGGGCCACAGGATTCTGGCAATCAACAGGGGAGAAAAGGAGAAGTTTCTCACCGTAAAGATTCTGGCTCCCACGGAGCAGATTCTCCGCTACTTGGAAAAGCAGGTCATCACAAGAGACAACCCCTATACCTCACCGGTCCTGCAGAAGGTGGCAGCAGACAGCTATGACCGTCTGATCGGCCCTGCCATTGAACGGGAAATCAGAAATGATCTGACGGAAAAGGCAGAGGAAGGGGCCATTAAGGTATTCGGCAAGAATTTGGAACAGCTTTTAATGCAGCCTCCCATTGCCGGCCGTGTGGTCCTGGGCTGGGACCCGGCGTTCAGTACCGGCTGCAAGCTGGCGGTTGTGGATGAAACGGGAAAGGTTTTAGATACAGTGGTCATCTATCCCACGGCGCCTCAGAACAAGGTTGAAGAAGCCAAGGTGATTTTAAAGAAGCTGATTAAAAAATATCATATTTCCCTTGTTTCCGTTGGAAATGGAACGGCCTCCAGGGAATCGGAAGCCATAATCGTGGAGCTGTTAAAGGAGATCCCGGAGCCCCTTCAGTACATCATTGTCAATGAGGCCGGGGCGTCGGTTTATTCTGCCAGCAAGCTCGCCACAGAGGAGTTCCCCAATTTTGATGTGGGCCAGAGAAGCGCCGCTTCCATTGCAAGGCGTTTACAGGACCCGCTGGCGGAGCTGGTCAAAATTGACCCGAAATCCATTGGCGTGGGCCAGTACCAGCACGACATGAACCAGAAGCGTTTAAGTGAGGCCCTGGGAGGCGTGGTGGAAGACTGTGTAAATAAGGTAGGAGTGGACTTGAATACGGCATCCGCTTCCCTTCTGGAATATATATCCGGCATTTCAAAGGTCATTGCAAAAAATATTGTGGTCTACCGGGAAGAAAACGGAGCCTTTACAGGCAGAAGCCAGCTCCTTAAGGTAGCAAAGCTTGGGCCCAAGGCCTACGAACAGTGCGCCGGGTTCATGAGAATCCAGGGAGGCAAAAACCCCCTGGACGGAACCAGCGTCCATCCCGAATCCTACGATGCAGCCAAGAAGCTTTTAGAAAAGCTGGGCTATAAGCTGTCCCAGCTGGCCGGAGGCGGCTTAAGCGGAATCGGAAAGAAGATTCTGGACTATAAGGTCCTGGCAAAGGAACTGGAAATCGGCGAGATTACCCTGCGGGATATTGTGAAAGAGCTGGAAAAGCCGGCCCGTGACCCCCGTGACGAGATGCCAAAGCCCATCCTGCGCACCGATGTCATGGAAATGAATGATTTGAAGCCCGGCATGGTTTTAAAGGGAACCGTCAGAAATGTCATTGATTTCGGAGCATTCGTGGATATCGGCGTTCATCAGGACGGACTTGTCCATATTTCCCAGATGTCGGATAAATTCATCAAGCATCCATTAGAAGCGGTGAGCGTAGGCGACATTGTTGAAGTTAAGGTCATAAGTGTGGATACTGCCAAAAAAAGAATTGCCCTGACCATGAAGCTTTAAATGACCATAAAGTTTTAAAGGAGTGCGGCAGAAAATATCCTGCCCCAGGAGCGGGGCAGCAGGAAGAATAACAGCCGGAAGAAAGGCGAAATGAG
>JASGGP010000208.1:0-8594 GCA_047604985.1 Lacrimispora sp.
GGTGATGCCGCAACCTTCAAAATTGAATTTTCCTGTCTGGAAGAAAAGGATGGCAATGTGGCGGATATGGTGGAGTACATGGAAAACGAAGCATAATTTTGTGAGGCAGCAGGTACCTCGCATTTTAAAAGGAGCCTGACATAAAGCCGAGGCGGGTTTGCCGATGACGCTGAAAATTCAGATACTATTATGAGACTGAAAGCTTTTATTGTGGTTTGTGTTAATCTTAACAAATAGGGAATAACGAAATTACAATATTATTATGTAATCGTTATTCCCTATTTTTTTCTTATAAAAAGGGAGATGTTATTATAAAATTTTATTCTTTAGAAGAAGCAAAATCCGTTTACGGCGAAGATTCATTGATTGCGATCTCTTCCCTGCGCCAGATTATTTCTACTGTTCCAATGGCTTACAGCAAATTATCTGGGAATCAAAAAGAAGAAGGAAAAATAGTCGCATGGTTTCACAAAGCCAAAAGCGGCCTTGTATATAAAAGATGGCAGAAAAACAACTCATAACCCATAGCCCCCCGGCAGCCAGCGTATAAAACGTGTCTGCCATGAAGCAAATATTCTTAGGGATTTTCATTAATCCCTCACTTATTTAAAAAGAGGATAACATATGGCAGATAATAATTATATCATCCAGCTGAAAGCGGCATTGGATAAAGCAAAAAGTGAAAAACAGATCAACCAGGACCTTAAGGCAATCGAAAAAAACATCCGCCAGCTGAATCTGGTCGCCTCCCTTTATAAGGGAGACAGCAAAAAGCAGCTCGATTCTGTAATTGCAGAGCTTGAAAGCAAAGTACAGGTAGTTAAATTAAGGACAAAATTTGACCAAAAGCAGACGCAAAAAGAAGTTGGGGAAGCCTTAAATAACGTTTCTGTTCGCGATATAAAAATAAACGAGCAGGGAATCGCATTAAAAGCCAGAAAAATATATAACATCCTTGATTCCGTTATATCAAAACATACGATTTCTCCTGTAATTGAATGGAAAAAAGAAAAGCTTCAAAAAGAATTGCAGGATTTTCTCAATCAGAATACCAAAATACAGGGATCTCCCGCTTTTAAAAAACAGGCTGAAGAAGTAGAAGAATCGCTTGCAGCCATTAATAATCCAGGTACCTTGGATGACGCAACGAAAGAATTCCAATTATTTAAATCTGAGGCAAGGGCCACAGGCTATGCATCCACCCCAATTTCAGATATCTTTACCGGGATATCTAAAAATGCCGGCAAACTGGCAGATAAGCTTGGCCTGGTAAGCTTCGGAATGCAAAAGTTCAAAGAATCCATAGGCACCTTGAAAGATATGTCAGTAATTTTAGACGACATTTCAAAGGCGTCAAATATAACACAAAAGGACTTAAAGCAATTGGCCAATAATTCTTTTCAGATTGCCGGGAAATACGGAAAATCAGGCACCAGCTATCTGGAAAGCGTCCGGGAAATGGCCCGCTCCGGGTATGGAGACAATTCAAAGGAGATGGGGGAATTATCCTTACTTACCCAGTCTGCAGGGGAAATGACCGCAAATCTGGCAAACAGCTATCTCTTGGCTACAGATTCCGCATATAAATACAGCGGCCAGGTTGAAAAATTAACGGCCGCCCTGGATGGAGCCAACAATGTCTCCGATAAAAACAACATTTCCCTGACTGAAATTGCAGAGGCCTCCCGTATCAGTGCCTCCGACGCTTCCAAAGCCGGCGTAAGCATTGACCAGCTGACCGCGGCAGAAGCTGCTATGATCTCCGTTACAAAGGGCTCCGGTTCTGAAATAGGGGAATCCTTTCAATCCGTCTTACTCCATTTGCAGAAAGTAAAAGGAGAATTTAACGGTGAGATTATCGACGATGCGCAAATTCAAAAGGTGGAAAACAGATGCAGGGAATTAGGCGTGCAGCTTGAGACCATAGGCCAAAATGGAACAAAGCTGCGTGAGCCCATGGATATCTTAAAGGAACTTTCCGGGGTCTACCGGACCTTACCGGATGGCAGCGATCAAAAGCAAGGCTTGCTCGCCGACCTTGGCGGAAAACATGCAGATTCCCTATCAGCCTTACTGGACAACTGGGACTTATATGAAAAAATGCTGTCAGATTTTTCACAGGGCGGCGGTTCCGCTCTTAAGGAGACAGCACAGGAAGCAGATTCCTGGGAGGGGCGTATTGTCTCTCTGCAAAACTCTTGGGACAGCCTTGTTAATTCTCTAACGAACCAGGATTATGTAAAAGGCGGAATATCTTTTCTTGATAATGCTATTCAGGGGTTTGAAAAATTAACCGACACAATCGGAGCCATACCAGTACTGCTTACCGCATTGAATACTGCATTAGTGGCTAAAAAGTCTGATTATGGGATTACTCAAATAGTCAATCCGGATAGCGGAGAATTTGATATACAAGGTAAGCTTATGGGGATTGACTTTACGGCTATTAAAAACCAAAAAAAACAGTTTGAAGAGGCCTCTGTTGCTATCAATAAATGGAAAGAGCAATTGAATCTAGGTAAAACCGATATCGATTCCTTTGGAGATACAATAGTTAAAAATAACTCACATTTGAAAACATATCTGAGTACCTGTTCAAAGGAGGCACCACCTTCCTTAGAAGGGTATCAGTCTTACCTAACTTCTGCTGGCATAGCAACTGATGCATTAAGGCTTAAAACAGTCCTGCTTAATAGTGCAATATCATTTGGAATTGGTGTGGCAATTCAATTTGCCATTGAAGGAATCACTAAATTTATTCAGAAGCAAAATGAAATTCACCTGGCCGCTTCCAAAGCTGCTGAAAATATCAAATCATTAAGTGATGAACTAAAGTCCCATCAAAAAACCATCGACGATTCAGCAGAACGATTTGCAAAGTTAGCTCAAGGCGTAGACATGTTTACCGGAAAAAATAATTCTCTTAATACCAGCGACTATCAAGAGTTTCTCCAACTTAGTAATGAACTGGCAAATATCTTTCCTACATTAAGTAGAACTTATGATAAAAATGGAAATGCAATTGTTCAATTAAGTGGAAATGTGGACAATATTGTTGTCTCATTGCAAAATCTGATGGAAGCTCAGAGAAATTTGGCAAATGCAGAGATTGCAGATGAGTTGCCAACTGTGTTCAAAGATGCTGCCAAAAAATCGAATTCCTATAAGAAAGAATCAGATGATTTAAAAAAACAAAAGGACGAATTAGTAAGGGGCCTTGAAAATGTTCAGTCAAATGACTTTACTAATAACCTTATTAATGGGATTAGTAATAAATGGTTTAGTATATCTAACGATAACTTTGAAGTTCTTTCACAAATGCGAAATGATTATGAGAAATTATTGAAAGAATCAAATATCCAAGTTGATCCATTGACCTCCAATTATAAAGTAGATGAATATGGACAAACAATTCCGGTGGACTTTACTTTTAATATCATTTCATCTGATGAAGATATAGAAAATGCCAAAAAAACAATAGAGAAGAATGTTCAATCTCTTGCAAGACAGTACGAAGAAGACATTGCAGACTTAGACGCAAAAATCACAATCGCAGATAAAAAAGCCAAAAGTAACTGGTCCTCTTTAGGTGCATCTATAGCTGCGTGGTTGAGTACGGATTCCTCGTATAAAATAATGTCTGATTCAATGCAGACATCAGTTCAGCAGATTATAAATAACCTGGACTGGTCTTCACTGAATTTCACTTCATGGGATGATGCAGAACAATATATACAAGATAATATTATAGCACTATTTGAAGGTGCTGATGGATCAAAGATCAACAATCAATTTGAAAAAGCATTTAATTTAAAAACACAATTTCAGAATGGTGACATTACATTAGACAAATATTTAAAGGGGTTATCCGATTTTAAAGCTTCCATTGGTGAACTTGATGCTGAAACAAAAAATTCTATAGATTTTATATTTGATATCAAATCTTCTGATGGATCAAATGTTAATGATATAATAAAGAATGTTGAAAGCAAATTGCAAGCTGATGCTGTAAATAGAACCGGAGAACTTTCACTTGGGGATTTAGAAATTGCATCTGCTAAAATTGATATACCAGAAGGAACGCTTTTATCTTGGGAAAAGTTATTAGAGTTAATTGATAATTATAAAGCATCCACAAGGTCGGCTCCTAATTTTACAACGATGTTTTCAATGCTTCCAATTGATACAATTGAAAAATATGTAACACTCCTTAATTCTGATGGCTTAAACAAAGACAATATCTCATCATTTTCAGATCTTAGTGATGTAATGTCAAAGACAAAAACTGGTGCAGAAGATGCCGTAAATGCAATCAAGGAATATGCAAACGGTTTTACACTTTCAACGGACCTAATATCAGGTATTCAGGATGAATATAATCTGCTTCAGGACGTCAATGAACAGTATGAAAAGACCGGTAAGATAGGTTCATCATCGCTTGAAGCTATTGCAAAGCAATATCCGCAGTTACGTTCTGCTGTCAATGAGTACATACTGGGTCTGACAAGTGCTGATGAAATAATGAGTCAATTACAGGCAGTAACTGATGATGAAGCCGAGGTTTTTAGGTCTGCTATGGCCTATAGAATGTCCGGCAGCGAAGATTTCTTTACTACTGTTAAAAATAATAATCAGTCACTATTTAGCAATCTTAGCAAAGCTTATGAATTGGACGTATCGAGTTGGAAAACCATGGCACAAGCTAAGGCTGAAATAGATCAAACATTAATCAAAAACCTATCTAACGCATGGATTAAATATTATAATATTGTCTTTGATCCTGTTAGTGGTTTAGCTTCTATTAGTGGTGGCAAAGATTATTCTCACGTTGGTTCACAGGGTATGGGTACAAAAGCAGATGATTATGATGAAGCAGAAAAGGCACGAGAAAAGGCATGGTCTGAAGCCAATAAGCAGGTAAATACACACAATCAAATTATCAGAAAACTGAATGAAGCTGCAAATATTGAAATAGAGCCTTTTGATTTTGATGGTATTGGTTCGGGCAAGTCGGGATCTGACAAAAAGGATACTACCAAACAGATTAACTGGATTGAGCGTGGAACTAAAGTACTACAAGATGAATATGCCAAATTAAAAGAACTAGCCAATAAGGATACAATTGCGTACCTTGGATTGACGCAAGAAGAATTTGATAACGCAAAATCAATTTTCGATAATGGTCTTGGCAACACAATAGAAGGTCTATCCCAGTTACAAAATTATGCTGATAAAACGGGATTGAGTTTGGGCGAATTATATACGATGATTCAATCTGGAGCCCCCAATGCATCAAAAGAAAATGCGTTACAAAGTATGCTAAAAATGCAAAGCGAAACATTACTTCCACAATATCAACGAGAGGTAGAAACCAATTCGAAGTCGTATGCAGACGCTTTAAAGGCTATTCCATCTGAATACAAAGACAAAATTGAGAATGGTGGAGAAGATATTGAATCTTTACCTAGTGATTTGGCTGAAAAGGTTCAGACAGCAATAGACGCTAATGAAAAGTTGAAATCGTCTGAAAAACAATTAGCTGATGGAGAAGCAGAGCATATTGATACAATTAAGAAACTTCATGAGGGCAGAATTGATTCGATTAATATTGAGAACGAAAAGTTAGAACAATCCAATAAGATAATCAAGTCTCAAATGGAATTAATGGAAGCGCATGGAGAGATTGTTGGTGCCGACTTCTATGAACGGCAAATAAAAAATAATAAGGGTTTGATTTCTGGTAACCAACAAGATATTGCCGAATGGGAATCTGAAATGGCAGATCTTCGGGCAGCAAAAGTTTCTACCAGTTCAAAAGATTATAAGGAATTACAGGCGAAAGTTAAATCCGCAAAGAATGAAATACAAGGGCTGAAACTTGAACAAGAAGAATGTAATAAAACATTGGAGCAAATGCCAATTGATAATCTGAATACGGTGATTTCAATGTATAAGGATATTTCCGCTGCAATTGAAAATTGGGGAGCTGTTTATTCAGCCACAGGGCAGAAGCTCAATGCTGATTATTACCAAACTTTGATTTCTAATGGTGCCACTACAATTGACCAATATAAAGAACTGGCTAGCGAAATTGAAAACGTCATGGACGACCAAGAAGAAGGTTCAACGCGTTGGAATGAACTGTATGGACAGTTGCAGTCTGTCAATTCCGAAATGTCCTCAATGGTCCAAAATCTTCAAAAGTGGAATGAAGAATTATTAAACATGCCACTGGAACGCATCAGCAGCTATTCCTCCGACTTACAAAAGGTAGCCGATGGACTCAGTAACGTAAAAAGCGAATATGACACGGTTATCAGCGCCGTAACCGGTGCGCTGAACGACCAGATAGACGCCATTAATAAGCAGAAAGATGCTGTCAACGAGGAATATGAAGCGTCAAAGAATGCACTGCAAGACAAGCTCGACTTACTAAACAAACAGAATAACGAGCTCAAGCTTCAGCAAAAGTATGAACAATCCCTATATAACCTGCAAAAGGTGAATCAGCAGGCAACAGAAAAAGTCATCCGGGACGGTCAGATTGTTTACGAGCAGGATTCAGACAAACTTCGCGAAGCTCAGGAAGCCTTTCAGGATGCAAAGTTTGACTTAGAAACCAGCCAAATCCAGACCCAAATTGATGACCTCCAGGAAACCCTGGATGGACTGAATGAAAAATACCAGGACCAAATCGACTCCTTACAGAAAATATCCGATAAATGGTCTGAAATCAGTGATAAGATAACTCAGGTTCAAAACGAAGCCAAAGCCAGCGAAGTCTTAGGGAAAGATTGGAAAGATAAAGTACTATCCGGTAATGATACAGACATATTTAATAACTTTTCAGGAATGTATACGGACATTTCAAACCAATTAATCCGGTATCAGGAACAAATTGATACCACCAACAATATCTATTCCCTTTTAGAAGATTATATTGCTTCCTACAAGGATGGCTCCCTGTCTTACGGAGAGGCCTTAACAGGAATCAATAGCCTGCTTTCACAAATGAACCAAAAAATGCTGGCTGGAGATAACTTAAAAAACATCTACGATTATCTAGGAGCAGTAAATGGGTCCGGCCCCAATGCAAATGATATTCTGGCAAGTATTCAACAGGGGCTCACAGCCTCAGCCAGCGAACTGGTCAAATCATTAGAGCAATACAACAAAAACTCCGGAATGATCTCCGAATATACCTCCAGCTGGCAGAAGCTTACTAACAATGTATCTTCCATGCTCGATGTTTTAAGAGAAGTCAGAGACAACCTGGAAAATGCCAGTGATGAAGATGACGACGATGACGGCGATGACAATGCAGACGGGGAACCCTATATGGGCGGTCCGCGCGTCGAGAGCGGCCCGGGAGTTCCTTTAATCAACAGTTCGGTACAGGTACAGAGTCTAAAAAGCGGCATTGAAAACGGTCTAGTAGGCTCCTCTACTACCTCCAACCGCGAAGCAAAAATGAAGCTTCTGGGACTGAAAAAGCTGGATTCTGATGAATTAGCTGCTATCCTCCACAAAAAAGAAGCCGTATTTAACCCGGATCAGCAGGACATGCTTCTTACTAACTTGAGTAAAGCATGGAACTATATACCGACAGAGGCTCCGTACTATACCGATGCCGCAGCAAGGGCCGGCCAGCCCGTCACGAAATTTGAATTTGGCGATATAAACATCCAAAAATGCGATAATGTTGATGCTCTGGCACAGGGAATTTTAAACGGAGGTTTAAGAAGTGCCATGATCCAGCAAGCAGGAATAAGATAACAGGCAGCAAAGGGGACCTAAAAAATGGGTCCCCTTTTATGTTATGCCAAAATATTTATCAGAAAAGAATGAGGTGAAAAACATTGAATCTTCAGGAAGTATACAAAAAGATATCAGAAGATATCTATTATCTCTTTTCATGCGCTTCTGATACATTAAAATATGATAAAACCTTCCGGGCCAGGGTAATCGGCCCCGCAGCAAACAATAAATACATTATTTCCTATAAAAACAAAGAGTATTTTGCAAGATGTGACTGCGAATTGCATGCCAGTGATACCGTATGGGTATGTGCCCCCTGCAATGACTGGAGTTCCTTATTTATTCAAATGTATGGAACAAGATAGGATGCCTCTGCTTAAACAGAAAGTAAAATAAATGCTTATGAAAACACTAGCTTAACATCATCTTCTCACCTCGTTATAACTTAACAACCTTCACAGCAAAAGCAAAGGAGAACAACATGTATGCAATCATACATCCAATAGAACCCTTTGATTCTTCTATTGGAACAAACATCAGCTTTTCCTGGCATGGCAACCAGATTTACAAGGTCCGCTGTATTATAAAAGACAATTCCTCCGGATTAACCGTTTATGACAACACCATTGAAACAATGAAGCAGGTATATACGGTTCCCGCGGATTCAGGGCTGGCTAACGGAACATATTATGTGGCTTGCATTACGGTGCTTGATATAGATAATAATGAATCAAGCCTTCAAAATGTAGGGACACCTTTTTACTGCCTTTCAAATCCCGTATTCAGCCCTGAATCCGCGGGAACCGTATATACCTGCTTCATTGTTTCAATGGTGT
>JASGGP010000209.1:0-8590 GCA_047604985.1 Lacrimispora sp.
TCCCGTACCGGCGTGCGGCTAATCCCGATCATCTGCGAGATCTCCATGTCATTCAGCGTGCTCCCCGGTTCCGGTTCCAGCGTGATGATATTCTCTTTCAGGATGCGGTACGCATATTCCTTTGCGGTCTCCCCTGTCTGCCTGGCATCGTTCTTCATTTGCCAAATCTCCTTAAGCGATTAATATTGTGCCTGTTATCCTAAATACTTCACCAGTGTGGCACGCACTGCACCCGGTCCGGCTGTCAGTTCCAGGAACATGCCCTCTACTTTATCTCCGAGCCCGGCCTCATACAGATTCACACCAAAGATCACCGGATTGGAGAGAATCTCTTTTAAATTGCCCTCATAGGAATCCTGATCTCCCAGCCTGACTCCCGCCAGTTTTCCGGTCAGCTGCGCCAGCATTGGATCAGAGCTCAGCTCCATGGCCTCACCCTTATCATCTACTGCCAGCAGATAGCGGCACCAGCCGGCCAGAGCCAGAGGAATATAGGTTAATGTGCCCGGATCCAATTCCGGACGCTCCATATAGGACTTAATGGTCTCACCAAAACGGATTGCCACTTTCTGTGAGGTATCCGTGGCGATACGCTGAGGCATATCGGGGATATAGGGATTCGGGAGGCGTAAGTCAATAACCTCGTGAATGAAATCCAGGGGATCTATGATGCCCGGATTCACCACCACCGGCATTCCCTCTCCGTATCCGATCTTCTCAACCAGTGCCTTTAACTGGACATCCTGCATCTCGGACGCAATGGAATCGTAACCCAGCAGACAGCCGTAAACGGCAAGTGCGGTGTGCAGCGGATTTAAGCAGGTGGTTGTTCATCCGCTCTGTATTGTTCACTGTGTCCCGGTCGGTCATATAGACGCCTGCAGCTTCCAGGGCCGGACGACCGTTGGGAAATTTGTCCTCAATCACCAGATATTCCGGAGTCTCGGCGTTGACGTAAGGGGCAATATAGGTGTTACGGCTGGTGACAATGGGAGCCATATCCTCAAGGCCCATCTCCTCCAGCACAGCTTTCACCTGGTCAGCGGGACGGGGTGTAATCTTGTCGATCATGGACCAGGGGAAAGACACCTTGTGCTCGTCCTCTAAGTAGGCCACAAACTCCGTCTCAACCAGCCCAGCCTTCTGCCACTCACGGGCAACCGTTAAGATGCTGGACTGGAGCTTCTCGCCGTTATGAGAGCAGTTGTCCATACTCACCACAGCCAAAGGCAGAGTACCGGCTTTGAAGCGCTCATAGAGCAAAGCCGCCACAACGCTCATGGCATGTCTTGGTTTTTCCGGTCCATTCTGAATATCCTCGGCTACCACCGGGAAAAAGCTTCCGTCCAGATTCTTTAAGGCATATCCTTTCTCTGTGATGGTAAAGCTGATCATCTGCAGACTGGGATTACAAAAAATCTCTTTCAGACGGCCATAGTCCTTCTCGTTGCCGCTGTCGCCCTTAAGGCCCTCAGAGATGCTGGCTACAACCTCCTTGTCCAGGCGGCCATCTGCGTTCATCAGGACCAGCATGGTCAGATTGTCGAAAGGAGCATAAATCTTGTCCAGTATATCATAATCAAAGGTATCCACGGCGATAATGCCGCACTTTTCTTTTCCTTCGTTCAGCAGCTTCTGCTGCAGTCTGGCGGTAAAGGCCCGGAAAATGTTTCCGGCGCCGAAATGTACCCACACCGGGTTCTTATATGTGTTTTCGCACATAGCGCTGACGGAAAACTCCGGCAGCTTCACTCCCGCATTGTCCCAGAAGCTTTTATCCTGAAGTGTGTTCAGATTCATTTTCATTGCATTTTCTCCTTTTGATCAGTTCTGGTTCTGTTTAACAATTGCTTCCCAAAGGCCGTTTAAGTAGCAGGCCCCCAACGCACGGTCATACAAACCGTAGCCCGGCATGGAAACCTCACCCCAGATCGCTCTGCCATGGTCCGGACGCATGATTCCGTCAAAGCCGATATCATACAGCGCTTTCATAATGGCATACATGTCCATACTTCCGTCCTCGGACAGATGAGCTGCCTCCTGGAAGTCGCCAGGGCCGTTGTACTGTAAATTGCGCACATGGGCAAAATGGATACGTCCCTTTAAGGAACGGATGATGTCCGGAATATCGTTGTCCGGATTACTTCCCAGGGATCCGCTGCACAGGGTCACGCCGTTAAAAGGAGCGTCCACTGCTTTCATCAGCTTAAGCAGCCGGTCCTTGCCGGTGATGATTCTGGAAAGCCCAAATACCGGCCACGCGGGATCGTCGGGATGAATGGCCATCCTGATATCGTATTTCTCACAGACAGGCTGAATGGCTTTCAGGAAATATACCAGGTTGTCGAACAGAACATCCTCAGTGACGTCTTTATACATAGCAAACAGGTCTTTAATGCGGGCCATGCGCTCCGGCTCCCATCCAGGCAGTACAAAGCCGTTGGACTTCTCTCCCATGGACTCAAACATGTTCTCGGGATCAATCTTGTCGATCTCTTTCTGGTCGTAGGCCAAAACCGTGGAACCGTCGGGACGGACCTTGGCAAGATCGGAACGGGTCCAGTCGAACACCGGCATGAAATTGTAGCATACCACGTGGATATCCGCCTGTCCCAGACGTTCCAGAGTTGTGATGTAATTGGCAATATACTGCTCACGCTCAGGAGTACCTACTTTAATGGCATCATGAATATTCACACTCTCAATACCCAGCACCTTTAAGCCCTTGGCCTCCACCTGCTCTTTCATCTGAAGAATGCGCTCCATGGGCCACTCCTCACCTGCGGGAATGTCGTACAAGGTCGTAATCACGCCTTTCACTCCCGGAATCTGGCGTATCTGTTCCAAAGATACCGAATCCACGCCTTCACCAAACCAACGTAATGTCATATCCATTTATATTTCCTCCTGCTTTACCCTTATATATGATTTGACTGTATGAACTAAACCAAAACCAAATGTATACTAATATATTACTGTTTTCCTCCCATTTTGTCAACTACATTTGGAGGATTTTCATAATTTTATTCCATACAGTCCGATTCCCTTTTTGGGAAAATTCACATAGTCCTGCGATCTGTTTTCATCGGGAAAGTTTAGCAAATACCGTATTCCAAAAACTTGCCCGGTGCTGTATAATGAAACCATAAGAAAAAAAGAAAGGGGACTTTTGTTTGAAACATTACAGTAAAATGCAAATTGCAGCAGACCGGGAGGTTTGCGCAATAATCTAAAATACGAATCCCATTGCGTTGACCTCCAAAGGATTTTATATAAACTATTTGGAGGAACAAATGAATCGTAAAAATAAGAAAATAGCATATACAGACGGTTATTATAAAAATCATGCCTGCAAGGATACCTTTACCTGTAAAGTTTGTGGGCGCCTTATTGTTCCAGAGGGAGCCGGAAGCAATCACAGGAACCATTGCCCCAATTGTCTCAGCAGCTTTCATGTTGATGAGGATCCCGGCGACAGAGCATCTGATTGCGGCGGTATCATGGAACCGATCGGTGTATGGGTAAGAAAGGATGGCGAATGGGCAATTATTCATCGTTGCAAGAGATGCGGAAAACTTGATTCAAACCGAATCGCCGCAGATGACAATCCTATGAAACTTATGTCAATTGCCATGAAGCCTCTGACTTCACCACCATTTCCATTAGAAAGAATTGAGGAATTAACAAGCCTGATGGGTGGAGAAGGCAGTATAATATAGCTGTCTGCATAAAATAATTATGCCCGGGAGTAGATACTCCCCAATTAAATGGGGTCAAACTGATTGCCCATCACGAATAACTGAATACCCACCGCATTACAGCGGCCCACCAAGCAGGAAATCTGAAAAGATTCCCTGCTTTTCTTTTCCCCACCATGGGAGAAATGAAAGTTACTGAAGGAACCATACAATGAATTATTACATCTCATATGATTATTTATTCTTCTGATTCCATTTATCATACTGCTTATGATTCTGGAATACAGCTTTATTATACAACAGTGCTTACCAGCCATCAATATGCTATTTTACGCTCTGTTAAAAAGAGAAAATGCAGGTCAAGCGGATATCGCTGCTTGTCAGGCGAAGCTTGTACTCTACCTGGTATAAGCAGGCTCCCGTCCACTGCTCAATACTTTTCACATTTGAAAAGAGAGACTTACTTGATTCGATTAAATTATAGTAATGTTACTTTATGGGTATAATGTGAATAATATAATAGTAGGGATAAAACAAGGAGGGGAATATATGAGGTGTTACTTGTCCATCGGAATATTTTTTATAGGGATTATTTTGGCTGTATACGTTGGATATTGGACACTATTCATCAAACCTATTATAGCCTGTATCGCAGCCTCTGACGCAGGGGTGCTGACTGTTGCAATGACAAAGATGGCAATAATTAAGTGTGCCGTTTCATGGCTGGTTGCGGGAGTGATTTTTGGATTGGGGTATATCGTTGCAATGATTGTAAGCCACAGATAACATCTAAGGTGAATATTGGAGGAAAAAGCTATGTTAAACGAAGATGTACAAGCATGGGTAGACATGGGGTTTTCAGAGGAAGAAGCAATTGCTATGGCCGACACAGTAAGGGCCAGATATGATGATGTTGAAATAACAGATGATGATTCTGACATTTCCCTTACCGAATCATTTAAGAGAGGAAATACGACCACTTGATTTACGTTTCTTTAAAATCCTGACATTACTCATTTCCTTATACTAATTCCCCATATATTTTATTTATAAGAGGAAACTGAATTTTAAATGCAAAAATAAAAGGAATTAGAAAGGAATAAAGTATGGTAAAAATCTACGCTTCTGCAAATGCGCTAACGTTAAAACCCGCCATGTGAAAAAACATATTAATTCACATGGCGGGTTTTCTGCTTTTCATTGCTGCTTAATTAATTTGTTTACAAATTCTCAAATGGTTCCAGCACTTTATTAATTTTATCCATCATTTCATCATCAATATCCCAGGTTGTACATTGAATATTCTGTTCCAGCTGCGCCACAGTAGAAGCCCCTCCAATAATAGAAGTAACCTCCTCTTTCTGTCTCAGCCAGTTTAAGGCAACCTCATTCATTGGCCTTCCATATGCTTCCGCGATCTTTTTAATCTGTTCTGCACCATCAAAATACTGCCGGAATGCCGGTCCTGCCAGCTTGGGATTTGCATTTCTGATATCATTTTCAGAGAAGTTTGCCCCCGAATGGAATTTCCCGGCCAGCAATCCCTGGAATAATGGGCTGTACGGCAGAAATGCCTGACCAAACTTTCTTACATTGGGCAGTACCTCCTTTTCGGTCTTATATTCCAAAGGAATGCTGTGATAGCTGTCTGTATTCCGCTCCAGCATATTGTACAGGCTTTGCTGACAATGAACATCGGTGTACTCCATCATTTTCTCTACATCTGCCTGGGAAAAATTACTCAATCCTACATATCGAATTTTTCCGGCCTTTTTCATTTCTTCCAGAGCCTCTGCTGTCTCCTCTAATGGTACATTGGGATCAGGCCAATGCATCTGATAAATATCCACATGGTCTGTCTGAAGTCTTGTCAATGTCGCATCAATCTCTTTTAACAGGCTTGCTTTTGAGAGATTATTCGTTGTCTCATGCTTCTCATTCCATAGCAGGCCGCCTTTCGAGGCAATCAGCACCTTATTTCTGTGACTCCCTTCTTTCAATGCCGCTCCCAGAACCGTTTCTGAATGTCCCCATCCATAAACCGGTGCCACATCGAAGAAATTTACTCCCATCTCAATCGCTGTATGTATTATCCCGGATGATTTTTTATCATCCATGGAATCCCAATCTCCGCCAAAATTCCAGCACCCAATTCCAATTACCGAGATTTTTTCCGCAATTTTTCCGACCTTCTTGTATATCATCGCCTTTTCCTCCATCTATCGGCTTTTCCGCATTTTATCAATTACAACTGCTATTGCAATTAAGGAGCCTATAATAATTTCCATGATAAACGAATTGATTCCAAGCAATGTTCCGCCTTGACGCAGCGTCGCCATAATCATAGCGCCAAGAACGGTACCTATTACAGAACCTTCACCGCCATCCAAGCTGGCACCGCCAACAACTGAGGCAGCAATTGCATCAAGCTCATATCCAACACCGGAAGTCGGTACTCCATTGCCAAGGCGGGCCGCCATTAAAATGCCTGCAATTCCGCAGACAATGGCAGAAAATATATAGACCCCGTAGACCGTTGAGGAAATATTGATTCCGCTTAATCTTGCAGATTCTTTATTGCTTCCATAAGCATAGATATTTCTTCCAAACACAGTTCTTCCTGTAATGAAAATACCCAGGATAATAATAGCCAGCCAGGTTAGAAACATATTGGGAATTCCCAATACAGATCCTGATGCAAATGCCGTAAAGCTCTGGGGAAGGTTGGATATGGTTTTGGCCCCAGTCATCAATAAAATAACATTCCTGACAACTGTCATGGACGCCATCGTAGCGATGAACGGCGGAACCTTTGCATTATGTACCAGGACTCCGTTAAACAATCCGACTAACACACTTGCGCCTATGGCAATCAGGATTGATAGAATGACCGGAATCCCGCTTACCATACACATGGAAACCACGATCCCCGCTAAGCCGACCACTGAGCCAACAGACAAGTCAATACCGGATGACGTAATAACAAATGTCATTCCGATTGCTATAATCCCATATATGGAAGCCTGTTTTAACAGCTTCATAAGTGTATCCACTTTTAAAAATACCGGCGACTTCACACCGAAGAACAAAAATAATACAATCAAAATTCCCACCAGCAGCAGCTCCGTCTGAAAGCGAGACAGGAACAGATTTTGTTTTTTCTTTTCCGCCATAGTCTTTATGACTCCTTTCCTTTCATACCAGAAGCATACCGCATGATGTTTTCATCGGTAAACTCTTCCCGGGAAATGATTCCCATCTGACGTCCTTCATACATTACCATCATTCTGTTTGCAAGTCCCATTACCTCCGGAAGATACGAGGATATAATGATTATGGTCTTGCCATCCTTAATCAGTGATTCAAATACTTTATAAATTTCAAGCTTTGCGCCCACATCAACGCCTACCGTGGGCTCATCAAAGATAAATAAGTCGCTGTTCTGGGCCAGCCATTTCGATATGACCACTTTTTGCTGATTACCCCCGGATAAGTTTTTTACCAGCTGATAAACCGTCGGAGTCTTCGTTCTGAGCTTTTCTACATACTCCCGGGCAATCCGCTCGCTTTTGCCTTTATTCATGACTCCAAAACGGGCGATACGATGGACTGCAACCATATTGGTGTTGTCTGCAACTGACATGCCAAGTGCCAGCCCCTGGGCCCGCCGATCTTCCGGAAGCAGGGCAATACCAGCCTGAATCCCTTGAACCGGTCTGGCGAAATCTGCCGGTTTTCCCATAAAAGTCACTTTTCCCGAGTCTTTGGCATCAGCTCCAAAAATCGATCTCACAATCTCAGTCCGTCCCGAACCCACCAATCCGAACATGCCGAAAATCTCGCCCCGCTTTACCTCA
Source organism: Lacrimispora sp. (assembly GCA_047604985.1). Classification (GTDB taxonomy): domain Bacteria; phylum Bacillota; class Clostridia; order Lachnospirales; family Lachnospiraceae; genus Lacrimispora. Next base: position 7,556 of record JASGGP010000209.1, read on the forward strand.
AAGCTTATATTTTGAAAGGCTGTTCCCCTTGAAATATTTTCCACCTTAAGAATCGTCTCACCCGGTTGTACATGGTCAATCTGATACATATCATTTACATTTCTTCCCACCATCATGGATATGAGGCGGTCTTCATCTGTGTTTTCAATATCAACGGTTCCTACCAGGCATCCATCCTTTAAAACAGTTGCCCGGTCACAGATACTGAATATTTCTTCCATACGGTGTGAGATATACAAAACCCCTACGCCTTCCTGCTTCAGCTTATCAATGATTCTGAACAGCTGTTTTGTCTCATCGGCTGTCAGCAATGCTGTCGGTTCATCAAAAATAACCGCCCTTGCCTTTTGATGCATGGTCTTTCCGATTGCTACCATCTCCTGCTGCGCCACTGACAGCGTTCTGATAATCGCTTTCGGGTCTACATGCACCTCGATGGAGTCCAGTGTTTCCTTTGTTTCTTTATACATGCGGGTATAATCCACGATACCGAATTTTGTTCTGGGCAGCTGCCCCATAAAGAAATTCTCAGCTACAGAAAGATGCTGTGCCAGATTCACATCCTGATACACCGCTCCCAATCCCAGTGACTGTGCATGAAAAGGAGATTTAATATCTTTCTTCTCACCATTTAAATAGATTTCTCCTGCTGTTTTGGAATAGACTCCCATCAGTATTTTGATAATTGTAGATTTGCCCGCGCCATTCTCGCCTACCAGTGCATGTACTTCTCCTGGAAGGAGCTCCAGGTCCACGCCGGAAAGAGCGCGTACACCTGGGAACTCCTTTACAATTCCTTTCATGGAGACAATGGGTGTTATTTGTTCCTGCATTTGCCAACCTCCATAAATTTCAGACCAACTGACATTTATTATTTACCAGGGTACAGCAGCTTCTGTACTTCCGGTACGTCAAAATTGTCTTTTGTTACCAGAGTCGTAGGTGCAACAACATCATGTTCAACACGATTGCCTATTAAGCATGAAATCACGGAAAGTACACCTTCATATCCCATTCCGTATGGATCCTGAACAA
>JASGGP010000210.1:0-8543 GCA_047604985.1 Lacrimispora sp.
TAAGTACCGGGCGGCAATGTCCAGAGGTTCGATGGTGGCCGACAACCCGATGCGCTGAAGCGGCCGTCCGCACAGCTTGTCCAGCCTGGCCACGGAAAGCATCAGATGGGCTCCTCTTTTGGAATCAATCAGGGCGTGGAGCTCGTCAATAATAACCGCTCCTGCCGTTTTTAAAATATTCCGTCCTGATTGACTGGTCAGCATCAGATAAAGGGATTCCGGAGTTGTGATCAGGATGTGGGGGGGCTTCTTAATCATCCGGTTCCGCTCTTTCTGGCTGGTATCACCGGTGCGGATGGCGATTTGAAGTTCAAGGTCGCCGGCTGAAATACCTGCTTTCCGCTTCTCCTCAAGAATCCCTTTCATCGGGCGGTTTAGATTCTCCCGGATATCTCCCGCAAGGGATTTTAAGGGGGAAATATAGATCAGCCGCAGCTCCTGTTTTAAAGCGCCCCTTGCTGCTTCTTCCAGAAGCCTGTCGATAAATATTAAAAATGCGGTGAGGGTCTTTCCCGTACCGGTGGGCGCAGAAACCAGTGTGTGCCGGCCTGCTGCAATCTCCGGCCAGGCCTGCCTTTGAACCTCTGTGGGCGAACCGAGGGCATTGGTAAACCACTGTTCTGTTGATTTATGAAAGATCTCCAGTGAATGATCGGACATGATATCTCCTTGCAATCCATTTTATAAACAAATCATATATCATTTTTCCGGAATTTAAAAGGGTATTTGCCTGTTTTTGTGGTAAACTGGAAAAAGAGGCTTTGTCCTTTGAGAAAATGAGTAAATGAAAAAAGGAGGTACTTTATGACACAGGAACTGCCTGCAACCATTGAAGAATATATCGCCCGGTGTAAACCTGAAATCCGGCCTGTTCTGCAGGAGCTGCGCCAAACCATCAGAGAGGCCGCACCGGAAGCGGAGGAAAAGATCAGCTGGGGAATGGCAACCTTTGCCTATTATGGCAATCTGGTGCACTTTTCGGCCGAAAAAAACCATCTTGGGTTTTATCCGGGATCCAGCGCTGTTGAAGCTTTTCAGGAGGAGTTGACAGAATATGACTGCTCCAAGGGCACGGTCCGCCTTCCTTACCAGGCCCCCCTTCCTCTTGATCTTATAAACAGGATCGTCCGGTTCCGGGTAAAGGAACAGGAAGACTTGGCAAAAGCGAAAAAAGAGGGGCTGAAAACAGAAAAAACCTTACGCCCCCGTTATCCCATGCCTGAAGATGTGGCGGCAGCCCTTGAGCAGGAAAATCTGACCGGACCATACCAGGCCCGCCCTCCATACCAACAGAATGATTATATCGGCTGGATCACGCGGGCCAAGCGGCCGGAAACCCGTGAAAAGAGAATAAGACAGATGCTTGATGAGCTTCATTCCGGGGACGCCTATATGGGCATGGCTTATAATGGAAAAAAGTGACAGGCCCCTTTTATTTTTGCCTGTAGTAGGACATGAAATCCGCCAGCTTGCCGCAGGCAGTTTTTAACTGTTCCAGCTCCGGCAGATAAACAACCCGGAAGTGGTCCGGCTTTTCCCAGTGAAATCCGCCGCCGTGTGTCAAGAGAATTTTCTTATCCGTCAAAAAATCCAGAACAAACTTTTCATCGTCGGATATGCAAAATTTATTGACGTCCATTTTAGGAAACACGTAAAAAGCTGCCTTGGGTTTTGTAACGGAAATTCCCGGGATTTCATTTAAGGCCCTGTAAATGTATTCCCTCTGCTCATATATCCGTCCCCCGGGCAGCAAAAGCTCCTTTGTTTCCTCTTCCATCTCAAGGGCCATGTCGATGACGGACTGGGCCGGAACGTTGGAGCATAGCCTCATAGAGGACAGCAGGTTGATTCCCTCCACATACCCTTTGGCAAAGGATTTATCCCCGCAAAGGCTCATCCAGCCGCAGCGGTATCCTGCAATCAAATGGGATTTTGACAGGCCGTTGTATGTAATGGTCAGAAGGTCCGGCGCAAGGGAAGCGATTGACACATGCTCCAGTCCGTCAAAGACCAGCCTGTCGTAAATTTCATCGGCAAAGAGAATCAATCCGTGCTTGCGGGCAAGAGCTGCGATTTCCTCCAGTACCGCCCTGGGATACAGGGTCCCCGTAGGATTGTTGGGATTGATGATGACGATTCCTTTTGTCCTGTCCGTTATTTTGCTCTTTATATCCTGGATATCCGGATACCAGTCCGCGCTTTCATCGCATACGTAATGGACGGCTGTGCCTCCTGAAAGGGTGACGGAAGCGGTCCACAGGGGATAATCCGGGGAGGGAACAAGAATTTCATCTCCATAATTCAAAAGCCCCTGCATGGACATGGTAATAAGCTCGCTTACGCCGTTTCCCGTGTATACATCATCCTCTGTCACCTGCTGTATTCCTTTTTTCTTACAGTATTTTACAATGGCCTTTCTTGCGGAAAGCAGTCCCCTTGAGTCCGAATAGCCCTCTGTATGGCATAAATTTTCATTCATCCGCTGAAGCAGGGCTTCCGGCGCCCGGAAGCCGAAAGGCGCGGGATTGCCGATATTCAGCTTAAGGATATCAATGCCGCGTCCGATCATCCGGTTAGCCTCATCCATGACCGGTCCCCTGATATCATAACATACATTATCCAGCCTGCTTGATTTTTCAAAATTTCTCATAATTATTTACCCTCTTTTCAAATGATTTAATAAGTGAAAGTAATAAAAAAAGCCCTAAACGTCGAAACGTCTAGGGCGAATATACAATCCGTGTTACCACCTAAATTCAGAGATAATCTCTGCACTCTCATACGATACCAGCATATCGTGTCCCTGTAACGCGGGAATACGTTGAAGCCTACTAAGGTCCTGCCCGTTGGGTTCAAAGCTCCGAGACTGCTTCGATATACTAAAATGAAGATTCACACCGGCCATCTTCTCTCTGAAATTTATTGTATATTTACTATTTCTCTTCATTGCCTTTTCACTATTTCTGGAAATGATATCACAGACAAGGGCCATTGTCAATTAAAATTTAAACTCTGCCTCAGACTTTTATTTTTCATCTGCATTTCCCGGCCTAGGCATGGGAAATCACAGGAAACATCAGCCGTTCCGAATAAAAGGGGAATTTTTCATCCTTATATACAAACAAAGTGGTATCCTTTTCAAAATGCTGCCTGCACTCAAGGCCGTCCCTGTCCTTTGGGGTAAATCCCAGGATTATCCGGTTTTCATCCTCCCAGGAAATTTCCTTTAACACCTCCGAAAGTCCGGCATCCGTGCGTCCAAAGATATCGCAGCACCTGATTTGCCCCTCTTCCCTGTCCGCAATAAGAATTACATCATACCGGGAGGAATAATAAACATTTTCCTTCATGTGGTCCATGCAGTAGAATGAAAACAGGGCTTGGTTTTCCGCCATATACAGCGCTGAAAATGGATTTCCCTGCCTGTATTTTTCCAACGCCAGTCTGACACTGTCCGACTCATTCATCGAAAGCCTTTGAGCGCCCCCGCCGGATTTTATTCCCGGATGAACGTATTCAAATTCAGAGGCTCTGACAAAGCCGAATTTAGGGTAAAGTCCAGAACCGAATCATTGGCAAACAGATAAAGGGCGTCACAGCTGCCTTTCCACTTTTCCAGGATATGCTCTATGAGCCAGCGGCTCAATCCCTTTCCCCGGAATTGGGGATCGGTCATTACGGTTCCCAGTTGTATATAAAGCTTTCTTTTTCCGCCGTGATAAAAGGGGATCTGATTGACGGAAACATTGGCGCATACCTTCCCGTCAAGTGCAAGCACATGAGGCTCATATTCCCCTCCCACCTCTGAGAACCTTAAGCCGAATGTCTTTTGAGCCAGATTGTTAAAGCTGTCAAACAGGCTTTCGCTGGTTCCGATTTTATTTGAAAAAACATATCTGGTTCCCTGTATTTCTGTTTCAAGGATATTTTCCAGCTCTTTCATGCCATTATCTCCTTCTGGCTTTTTCACACAGGGCATGTCCTTACTGCCGGTCACAGCAGCTTTAAATACTCTCCATACCCTTCCTGCTCCATCTTCTCTTTCGGTATAAATCTTAAGGATGCGCTGTTAATACAGTACCGCAGCCCGCCTAAATCATCCGGGCCATCATCAAACACATGTCCCAGGTGAGCGTTGCCGTTTTTGCTTCTCACCTCTGTGCGGATCCTGCCAAAGCTTCTGTCCTCAACATTTGTGATCAGGCTGGAATCAATCGGCCTGGAAAAGCTGGGCCAGCCGCAGCCGGACTCAAATTTATCATCTGACAGAAACAAGGGTTCTCCTGTAGTAATATCCACATAAATCCCCTCTTCGAATTTATTGAAATATTCATTTTGAAACGGAGGCTCTGTTGCTCTGTTTTGTGTTACTTCGAACTGCATTCCCGTTAAATTCTTTTTCAGCTCTTCCAAAGGCTTTTTCACAAATTTTTTGCTCGCATCCGACGCTTTTTTCGCCTTTTCAAATTTGTCGGCTCCGATATGGCAGTAGCCGTCAGGATTCTTGTCCAAATATTTTTGATGATACTCTTCCGCCTTATAGTAATTGATAAGGGGCTTTACCTCAATGGCAATCTTTTCTTTGTACTTTTTTTGAAGTTCCCTTATGGAATCGTCAATTAACGGTTCATCCTTTTCATCTGTAAAATAGATTCCGGTCCTGTACTGGGACCCTACGTCGCCGCCCTGGCGGTTAATGCTCACCGGGTTGATGACATCGTAATAAAGCTGCAGAACATAGGGCAGTCCGATGACGGAATCATCATATTCCACTTTAACGGTTTCCGCATGGCCTGTATTATTGTAACACACTTCCTTATAAGTCGGATTTTCCGTATTGCCGTTGGCATACCCCACCTCTGTGGATAGAATGCCGGGAATGTTGCCCAAATACTTTTCCGTCCCCCAGAAGCAGCCGCCTGCCAGATAAATCTCTTTTTTCATAAAAATCACCTTTCTTTAAATATTTCCATCTTAGAATGGGTTTGTAAGTTAAATTTTAGGATATGTCTTTTATAAGATCGTATTCATCAATTAAAGCCACCGCCGACTTTGTTATTTGTGCGGTCATACCCCAGATAATAATATCCTCATACTGGTAAAACAGGATATCATGAGTGCCCTTTGCCCAGGGATATTTCACTCCTCCCGGAATCCATTCATAAGGGAAATCTTCCGGAGGCTCATTGACCAGCTTACTTTCAAATTTTTCCGGCTGCTGTCTGCGGAAAAAGTCTATTGGAACTTTTATGATTTCCTCCACTTCATCGGTGCTGAATGTATTCTCATACTCTCTTATTACACCAATATAGGGATGGATCATCAAATTAAAAGGAGAAATATAAACGTCGCCCGGACCGATCACCTCGATCTGATTTTGAAAGACCAGCAGCTCTTCCTCTGTTTCACGCACGGCGCATTCCTGCAGGGTTTCATTCTCTTCGAGCTTCCCACCCGGGAAACAGATTTCTCCTGGCTGACGTTTTAATTTATTAGACCGCTTTTCAAATATTAAATGCATAACACCTGAAATATTGATCAGCGGAATCAATACGGCGTATTGTCTGAATTTTTCTTCTCCGATAATCCCGGGCCGGCGGGCTAAAAAATCTTCACGTTTCATGATGACTGCCCCCTTTATAATTGCATATACAGGATCTTCTCCCCGTGTCCTCCGATCCAATAGTTGATTCCGGGATATTTTGCCGATATGTAATCTGCAAAGAGGGAGGGATCTTCTTTGTTGTCATCAAACATTTCGTAATGTGACGGAACTACAAGGCCAGGCTTTAAGGTTCCGGCCAGATCAACTGCCTCCTGATATGTCATGTTTCCAATGACGTTGTTTTTATACCGTCTTCCATCACGTCCGTTGATGGGAAGAAACATCACGTCGATTTTCCCTAGTGCCCGGAGTTTTTGGTACATTCCTTCGTAGATGCAGGTATCTCCCGAATGATACAGGGTGCATCCATTGCCCTCTATAACGTATCCAAGATGGGGATAAGCACCTGTGTCGGGGTCCTGGTCGAAAAATTCGTGAGCGGAAGCAATTCCTGAGACTTTTATGCCGTCCGGCAGATGAAGGCCGGCTCCGTCGTCAAGACCGATAAACCGTTCCAGGGGGATATCCAGATCCTTGGAAAGAGACGGGACCAGCAGCTTTGAAACAATGAACTTTGCCCCGGGAGAACTGATGGACAGCTGCTTCCAGATATCCCTGTCAATGTGATCCAGATGGTCATGTGTCCCCATAATATAATCCGCATTGGTGATCTCATCGGGCTTTAGCAGGGGCGGAATCTTCCTGCCCCGATACTCTGATAAAAAAAGATCCAGATAAATTGTTTTATCTCCAAGCTTTACGGCAAATCCCATCTGCCCCAGCCACCAGAATGCTGTTGTGCCATGTTCCGGCACACATGCATTGATTTCATTAATTAAATCTTCTCCTATTTTCATAAGGCCATCCTTTTCCTTTATATTTTGCGTTTTTGCTAAACTATTTATACTTTTTGTAAATACATCAAATTCTCAAGGTAATATTTGTTCTGAACCTTCGGCATAATTGCAATCCGATCACCAGGACAGCAATTAATTCTGCTATTATATTACTTTTTATAGGATTTATCAATGTTTTACGCTATGCAGGCTGCCTGACATTGCGGAAAGGCAAAAGTTTTCAAAGACAGCAGGATATTGATATCGCCTGCGTTTTGAATGGCAAATCATTTTGAGTAACTATAGAATGTGCTTATTTGCTGAAAATTGAACCTCTATCCCTGTGCAGCGTTTTTGAAGTCAGGTTAATTAACAGTTCCTCAGCTGCCGAAACAGTCGCTATACAGCAAATAATGGCCGCTGTTATTTCTTTTCCAAAAGCAGTAAACAGAAAGGGAAAGAAAAATAAGACTATACCTGTGGCTTTATTGGCATAGGTATGCAAAAAAGCAAGCCGGCCATACTTTAAAAGACCAAGAATTATTGATATCAAGCGCATTGCAGCAATAACAATTATCCAGCATATAATCCAAAATGGGAAATTCATAATCGGTATAAAGATTAACAGCACAATACTGATAAATATCAAATCAGAAATGCTGTCGAACACCTGCCCGAATTTGCTGGAAAACCTCATTTTTCTTGCAATATATCCGTCTAAAACATCGCTGATTCCACACACGAGATAAAAGAAAAAGAACAGAGCTGAAAATGGTTTTATAAACAGCAAGCTGAAAGATGCAAATATTCTGACAGCTGTAATACAGTTAGGAAGATTTTTAATGGATTTCACCCCCATCAATTATAAATATATTTAATCTCAAACGAATGCAAATTCTGATTTGATTAATTATAACAAATAAAAAGAAAAAAATATAGCATTGAATATTTATAATTGTTTATTCAATGCTATACCTAAAAGGCAGTTTTGTTTACAGCCCGGAGAGAGCAGGCTGACCCGCTCTCTTACCGAAACCGTAAGACTTTTAAGAATTGACAGATCATGCCTTAACCCTTATTATCCGTCTGATACTAAATAATTTTTCTGTCAGCGCTTTTATATCCATCTCTCCCATATCAAACCCCTGATCTATTTTGTTATGAAATATTGACATCGGCGCTGGCGTATCCAGTCAAAGTATTGGCTGATGGAACACCCAACTGATTACTGTTGTATTGGCTGATAAAATACATCAGCATAAGTATATGCTGCTTATGCAATGACGTCCAGCAAACCTTGAAATCTGAAAAGAGCACTTTTTCCAGCCACTTTTCGTTTACTTTTCTTAAGTCATTGAGTTTCGCAATTAACTATTTACTCTGATGGATTTTTTCCCTTGTATTTACAATAAATTTTTCTGAAATATTCGTAATTCGAATACCCTACCATCTGGGCAACCTGATACAATTTAAACTTTCCGCTGGCAATCAGGGTGTCTGCCTGCTCCAAGCGTATGGTGGTCTGATATTCCCTGATTCCGATGCCCAGATTCTTTTTAAAGAGCGTTCCCAGATAATTAGGGGAAATGTAGAACTTATCCGCCAGCTCATTTAACGTTATATCGTCCGTATAATTTTCACTGATATACTTTGACACCTCTTTGCAGAGATTGGCATTTTTCCCCCCTCCCTTGCTCTCCTGCCAGAATTCTGACTTCACAAAGGATATAACGCTTTCCTTTCCCCCCTGGTAATCCCCTGCCTTTAAAGGCTCATAAAGGCTTGCCACGGTCCGGGGGGCAATGCCATGGTGCAGAAAATAGATTCCCAGGCTGTAAACCAGGCGCTTCATGAGTCTTAAACGGCACTCGGCTTCTGTTTTATCAATCTTCAGCATCCAGTTCTTTAAGCTCCACAGCACTATCTGCTGATCTCTGTCCTCAACTGCAGCCTTTAGCACAGTATCATTGCCAATGGTTCTGTATAAGTGCTGGGCGGAGGAGGGCATATCCAGGGAAAACAGGTTTTCCAGAGAAGCCTCATAAGCCTTTTGTATCATGCCGAACTCATTGTATGTGATGATTTTGGAACAAAGCAGCTCC
>JASGGP010000211.1:0-8542 GCA_047604985.1 Lacrimispora sp.
AAGAGGCTGAAAACAGAAATGACATTTTTCATTTTCTGTGCTATTATTATTAGATAGAAGCGGAAAGGCGGAACATTATATGAATCTTCTGGGCAGCTTTGTGATTGCCTTTTCCATGTATTCCCATATTCCCATGCCTCAGGTGGAATGGACCAAAGAGCGGATGAAATATGCTATGTGCTTTTTCCCGCTGATCGGAGCAGTGATCGGTTTGCTGGAGCTGGCCTTGTGGACAATCTGCGGGGCCTTTGATTTTTTACATTTCAGACAGATTCTTCCGGTGGCGCTTCCCATTCTGATTACGGGCGGAATTCACATGGATGGGCTTTTGGATGTGATTGATGCGAGGGCTTCCCACGGGGAGACAGAAAAGAAGCTGGAAATATTAAAGGACCCTCACACGGGCGCTTTTGCCATCATCGGCTGCGGCGTATACTTACTGGTTTATCTGGCGGCTTTTCAGGAAATGAGGCCTCAGATGATACCGGCTTACTGTATGATCTTTATTGTGACCAGAGCCCTCAGCGGTCTGGCCGTGGTCACTTTTCCCATGGCAAAGAAGAGCGGTCTGGCGGCGGCCTTTTCCGGCGCCGCCCATAAAAAGACGGTGGGCGTTGTGATGGCAGGCTATTTGGCCGCCGCAGAGTTTGGAATCTGGTATCTGGGAGGAGCGGCAGCGGCAGTGACAGCCCTTTTAGTGTCATTTTTCGTTTATATATGGTATTACACCATGGCAAAGCGGGAGTTTGGGGGGATTACCGGTGATCTGGCCGGATATTTCCTGCAAATGTGTGAACTGGCTCTGGTGGCAGGGCTGGCGATTGTTTCCCATTGGATGTAATGAAAAGAAAAAGAGGTAACGGGTATGGTTTTAATCATCGGCGGAGCATGGCAGGGAAAGCTGGCCTTTGCCAGAGAACTGGCCGGGGAGAAAAAAACGGCATATGAGCCAAATACATCATATGGGTCTTTCAAGGTGGCAGAGGGCAGTACAGACAGCTTTGAAGCGGCCCTGGATTGTCAGATCATCCACGGCTTCCATGAATATGTCAGACGCCTTTTAAAGGAAAATAAAAGCGTGGAAGCATTTATAGAGGAAATAGAAGGGCAAAACCCAGAGGTTATCATCACTTCCAATGAACTGGGCTGCGGCATTGTACCTATGGACCGGAATGACAGGGAGTGGAGGGAAGCCTCTGGAAGGGCGTCTGTCAGGCTTGCGAGGAACTCCGTCCGGGTTTACCGGCTGGTCTGCGGAATTGCTTCCTGTATTAAATAGATAAGGACTAAGGAAAACAGAACATGATACGATTGCATTTAACGGCAGTGCTTGCAGGCTGCTTTCTGGATATGTGTATTGGGGATCCCCGCTGGCTTTGGCATCCGGTCTGCGGAATCGGTTCTCTTATCAGCCGGCTGGAGAAAAAGCTCAGAAAGGTTTTTCCGGCTGGAGAAAAAGGGGAGCTGGCAGCCGGCTTCTGGCTGGTGGTTCTCGTGCTTTTGATTACGGGTGTTCTCTCAGGGGGAATACTAGCTGCCGCATATAAACTCTCTCCTTATGCAGGGGTTCTTATAGAAGCCGTCATGTGCTTTCAGATGATGGCGTGGCGGTCTCTGGGAAAGGAGAGCATGAAAGTCTTCAGAGCCCTTGAAAAGGGGGATATGGAAAAGGCCAGGTACGCTGTTTCCATGATCGTGGGAAGGAACGGAATCGCTAACAAATACAGATCACGAAAGCGGCGTGGAAACTGTGGCGGGAACACCTCTGACGGGATCATAGCCCCGCTCCTTTTCATGACCCTATTGGGCGGCCCGGGAGTTTTTCTCTACAAAGCCGTAAATACCATGGATTCCATGGTTGGATATAAGAATGACCGGTATCTCTGGTTCGGGCGGGCTGCCGCCAGACTGGATGATGTCTGCAACTTCATCCCTGCCAGGCTGTCCGCCCTGCTCATGACAGGGGCGGGATATTTGTGCCAGCTTTTTGGCATCTTGACGGAAGGAAGGAAAATCACTACAACGGGAAAAACGGGTACAGAATATTTAAGAGGGACCGTTTTAACCACAAAAGTCCTATTCCGCGACCGAAGCGGTATGTGCCGGAGTTCTTCAGATTCAGCTGGCCGGAAATGCCTTTTATTTTGGGAAACTGTATGAAAACCAACCATTGGGGACGATATCCGTCCGGTGGAATATGAGGACATACGGCGCGCCAATTATCTGATGACCGTTACCTATGGGCTGGCTCTGGTCCCTGTTCTTCTCCTGTTTTTTATTGCTTTTTAATCTTCCTGAAGCATGGACAGAAAAGGGAAATTCAGCGGGTATGTTTTTATGTTTAATAAAGGGGCCGGACGCTGTTCCTAAAAACGTGGACAAGAAAGAGGAAAATATGGAGTATCAGCATGGCGGGGATATTTATACAAATTGCGTGACCATGGATTATTCAGCCAACATAAATCCTCTGGGGCTTCCCCAGGGTGTGAAAGAGGCTCTTCATAAAGCGGCGGAGGATTGCTCCTGTTATCCGGACAGCAGTTCCTTAAGACTCAGACAGGAGCTGGCAGGGTTTCATATCATTTCCTCCGAGAAAATCATCTGCGGCAACGGAGCGGCGGATTTGATATTTCAGATTGTACAGGCTTTAAAACCGGCAAATGCGCTTTTGCTCGCCCCGTCTTTTCTGGAATATGAACAGGCGCTGAGGGCGGTTTCCTGTCATATCACTCATTATGACCTAAGGGAAAAGCAAGGGTTCCGGCTGTGGAAAAGGGAGCTGGAGGACTGGATAGAAACGAGCGGCGTTGCTTTCCAGATGGTTTTTCTGTGCAATCCCAACAATCCCACCGGTTTTGCTCAGGAAAAGGAAAGCGTGATGGAATTTCTTGATTTTTGCAAAGGGAAAGGGATTTTCTGCGTCATAGATGAATGCTTCAATGAATTTTTGCAGGAGCCGGAGCGCTATTCAATTCTTGATGCGGTCCGGAGCGGGGAATATGACAATATATTTCTTTTAAAAGCCTTTACTAAAATTTATGCCATGGCCGGGCTGCGGCTTGGATATGGCCTGTGCAGCAATCTCCGGGTCCTGGAAGAGATGAATCTCATACGCCAGCCCTGGAGCGTTTCCTCCCTGGCCCAGGAGGCGGGAGTGGCAGCCCTTGGGGAACGGGATTATGTGGAAAGAACGAGAAAGCTCATTGCCTGTGAAAGCAGGTTTTTAAAAGAAAGCTTATCAGGCCTTGGCTTTTTCGTATTTGATTCCATGGCCAATTATATTTTTTTCCGGGATACGAGACAGACGGCACAGAAGGAAGAAAAGCTTCTCTACAGGCAGCTGCTTGAACGAAAGGTTTTGATCCGCTCCTGTTCCAATTACCGGGGGCTTGACGGAACCTATTACCGCATCTGCGTAAAGCTGCGGAAAGAAAATGAAGAATTTATTTCCATTTTAAAATCCATACTAACAGAAGGGAAATGACAAAGTGGCAAAGACGATAATGATACAGGGAACCATGTCCAATGCGGGAAAGAGCCTGATTGCGGCAGGCTTATGCCGCATATTTAAAAATGACGGCTACCGTGTGGCACCCTTTAAATCCCAGAACATGGCTCTTAACTCCTATATTACGGAAGAAGGATTGGAGATGGGGCGGGCTCAGGTGGTCCAGGCAGAGGCGGCGGGAGTAAAGCCGGAGGCGGCCATGAACCCGATTCTGTTAAAGCCCACCAATGATACCGGGTCCCAGGTGATCGTAAATGGCGTATCCATCGGCAATATGCCTGCCAGGGAGTACTTTGCATACAAAAAACAACTGATCCCGGAAATTAAAAAAGCCTTTGAAAAGCTGTCCGGAGAATACGACATTCTTGTGATCGAAGGGGCGGGAAGTCCAGCGGAAATCAATTTAAAGCAGGACGATATCGTCAATATGGGCATGGCAAGGCTGGCAGAATCCCCCGTTCTTCTTGTGGGAGATATTGACCGGGGAGGCGTATTTGCCCAGCTTTATGGAACTGTAATGCTGTTGGAGCCGGAGGAAAGGGCCATGGTCAAGGGCCTGATCGTCAATAAGTTCCGGGGGGACAAGACCATTCTGGAGCCTGGGCTTGGGATGATTGAAGAAAAGGTTCACATTCCGGTGGCAGGTGTGGTCCCCTACATGGATGTTGATCTGGAAGACGAGGACAGCCTTGGAAACCATCTTTCAGGGAATGGAAAGACAGAGGCTCCGGTGGATATTGCCGTAATCCGGATGCCCAGAATATCCAATTTCACTGATTTTCAGGTGTTTTCCGCCATGCCTGAAGTGGGACTGCGCTACGTTGACCGGGTTTCTGACTTGGGAAAGCCGGATCTGGTCATTTTGCCGGGAAGCAAAAATACCATAGAGGATCTGCTCTGGATGCGCCAGAACGGACTGGAAGCGGCTGTTCTCAAGCTGGAGGCTCAGGCCATCCCTGTCTTTGGCATCTGCGGCGGCTTTCAGATGCTGGGAGAGAGCCTTTCGGATCCGGACAAGGTGGAATCAGGGGCAGGTGCTGTTCCTGTCAGGGGCATGGGGCTTCTGCCTGTCCGCACTGTTTTCGGAAAAGAGAAGACCAGGACAAGGGTGGCAGGCTCCTGTACCGGCGTTGGGGTATATTTGAAACCTCTCCGGCATGAATGTGGAAGGCTATGAAATTCATATGGGAGAAACCTCAAGGTCTGTTCCGCCCCTTTCCTATGTAATGGAAAGCCAGTCAGGCTCCCACCTTGCAAAAATGGACGGCTGCCAGAGAGGAAATGTCTACGGCACCTACATCCATGGATTTTTTGATGGAGACGGGATAGCAGAAGCCATAGTAGGTGCATTAATGAAACGGAAAGGGCTTTCCATGGAGCCGGACGGCAGGTTTTCCTATGAGAAATATAAGGAAGAGCAGTACGACCCCTGGCTGCAATGTTAAAGGACAGTCTTGACATGGAATATATTTATGAGATTATGGGCCTTTCCAAAAGATAAGAGGGGAGGAAATGGAAGAAAGAATGGAGAAACAAATGGAATATAAGGAACTGGAACGGGTCCTTCCTGAGGAAATAGAAAAGCGCAGCTTTGAGCTCATCACCATGGAGCTTGGAGATAAGGTCCTTGACCCTGAAAATGAGCTGGTTATCAAGCGGGTCATCCACACCACCGCAGATTTTGAATATGCGGATAATTTAATCTTTTCCCCCCATGCGGTGGCAAAGGGCCTGGAAGCCTTAAAACAGGGAACCAGAATCATCACGGACACCAACATGGGAAAGGCGGGCATTAATAAAAACGCCTTAAAGCGTCTGAACTCCAGGGTGGACTGCTTTATGGCCGACGAGGATGTGGCGGAAGCTGCAAAGCTTCACCAGACTACCCGCGCCTGTGCCAGCATGGATAAGGCGGCGGGGCTTTCGGAGGACTGTATTTTTGCAGTCGGCAATGCGCCCACCGCTCTGGTCCGCCTTTATGAACTGATTAAGGAAGGAAGGCTGCATCCCAGGCTGATCGTGGGAGTTCCTGTTGGCTTTGTCAATGTGGTCCAATCCAAGGAACTGATCTTATCCCTGGCCGATGTGCCCTTTATCGTGGCAAGAGGAAGAAAGGGCGGAAGCAATGTGGCGGCGGCCATCATAAACGCCTTGCTTTACCAAATTTAAAAGAGGAATGAACATCATGGATTTATACAGTATAATCTTAGTGGACGATGAAGAAGAGGTCCGTAAAAGTATCATTAAAAAAATTGAGTGGCAGGCAGCAGGCTTCCATGTGGTAGGCGATGCGGAAAACGGCGAGGATGCCATGGAAAAAATCGAGGTGCTGGAGCCGGATGTGGTTTTGACGGATATCCGTATGCCCTACATGGATGGCCTGGCCCTGGCAGAAAAGGTCCGTCAGCGTTATCCTTCCATGAAAGTGGTGATTTTCTCCGGGTATGATGATTTTGAATACGCCCAAAGGGCCATCAAGCTGAATGTGACGGAATATATTTTAAAGCCTGTCAACGTGGAGGAACTGACCTCCATATTAAAAAGGATAAAGGCCAGCCTGGACCAGGAAATCGAGGAAAAAAGGAATTTAAGCCGTTTAAGAGATAATTACCGCAAAAGCCTACCTATTATCCGGGAACAGTTTTTCAATGATCTGGTCCATAAAAACGTTCCTGAAGACCTGGCGGAACAGAAGCTGAGAGAATGACGTGCCCGTAACAGGAGCCAGAAAATGGATCATAGCAGCCATTGATGTGGAAAAGGAGGATGTGAGAGAGAATTTATCCTTTCACAATGAGGAAGAACTGATT
Organism: Lacrimispora sp.; assembly: GCA_047604985.1. Lineage (GTDB taxonomy): Bacteria > Bacillota > Clostridia > Lachnospirales > Lachnospiraceae > Lacrimispora. The sequence continues at coordinate 6,319 of JASGGP010000211.1, forward strand.
CCCATTTCCGTTATGCAGATCGTAAGGGAAAAGCTGGAGGGGTACTGCCGTTTCGCTCTTTTCCAGTCTGCTTCCGAGGCCAGTATGGTGGCAATTGTGGCACTTGATGAGGACAATTCCACCACAGGTCTCATAGATGTGCTGGGAGATATCTGCAAGGAAAGCAGGAGGATTCTGGAGGTATCAGTCACCATCGGCATCGGCCACAGCTGTGAGAAATTGTCCGGCATCCGGGGAGCTTACAAATCCTCTGTGGATGCTCTGGGCTATAAGGCCATCGCAGGCAGGGGCACCACCATTTATATCAACGACATGGAGCCGGTAGGCGTGGGAAAGCTGGAATTTGACAGTGTGGCTGAGGCAGATTTAATTTCCGCCATAAAATTCGGGCCAGGAGAAAAAATCGAAGCAGCGGTGTCAAAGATCATAGAAAAGATGGAATCCGCCAGGGTCCATTATCGGCAGCAGCAGGTCTATATGTTCGGCGTTTTAAACAGCGTCATCCAGATGATCCAGCAGTATGATCTTGCCATGGAGGATGTTCTGGGCGGAGAACTGGAATATATGGAAATCTTTGAACAGCTCCAGAAGAAAGAGGATTTCGGCCAGTGGCTTTTAAAAATCACAGGCAAAATAAACCAGTCCATCAACCAGGAACGTGATATGACTGCCCGCCACGTGATCCAGGAGGCCAAGCAGTATATCCAGGATCATTACCAGGACCCGGATTTGTCTGTGGAAATGCTGTGCCGCCACCTTCACATGAGCCCTGCCTATTTTTCCACCATGTTTAAGAAAGAAACGGGACAGGCTTATATCGCCTATTTGACGGATGTCCGGTTAAATAAGGCCGTGGAGCTGCTTAATAAAACCGACGATAAGACCTATGTCATCGCTTCCAAAGTAGGATACCAGGAACAGAATTATTTCAGCTATGTTTTTAAAAAGAAATTCGGCGTATCGCCGACTAAATTCCGTGGAGCCAGGTAATGGAGAAAAAGAATAACAGCATCCGATATACCATTTTCATATATTTTACCGTGACTGCCTTGGCGGCCAGCCTTTTGATCACTTTTTCCTTGTATCAGCGTCTTTCCACCCAGGTTGCGGAAATGGTGCAGGAGGAAAACGAGAGCTTAATCAGCCAGGTGGCCCGGTCGGTGGAATCCTATTTAAGGACGGTCATGAAGCTTTCAGACTCCTTATATTACGGAGCCGTGAAAAATGCAAATCTTTCGGCAGACTCCATTAACAGCGAGATCACCCTGCTTTATGACAACAACAAGGACAATGTGGATAACATTGCCCTCTTTACCCAGTCAGGAGACATGGTGGAAACGGTACCGGCCGCAAGGCTTAAAAACGGCCTCGATGTGACCCAGGAGGAATGGTTTTTAAATGCTCTGGAAAAAACGGAGAACCAGCACTTTTCCTATCCTCATGTCCAGTATATTTTCGATAACAACGAAAACCAGTACCGGTGGGTGTTTTCCTTATCAAGGGCTGTGGAACTGACAGAAGGTACCTCCACCACCCAGGGCGTACTGTTAGTGGATTTAAGCTATTCCAGCTTAGAACACCTTTTTGACGGAGTGACCACTGGAAATGGCGGCTATGTCTATTTAATCAGCAACGACGGGGAGATTCTCTACCATCCCAGGATTCAGCTCATTGATTCCGGACGGATGCAGGAAAACAATATTGCGGCGGCAGGCTATAAGGACGGGAACCACAGGGAGGAATTCCAGGGGGAGACCAGGATTGTCACCATAAAGTCCATCGGCTACACCGGCTGGAAGGTGGTGGGCGTGACTCCCAATAATGTGGTTTCCTTAAACTCCATCAAAACCAGGCTTTTTATTATATTTATCATTACTCTGATCCTGTTTATTCTTGCGCTTATTAATTCCTATATCTCCTCCCGAATCACAAACCCCATCAAGGAGCTGGAAAAATCCGTGGCTGTCCTGGAGGAGGGGGAACTGGAGGCTCCCATTTCCATCGGAGGCTCTTACGAAATTCAGCATCTGGGAAATTCCATTAAAAACATGGCAAAGCAGATCCGTCTGCTGATGGATGACATTGTAACGGAGCATGAAGCCAAGAGAAAGCAGGAGTTTGACACCTTACAGTCCCAGATCAACCCTCACTTCCTCTACAATACTCTGGACATCATTGTGTGGATGATTGAAAATGAGCAGAAAACGGAGGCTGTAAAGGTAGT
>JASGGP010000212.1:0-8489 GCA_047604985.1 Lacrimispora sp.
ATGCCTCCCACATGGGTTACCATAACTGCCGGTTCGATCTTTCCCTTTGCCGCCAGCTCATTTGCTTCGATTAAGTCGTCATTATTTCCGCCGGTCGTTCCCATGACATGGGCGCTGATATAATGGACGTTGTAAAGATTGATCTCAGATTTAAACTGATTGTCTGTGGGGCCTGCAAAGAAGTTTAAGCAGCCGTCAAAGGCCAGAAGCTGGTCTCCCATTTCCGCCACCTTGCGGTTGGGAATGTAAACGAATACATCATCATAGCCTTTTCCGCCGGTGATAGCCCGAAGCTCTGCCACAGGATCAGCCATTTTTCCGGTATTGATATACTGAAGCTCTACCCCATTCTGGGCGGCAAATTCTTCCGATATGACCTCTCTTGCCCGTTCAATCTTGGCATCGTCAATATCCGTCACAACGATTCTTCTTGGCTTGTTCCGGTACTGGATGCCGTAGCTTACGGCGCCTAGGCCCATGGGACCGCAGCCGCCTAAGATAATGATGTCACCGTCCTCTTTTGTACCGATGGCATGGTCATGGTTCCTCTTGTTGGTGTGATAGTTTCCGTGATAGCCTCCGATGATGCAGCTCATGGGCTCTCCAAGGGAAGCCTCGAAAAAGCTTTCTCCCTCATAGGGCATTAAGCAGCCCAGCTCCATGACTTCATGAGGAAAGATGCAGTAGGTGCAGGCGCCTCCGAAAAACTCATAGGAATAGCCGGGGGATGCCAGGCTGCCCTTGTAATTTAAGGCGGGCTGCTGGGCAAACTTCATGCCGGGCTTAAACTGATCCTTCCACTTATCGCCTACCTCTACGATTACTCCCGCAAATTCATGGCCGATGATGATTGGGTTGGTATCTATGTTCTGGGGCGCTCTTTTATGCTTCTTTCCCTGTTCCACCAGCTTGTAGGTGGACATGCAGATGCTGTCGCTCATGACCTTTACAAGGATTTCATCCTCCTTAATGGGGGGCAATTCAAACTCTTCCAGCCTTAAATCACGTTCTCCGTACATTCTTACTGCTTTTGTCTTCATACTTTTTTCTTCCTTTCCGACTGCTTTTGAAAAAGTGTCCCAAGAGCCTGTTTCCTATGACCTTTGGGACACCGTTACCCTTAGTTTAATTCTGCATACAGTTCATTCCATTTGTTGAGAATTTCTTCTTTATGGTCATTTAAATATGCAAAGTCAAGCTCTTTTATATTTAATGTATTCTCATCCGGAAGACCCTTTAAGTTGCACTCGCCGTTAGAGCCCCGTCCTGCAGAAGCCACTGCGCGGGCATCCTGGAATTCCACTGAGGACAGAAGATCCATCATGGCCTGTGCTGCCGGAAGGTTTGGTGCATTCTTTACGATTGCAGCGCCTCCAGCCATGGCTGTATTTCCCTCGCTCATATAAACGCATTCAATGGGGGCTCCGTCGTTAATTAAGGCTGCCACACTTGATTCATAGGAAAGACCTGCCACATATTCGCCGTTGCTTACAAGGTTGTAAACATCCTTTGAGGATGTGGTTGAAAAGCTTGCAGGGATCAGCTGCTTAATATAATCCCAGGACTTTTCATCATTGAATTTATCGCCCATGACTGCCAGAATGGTCTGAAGCTGGCGCCAGCCTGAGGAGGTGGAATCAGGAGCTGCAAGGATGATTTTCCCTTTCAGGGCAGGATTGAGCAAATCTTTATAACCCTTGATTTCAATTCCCAGTTCATCTCTTAAGGCAGGATTTACAACAAGGCACATAACCTGTACATCGTAGAAGGTGTAATATCCTGACTGATCGTGATACAGCTGCTCCTTGTCACAGGCTGCCGTATAGGGCTGAAGGATGTCGTGGTAGGTATCACCGTCTGCGGCGAACATCCCGCCGATTACCACATCTGCGTCACTGGATTCATCACTTCTGATTTTGGTGGCCAGAGTTCCTACGGAATCCGCCTGGATTTCCAGTTCGCAGTCCGGATAATACTTTTTCCATAAATCACTTAAAACCTGCTGCTGTGTCTCTTCCATTGTGGTGTAAACCGTGATCTTTCCGGTTACATCACCGGCCGGTTTCACATAATAGGGCAGTTCGGAAGCAGTTGATTCTGCTTTCGCCCCATCTGCGGAGGTCTGAGCCTCCGTTGTTGTCTCTGCTGCAGATGTTTCTGCCTTTGTTGCCGGTTCTGTTTTGGTGCTGCATGCAGTCATGGATAATGCCATCACCGCCGCCAGACCTGCTGCCAATAACTTTCTTTTCATGTTTTTTCCCCTTTTCTCTATTGATTTTGGTTTTATAACCATTCTTACAGGCGCACATCTTCCATCTTGGTGCATTTTAAATAAATCACCAGACAGAGTACTGTCAACACCATTGTAATCGTTGCAAATACTGCCGCCACCCCATAAATACCGCTGCTGATCGCAGAATAGGTGCTGATTGTCAAGGTAATGGTTTTATTGTTATACAGAATTACCCCGGAGGACATCTCCGTAATAATCGACACAAAGCTCAAAACCGCTCCTGATATGATTCCGCTGGACATCAAGGGCACTGTGATCTTTGTAAATGCGGACACCTTGGGAGCCCCTAGGTTCAGCGCCGCCTCTTCCATACTGACCGGTATCTTCATCATGGCTGCCGTAGCGGAACGGCTGGTAAAGGGCATTCTCCGTATGGCCAGGGCGATCATCATGATGACCAGTGTTCCTGTCAGTGTAAACGGCTTTCTTGAAAATGATACCACCAGGGCGATACCGATAACCGCTCCCGGCATGATATAAGGCATCATGGAAATCGTATCAATGGCATTGTTTAAGAAGTTGCTGCGCCGCACCACCAAATAGGCAATTAAAACTGCAATGACAATGATAATCGTTAAGGTCACGAAGCTGACAATCATCGTATTGCCGATGGAACGGAACAGCATCTTTTCCATTGCTTTCTGATAATTGACCAGGGAATAACCCGGTTTTAAAATACTGTTCTTATAATTCCGGAAAGACATGTTTACAATGTAAATCTGGGGCAGCAATGATATGCCCACCAGAAGATAACAGTAAGCGTGCATGAGGATATTGGTAATTCCGGAGGCCTTCTTCGGCTCCACAGGATGAAGCGCGCTGATGGTGAATTTAAACCGGTTGGATGCCGTCTTTTGGATTAGGAATATAACTGCCGTCACCAGCACCGCAATTACGCTGATTGCCGCTGCAAAATGGTAGTTGGTTCCGTTTTCACCAAGATACTGATTGTAAATCAGGACGGGAAAGGTGCTGTATCCCCTCCCGATCAGCACCGGTGTTCCGAAGTCTGCGAAAGACCTCATGAAAACCAGCAGGGCTGCCGCCAGAATGGTGGGCATGGTCAGCGCCATGATTACCCGCTTAAAGCGGTCGATTCCCTTGCAGCCCATGCTTTCGGCCGCTTCCAGCAGAGAATTATCAATATCCCGGAACGCTCCGTTCATGTAGATTACCACCAGAGGAAACAGCTTTAAGGTCTGGACAAATACAATTCCGCCGAAGCCATAGATGGAGATCCCGGAAATCCCTATTGATTTCAAAAATCCTGTAATCAGGCCCGAATTTCCCATGAGCAAAATCCAGGCATAAGCGCCAATAAACGGTGCCGACATCGTACAGAGAAGACAGAGTACAAAGAGTACTTTACGCCCCCCCAGCCTGTAAAAAGAATAGAAGTAGGCAAAGGGCACTCCCAAAAGCAGACTGGCAAACATGGCGCAGACCGCAATCTTGACGCTTTGAAAAATAGATTCATAATAATAGGCCTTGCTGAAAAACTGACGGAAAGAACTAAGAGTGAATTTTCCGTCCGTATAAACAGATTCTATGAGAAGCTTCCCAATGGGATAGATCAGAAACACCAGGAATATTGCCAGCAGAATCCAGGAGATAACACTCCAGAAATCGCCTTTCTTTTTCCGGATCATCCTTTCACCTCCCGTTCCTCAAAATCCCCAGGCAGGGCTGCGCTGTTTTTTACCCCCTTCATCAGGCTTCCCGTGGATTCAGAATCAAATACATTGACTTTATTGGTGTTGATGGTCAGAACAATATTGCTTCCCGGCGGGATAATGGAATCAATCTCAGATTCCTGGATGATTTCCACCTCTTCTCCTGTTTCCAGTTCTGCAAAATAATGGGTATTCAATCCAAGAAATACGCTGTCCCGGATGACCGCCTTAATACCCTGTACCTCTGATTTGTTATCTGAACGGGAAACGATCAGCTCCTCCGGCCTTGCGGATACCACAACCTCTCTGTCCCGGATTTCTTCTTCCCTTATGGAATCAACCGAAATCTCATATCCGTTCTTGAATATAACTGCCGCCTTTTCTCCCTCTTTTTTAAGTCTGGCATTTAAAAGGTTGGACTTGCCGATAAAGGTTGCCACAAATAAATCTGCCGGCCTCTGATAAATATTTTCCGGCTTTCCGGTATGACGGATCACCCCGTCCTTCATAACCGCGATTCTGTCTGAAATGGCCATTGCCTCTTCCTGATCATGAGTGACATAAACAGTGGTGATTCCGACTTCCTTCTGAATCCGCTTAATCACGCTGCGCATCTCCACCCGCAGCTTGGCATCTAAATTGGAAAGAGGTTCATCCATTAAAAGTACATCAGGACTGATTACCAGGGCTCTGGCAAGAGCCACACGCTGCTGCTGGCCGCCAGAAAGCCGCTCCGGCATCCGGTCTGCATACTGGTCCACATGAACCAGCTTTAAGAACTTATCCGTCTCTTCTTTCATCTGCTCCTTTGGCATGTTTTTGTATTTCAGACCGAACTCCACATTCTTTCGCACTGTCATGTTGGGGAAAATTGCATAATTCTGGAATACCATGCCGATTCCCCGTTTCCCGGGCTCCATATCATTGATCACTTTATCGTTAAACCGAAAGCTTCCTCCTTCAATGGAGTTGAATCCAGCGATCATTCTCAGCAGGGTGGTTTTTCCGCATCCAGACGGGCCAAGAAGAGTAAATAACTCCCCATTTCCAATTGTGACCGACAAATCCTTTATCACTGTTACTGTTCCATACTTTTTCACCGCGTTGCTAATCGAAATTGTTACGCTCACTTTTTCTACCGCCTTTTGGATATATTGTATATTTTTATCGTTTAACAATTCATATATTATACATTTTTATCACTGTTTTCTACCTAAAATCCAGTTCAAATAGAAAAAATACCAAACATCTGACTGCTTCAGGAAATAAAGAGTGGGGTTTTTACCGTATAGGACGAACTTTCCTATACGATAAAAAAAGCAGCTTTTTTATTTCAGCTGCTCTTTTACCTTCCATGAATACTCCTTGGGACTGCACCCAATGTATTTTTTGAAAACCATATTAAAATATTTGTAATCGCCGATTCCGCACATCCATGACACATCCTGAATGTTGATATTTCCCTGCTTTAAGAGCTCCACCGCCTTTTGGATACGGAAACGGTTTAAATATTCGATAAAGGTTGTCCCCATCTGGGTTTTAAATTTCCGGTTCAAAAAGGTCTCACTGTAATTCAATGCCTCCACTACATCCTGCCAGCCCATCTTTTCCTGATAATGTTCTTCGATAAATTTCAGCAGTTCCTTTACAATATCTTCATTTTCCCCGTTTTCCTCTGCTCTGGAAACCAGCCTTACCTTTTTTAAATCTTCCGCCTCCTGCTTCTGGGCCAGCCAGGTCTCATAGATCCAGCGTTTTTCCTTTGCATTCTCAATTGCTTTTACCAGCTCCTCCCGTTTCAGCGGTTTTAAAAGGTAATCCGTGGCCCCATAGTGAATTGCGTTTTTTGCATATTCAAAATTGGAATATCCCGACAGAATAATGGCGGAATAACTGTATTCCTCGCATGTCCGGCGGATCATCTCAATTCCGTCCATCACGGGCATATTAATATCCACAATCAGAATATCCGGTTTTGTTTTTTCGATCAGTTCCATTCCCTCTATGCCGTTTCGGGCCTCTCCGACGATGGTACAGTCCATCTCCGCCCATTGGACGGAGTAGATCAGTCCCTTTCTGATAATATCCTCGTCTTCTGCTATTAAAACACGGTACATGATATCACCCCTTTTGTTCAATCCTTACAATCACTTCAAAACCAACCCCTTCTCTGTTCCGTATCTCTATCCCGCTGTTTTCGCCGTATTGGAGATAAAGCCTGCGGGACAAGTTGCAAAGCCCGATGGAAGAAGAGCTGTTATCATGCTCTTTTAACTGGCGCTCAAGCTCTTTCGCTTTCTCAGGCTCCATGCCCAGCCCATCATCCATTACAGTAATCATCAGCGTGTTTTCATCCATATATCCCCGGATCTGGATATTCAATTCCATTTTTTTCCGGAAGCCGTATTTAATGCTGTTTTCAATCAGAGGCTGAAGCAGCATTTTGGGCACAATGCACTGGCTGCATTCCGGTTCCATATCTATTTCACAGCGGAAACGGTCACCGAAACGGCAGTTCTGTATTTCCAGATAGGCATCAATAAACTGCATATCCTCTTCCAGCGCCATTTCTTTCCGGGTTGTATTCACGCTGTAGCGCAGGACCTCCGTCAGCTTCACAATCAGCTCTTCTGCTCTGGGCGCGTCAAAGATTACCAGATTCCGGATGATCTCCAACGTGTTATCAAGAAAATGGGGATTCATCTGCTGGGTCAGCTGTTCCATCTCAATCCGGCTGTTGAGCTTAAGCAGCTCTGTATTGCGCTCATTAAGGCTCTGTATGTTATCCAACATATGGTTCACCTGATGCCCCACCTCGCTAAACTCATCATCCGTTCCAAGCTGAATCCGGTGCTTGTGATCGCCCTTCTGAATCATACGGATTTCCTTCACCAGTTTTCCGATGGAGGAGGCATTATTTGCAGCCATGGTCCTTGACATCCAGCCGGCGATGATATACCAGCATATTCCCACCAGAAAGAGGACCAAAAGCCCTATGGAGACGGTCTGGTTTCTTGGATAGTGGACCAGAGAATAGATTACCACCGAATATTCCGGCAATTCCTTAGAAACACTCCAATACCGGTCTCCGTCACTTTCCCAGATTCCGTGCCCCACTCCATAAAACTTGTTATGGCTGTCAGCCATTCCCGGTTTGCTGATATACATGACATTCTGCCTTAAATCAGTGATTACACCGTCAAAGCTGCTTTTGGAAAGATAAAAGTTCCATTCGCTGCCGGACAGGAACAAGGTTAAGAATCCCTGTATCTTTCCTGCTTCAAAAATCGGTTTTACAAACAGGGAATCCGCATAATTTCCCCTGTCATAGTAAATGGCCCGGTAAATCTCCCCCTCTTTCAGATTTCTTGCATTATAGCAGATCGCATTATTATAGTTCAGCAAATAGGAGGAAATCCTGTTCTCACTGAAGGAAGTGAACACCTCCCTGCCGTCTTTGTCCACAAGCAGGACCTCATTGCGGACCATGCAGTCCTCGTTAAACTGGCGGAAAAGATTTTTAAATTCATCACCGGCGCCGGAATCTGTTTGGGAAAGCATTTTTCTCACAATCTCATTGATCCGGTCATTGACCAAAAAGTCCCTGTTCTGACTGTCCAGAGCCAAAAATGTTTCTTTCAGCTTTTTTAAATGGGAAACCGCATTTATTTCATTTTCAGTCAGCGTAATGGTATATTGTCCCGCCCAAAAAAAGAAAGCGCTGATTACCATTAACAGCACAATCTTTCTGGTTACTGATTTCTGTAAGTTTTTCTGAAACCGTCCTGCTTCAGGCGCTCCGTTTTCTTTCACTGTCTCATCAGCCCCCATTTTTATGAATTTTAACAATAAACCCATGGCTGAACAGCCAGTTTCTTATTAATAATTCTATTATAAAAGGTATATCGAGGTTTTTCAACAAAAATCGGAAATCAGGCTGGCTGCAAAAAAGAACAGGGTATATTTCACCATACCCTGTTCCTGATTTAAAGTTGACAAAACCTTTTCTCTTCTGTGCTCTCTATATTTTATCTCCTAAACCATTTTGAAGAAGCTCTGCCAGCATCCGAATGTCCTCTTTTTCCGTAACTCCGTCGCATTGCAGTTCAATTTCAGTTCCCTTTTTTATAGATGCCGCCATAATATCCAGCAGGTTTTTCCCTTCGATCACCTTATTGCCTGACAGGATCTTAACCTCTGACTGACAGCCCTTGGCTGCTTTAAAAAGCAGGGAGGCCGGTCTTGCGTGGAGCCCCAATGGATTCGTAATGATTACCTTTTGAGATACCATCCGGTCTGCTCCTTTCGCTTTCAGATTTCCACGCCAAAGTGTTTAAAGAGGATGTTCTCGGCCTCTGCACACCAGAGCCCACGGTTCTCTTTGCATACCTCATCCAGCTTTTTAAATAGAGGATCTGTTTTTCCAAGTTCCCCGAAATCCTCAATGGCTGTCAGGGGCATGTCAAACTGGGTATAGGTCAGCTTCTTTCCACCCGGAATATTGGTGAGATTTAAAGTGTCTT
>JASGGP010000213.1:0-8463 GCA_047604985.1 Lacrimispora sp.
AATATGAGCCTGCTTTCTTCCTTCTATTTCCGCCTCTGTCAAATCAAAGGAATCTACCGCACTTTTTTTAATGATACGGGACATGTTAAGGATATATTCTCCCGGATTATTGGTTTCAAAGCACAGCACCATATCCCTGTCAACAGGAAACTCCCCTGCTTCCCTGGCCTTTCTGACAACGGAATAAGCTCCCTGCATGCCGCTTCTTGGAATCAGCTCCAGGCGGTCAAAGGGGATGGTTGAGAGCATATCATCCGAATGCCCTTTTATATATTCAATCATCCTGTCTCTGTCCACATTCTGCACCTTGATATTCATGGTCATTGGCTGGGCAAGATGGTCTTCTTCTCTTCCATAGACGCTTCCGATTCCTGCATGGGTCGCTAAATCCGCATCTGCCGAAGCATCAATAAAAACCGATCCGGTCACATCAAAGAAGCCCTGTTTCCCATACAGATGAACTTTGGTGATTCTGCTGCCCTCCCGCTCACATCCTGTGTATACGGTATGATACAGCAAATCCGCTCCTGCTTCCCGTACCATTGTCTCTAAAACCAGCTTCATTCCCTCTGCGTCAAAAGGTGTTACGGAACTGGCATAGCCCACAAAATCCTCCATATGGCCTGGGGAAAAGCCTTCTTTTACCATACGTTCCACGATCTCCTCCGCAATTCCCCGCACCACCTGTGTGCTGCCTGCATGAAAGGTCATCTGAGGGCCCGTGCCCGCCATGGTCAGCATTCCGCCCAGACATCCGTTCTGCTCCACAAGAAGGGTCCTTGCCCCATTTTTAGCACTGGCGATAGCCGCCGCTGTACCTGCGGGGCCTCCCCCGATGATAACCACATCATAATTTAAATCCTGTTTCATATACTTCCTCCTTTCCTCTTTTCTGCCCGGTTTACCGGTCAGAGTCCGCCAGCTCTATCAGGTAAAAAGGTCTGCCGGTTTAATCCGCATCAGGGTCTCTCTGCAGATTGTTCGACAGCTGGTAATAGCGGCCTGCAAACCCATGGGCCCCGATTTCCGACAAAGCCCGGATCCCTGTCCGGCCGATTTTCAGACGGCCCAGCTTCAGCATCGGCACCTGATAATCCTTACTTGTCAGGCCCAGCTCATTCCATTCAAGAAAATGATAGTATTCATGGCTCAATATCAGGTTTACCGCCTCATTCAGCTTCATTCCATTTTCCCCGGCCCAAAGTGAAATGGATTTCATATAGAGATGAATCCGCCTCTGTCCGGTCAGATAATCACTGAAGTATCTTTGATTCCCTACGACATAATCCGTATCTACCTTTATACAGGTAAGGCCGCTTTCTTCAATAATTCTCATAAAATTCATTTCACCCCGGTAACGTCCGAATACCAGCTCCGCAGCCTTTACTCCCTTAAGCCAGGCGTTGTCTATGATTTTCGGTCTGTCACATTCAGGAACCTTGCCGTAACATCTGTCACGGCTCAGTTCCTCCGCCGCCAGCTCCCTGCCGGGAAAGGGCATGGAAATTTTATTCACAGGTCTTTCACCGCCTATCCGTTTTTATGAATCTGCCCGTTTCGTTGCGATAATCAAAATTTGTTCTTCTTTATCAAAGCCTGTCAGCTCCGCATTCCCAAGGCCGCAGATCTGCTCCCTGTCCTGAAGTCCGGATAAGTCAATGATCCGTTTCCCTGACACCAGATAAATATTAGGCAGGTTGGCGCCGCCGTCATTAAATACGGTCAGCTCTTCCAGAAACCAGTCAGCCTTTGTTTCCCAGTCCTTTATCTTTGTCTCGGAAACGAAAGCATTGTTTTTTTGAAGGCGGATTACTCCCTCTTCATCAATCAGGCGCAGGGGGGTCGTGGTTGTCTTTAACAGACCAAGAAATTTCCTTTCTACCTTTTTGTACTGCACCGCATACATGCGGCCGTTCTGTGCCGTTACGGACAGATCCGCCGGGTCCACAGACAGATTTTCAGCTGACAGCTTCAAAAGCTCTTCTACAGACAGCTTTGCACTGCCCAGTGTTTTGCTTCTCATTTCCGTAGCTCCGACCGCAATTGCCCTTACAAGGTTTTTCTGTGTATCAACCTCCACATGAATCTCAATAGTCCCGGGCGCAGCGCCGCTCTGTATGGCTTTCTGCTCCGCTTCCCTGCGGATGCTCAATATGTCCTCCTGGGTAGGATTGGATACAGTTCGTTCTACCATGTCCCGGACCATGGCAAGAGCTACGCCAATGGTGGAAATGACCGCGGCATTGCCAGCAATCCGGTGCTTATGCTTCATGGTTTCGGCCAGATGGGGCACCACGCTGGCCGCTCCGCCGCCTCCGCCTACAAAAACAGTCTGCTCCGGCCCGTTCATAACCTTCATCAGCTGCTCCGCCACCTTCGCATTTTTTGCCGCCGCAAAGGCCATCACCTTTTTTGCTGCCTCTTCCACGGTGCAGCCCATATTATCGGCCAATGGCTTCCAGGCTTTCCTGGCCGCCTCCGCATTCCCGTAGGCGTAGTCCTCCGGCCTCACATAGCCGGCTATGTTGGCTGCACCGGCCATGGTCAGAGTGACCCTGACTCCGTTGTCACACACAATTACTGCATATTCGGGATCGGAAGGCACTGGTTTTATGGTCTCGAGCCTTGGATTGCTGATCAGACTGGCATCCGTATAGACTTCATAATCCAGCCCTGCGATATGGGCGCTTCTTGGACCCATATCCACCGCTTTTCCATCTTTTATCTGGACCATGCTGCCGCCTCCGATTCCAACAGTCCTCACATCCAGGCTGTTTAAATAGGTTTTATGCCCTCCCACCTCTGCGTACTGGATCATGACCTTGCCGTCCTTAACGCAGGATATGTCGGTTGATGTGCCTCCGACTTCAAAAAAGAGGCCGTCTGTCAGTTTTTCATACATAAGAGCTCCGGCAACACCGGCCGCAGGACCTGAAAGAATTGTCATGATAGGCCGGTTTCTTACCTCATCCACTGTCATGACTCCGCCATCACAGCGCATCACCATAAGAGGGCTTTTAATGCCTGCATTCTTAATGCTCTTTTCCGTCATGGTTGCCGCCTCCAGCATCTTAGGCATAATACTGGCATTCACCACAGCGGTCCTGGTCCTTATTTTAAGGCCGTACAGCTTGGAAATCTCATTGGTAGCAGTTCCGGGAACCCCTGTCTCCCTGCATATTTCCAAGGCCATGTTTTCATTGTCCGGATCATCCACGCTGAACGCTTCTGCCGCCACAATGCTGGAAGCGCCCCGTTCCCTTAAGGAACGGATGGCGTTTTCAATATTGCTTTTCAGTTTACCTGCTTCTGATGTGTCCGCGTAAACGTTCTGGCTCACCAGAAACTTTCCGGCTGCCAGTTCGATGCTGCCGATATTTGTATCTGATTTGCTCTTTACTCCCTGCAATCCGCTTCCAAGAGTCACAATGCCCACCGAAGCCACATCCCCTTCCAACAGGGCATTGGTCGCCTGAGTCGTACCGTGAGCGATAAAAACCACATCCTCAGGGCTGATACTGCAATCTTCCATAATTTTCTGCAGTGCCCGTACAATCCCTTCCGCCACGCCCTGGGCAGAGTTGTGGGTAGTCGGCGTTTTCACAACGCCGATCAACTCAAAAGTTTCATTATTAATGGCAACGGCATCTGTAAATGTGCCGCCGACATCAATTCCGATACGTACTTTCATAAAATAAGATCTCCTGTCTGATTGCTTAGAAATATATAAATGCTGAAATTATAACGCCAAGTACCGAAACTGCCCAAAGGTATGGAAGCAGCTTTTTTGTTATGGTGTTCACATCCACCTCTGCGAAATTTGCAGTCCAGACGTTCTGGGTATTGGTGGGGTCGCCGCAGCCCTGTATCCTTTCTGCCGACAGGAACGCGCCCATGACTGCCAGCGGATTCAGAGTGCCAAGACCGATGACCAGTGCGGCAATTCCGGAACCCAGTCCAAATAGGTTCATAGGACCTCTGTATAAGGATAAAGGAGCAAGAATACAGAAGAATATGATATATCCGATTCTCGTAGAGGGAACTACCGCAACAAGAAACGGATTTAAAACTTCTTTTACCATGGCATGAGTCACCGCAAGGTATAAGATTCCGATACCCACCATTAAAATGATTGCAGGAGCTCCATCCGTAATTCCGTCATAACATGTTTTTACGAGAAGATTCATGGCTTTTGAAAAGCTCTTGGAGGTAAACACCAGTATCCATATTATGCCTGCCAGAAAGGATGGCACTACAGGCACTTTAAAGAAAGCAACCAGAACAATGGGCACAAGAGGCGTTACCATTGCAAGCCCTCCGGCAATACCTCTAAGCTGCCTGGTCTGGGCCTGATCGGAAACCGGCGCGGAAAAAGCAAACTTGACTCCGTTTTTCTTAAACTCAACAAAAATCAGAACAATGGTGGCGGCCAGCGTCAATACCAGCATATAGACCTCAAATCCTTTTATCTGGGTAATATCCAGACCGAATATGCTGGAAAAGGTAGTCCAGTTGGCAATATTAAAGCTGAGTCCTGTGGCAAATGCCATTAAAAATATGCATGCCGCACTGACTGCAGGGACACCTACGGAAATCAGAATGGGCAGTACAATGGTTCCTACCATGATGACAGAGCCCAGACCGCTTAAGGTCGTAAACAAAAGCGCCACCGCCGTTACCATAATCAGCGTTACAATAAGAGGCCTGTCGCCTCCCAGCTCCGCACTTTTTTTAATAATGTTCTCAGTTACCCCCGTTTTGTTCATCAGCTGGCCAAGCCATGCACCAAAGATGACTGCCATGATGGCCGATCCCATTCGTACCGTACCGGCCTCCAAAACAGTGGAAAGCCAGCCAATCTGAGTCCCCTCTGCATTAACTCCAACAGCAGGAACTCCTGCAATTATGCAGATAACAACAGCCAGAAGCGGCAGCGCCAGAAGAGTCGGCAGTTTTTTTGCCATCATGAATGCTGCAATAATAAGAAAAGCAATGATGATTAACGTTCCCTGTAACATATGTTTTTTTCCTCCATATTCCCCAAAATAGTGTTTATAATTGATCTGCCGCATTTCTAAACTGTGCGGTTACGGCTTTTACCTGGTCTGCCGTCGGTTCCTTTCCCATAACAATTGCCCCGATCATGATTGCTTTACAGCCGGCTTCAAAAAGATGTCTCACTTCCTCCGGACGGATTCTTTTCTGGGTGGGAATAGCGTTGGCTTTCCCGCCTTTGCAGATATATCCGTATAACGAAGGATATCGCCGTAATTTAAAGGAGTCCCGTAAAGATCTCCCGGCTGGACGCTGCATTCCAGAATATCAATGCCCGATAAACGGACTCCATCCAGCGTATTTTGATTATAGTTACAGTCAATGGCCGCCATTTTGGTCAATACCCTGCTTTCCATCATATAGCAGGGAAGATGCTGTATGTAAGAGGAAAAGAAACCAAGCCCCATTCCCTCAGCCTCAAGCCTTTCCTCATTGGTAATAAAGGCTTCTTCACCTCCCGGAACCAGCCCAACGGGCACTTCCCTGCAGAGGTCAATCAGATCTTTTAAAAACCGTCGGTTCTCTTCATAGGTTCCGAATGTATGGCCGCTGGCCCGGTGCCATACATTTGCATGGACCTTAATTGCCTGGGCCCCTCCTTCCAATGCAGCCCTGGCCATTTCCAGATTATTTTCCGGAAGGCTTACAACCAGAGTGAATTTGTTCTCATTTACCATTGTCTTAAATTTCATCACATTCTCCTTTCTCACTTGCAGCTGACGGTTGGCCGTCCGTACAGCTACATTTCATAAATCACTTTTTTCAGCACTCGCTTGCCTAAATCTGTTTCCATATGGTTAATCACGGGCTTTATGGCCCTGACTTCAACAGCATGTTTTAATAAACGGTTTTTCTTAAGCTGACTGCTTACGCGTTTCGCAAGGTCATCCCCTTCTGTCAGCCTGCCTGATAAGTATACGCTTTCGATGGGAAACAGCATGCAGATCATCTGCAGTATGGTGACAATCCCTTCCGTCAGTTTTTCACCGGAAATTTTCTTATCCTCTGTTTCCACAAAGGGGGTCATATCCGCCTTTTTTCCCGATGTCATATCAAGAAGCGTCCCATTGGCCGTTATGGAAACAAAAATCTTTTTCCCGATCTCAATATGGGCGCTGTTGGCACTCTCCTCTCTTTCCAGTATCTGCCGGAAAGAATAAACCTGGGAATACTCCTCTATGACAGGAACCTTAAACTGGGTCTTAACCGCTTCACAGAAAGATATGGTAGCGGAGGATAAAGAAGTCGAATACATGACATTAAAATCACTGGGATTCATATCCTCCTGAAAAAGCAGGCCGACTCCTGCCAGCTGGCCGGTGCAGAGATTTCCTGCATCTTCCCTCAAATAATGAATGACCTTTTCCAGCAGCTCATTGCCTGTTATATAATAATCTGATATGAGAACGCTGTCGCTTTTTTTAATTGAAAGATACATAAAATTCAGCACAGCACTCCGCCAGCCGATTTCCAGGACCGCAATATATCCTTTATTTTTGCTGATCGACAATTCGGTCCGCTTTCTGCCTCCCGTGGAGGCAGCAACACCACTCTCTTCAATCCAGCCCTTTTCTATTAATTCAGAAGTCAGAGACGATACCGTACTGGGTGAAAGCCCTATAATTTCAGATAATTCAATGCGGGAAACAGATTCCTTCTCCAGTATCACGCTCATGATCAGCCGCAAATTTTCCCTTTTTACATCCTGTAAGCCACTTTTTTTCATTTTTATACAGCACCTTCCTTCTTTTTTCGGAGTCCGAAATAAGTATGTAATAAAAATAAATCATTCTCACAAAATTGTCAACCTTTTATTTTTTAACTTCTATATTTTAGGCAAAGTGTACAGATTCACTTTCTCATTTTGTCAAAATTCCCCAAATATCGAATGTTTGCTATATTTGTTTCTTTTTATGTATTTTTTGACAGCTTGGCTCATATATTCTTAATGAAGTCTGTTTCCATTTTCAAAAGCACTTAGGGAGAATTTGAACAATGAATGAAGAGAACTTTTTAGACCACATTCCAGGTGGCATATTAAAGCTTAAAATCGACAAAAATTTTACCGTTCTTTACTCTAATCAATCTGCAAAAACATTGTTTCAAATACCTTCCTCGCTTAAAGATATGGTCTGTGAATTGGAATTCCCTGAGCTTTCAGAGAGCATCAACAGGCACTTAGAGGAACAGACAAGCTGCTTTGAGCTGGAGTTTAAGGCAAAGAATCCGGAAAAATGTGTCTGGTACTCCATTCAGCTGAACCTGGTTCCGGAGGAGGAGACTCTGTACTGCGTTGTGACCGACATCACAGCCAGGAAGAAATGTCAGGAAGACTTACGGATCCGCGAGGAAGAATACAGGCTGGCCTGCCAGCATTCCGGCTGCCTCGTAAGCATCTATGACATCCCTTCCAGAACCCTCTTCCCTTCCCCCGAGTTCTCCAGAAGTTTTCCATTTCCCCATGTTCTTCCCCTTTCTCCTGAATTCCTTGTTGAAAACGGCATCATTCACAAGGAAAGCATCGCTGATTTTCTGGATTTTTACAAGTCCATGGAACAGGGCGAACCGGAAAAAAAATGTATCCTGCATTTAAAAACAGGTCCCGGAAAATACCATTGGTTTTCCACCCATTACTCTCTGGTATATACCGAAAACCAGGTGCCCCTAAGAGGAATCATCTCCTATCAGGACATTACAGACCAATACGAGAAAGAGCTTGCCTACCAAAGATGGATGGTTTACATGAGAGAACAGAAAACAGACTGTATCGGGTATTATGAATACAATATAAAATATGATTTATGCAACGAAATCATCGGGGAAACAACCCTTACCATACCGGAGTCTTTTTCCAGCACCTTTTCCGACACCAACAATTACATCGCAGAGCATTACATCTTTGAAGAAAGACAGGGAAACGTATTTGAAGTTCTTCAATAAAAACCAGCTGCTCTACCACTATTACCACGGCAACCGTTCCCTGAAGCTGGAACACCGCCGCTTAAAGCCGGACGGCAGCGTTTATTGGGCTCTTGGCATGGTTCAGATCGTCTGTGACCCCTATACCGATACCATTAAGGCATTTATCCTTATTAAGGATATTGATGAATCCAAGCGGGATGCCCTGACCCTTCAGGAGCTTTCCAAACAGGATTCCCTGACCGGGCTGTTAAACCGGGCCGCTACCATACGCGCCATCCATCATACCTTAAAAAACAGCCAGGGCCATCATATTCTCATCATGCTGGACATTGACCGCTTTAAACAGCTCAATGACAATTTCGGCCATCAGTTTGGAGACAAGGCACTTCGCAGAGCTGCCTCACGGCTGAAATCCGCATTAAGGCGGGATGACATATTCGGCCGCCTGGGAGGCGATGAATTCATTATACTGCTAAAGGATGTGGC
>JASGGP010000214.1:0-8451 GCA_047604985.1 Lacrimispora sp.
TTAGAACTCTTGATGCTGGTCCGGTAAGCAGCCGCGCTGTCCAAAAAGTTATTTTTTTCGGCCAGATAGGATTCTTCCAAAGCTTTCAA
Source organism: Lacrimispora sp. (assembly GCA_047604985.1). Taxonomy (GTDB): domain Bacteria; phylum Bacillota; class Clostridia; order Lachnospirales; family Lachnospiraceae; genus Lacrimispora. Next base: position 90 of record JASGGP010000214.1, read on the forward strand.
TTCCGTTTCATCACCTGAATGAATGGCCATCGCATTGACGTCTGCACGAAATTGGTACAGGCTTTTGGTGGCAATGATCAGGTCATCAATCGGGGCGGTCTGGTCTTCGTAAAGGTATGTATCCATCTGGTTGATCCGGACCATGCCGAAGATACCCATGCCTCCGATGACAAGCATCATAAAAACCATGCCGAGGAAAGCTGTGAGCAGTTTTCTGGTAATACTGAAATCACTGAATTTTTTCATACTGATTACCTCCTAGTTTTTTCATCAGTCTTTTATGTGTGGTCGCTTCTATTTGTTTTGTTCTTCAAAATATGAACTGCCGTATACATTTGAACGTATGAGGTGCCGCTTTCTGTATACAATAGATATAATATTTTGCGAACATATTGAGGTTCGCAGTTTAATTAAGACTGTGTCAATGTGGAGGAAAAAATTGGATTTTACCGTATTTTAAGCATGTTTGACGGAAGAAATGACGGCGGATACTGTATGTTCCATACTGGAAATGTGCATGCTGTTGAATTTCTCAATGGCTATTTTTTTCTGTTCCATCAGGGAATGTACATAAACATTCATGGTAATGGCAACATTTGAGTGGCCTAATATCTCGCTTACTGTTTTAATATCAACATGAAGTTCCAATGCCCTGGTGGCAAAGGTATGACGGATCGCATGGAACTTACGGTCCTTAACACCTGCCTTTATCAGTATCCTTTTGTACAGCTTCTGGTATGCCCGGGGATCCATGGGCGTATCGGTGCCGGATAAAACGTAATAACCCTCTTTTTCTCCTTGCAGCATATACCTCTTTGCTATATTTATGAGGAAATCAGGCAGGGGAATTGTTCTTGAAGAGGTCCTGCTTTTGGGTGTTCCAATATTCAGAACGGTTTTGCTGTCAGAAGAATTAAAGCTTTTAGTTCTTGACACGGTGCGTTTGATGGACATGGTTCCGGCCTCTATATCAAAGTCGCTCCATCGAAGCGCACACAATTCCCCCAGGCGTATTCCGGAATAAAAGCACAGGACAATACCAAGGGCCCGCTTATCCTCATAATTTAATGCAGCCATTTCAATCAATCCCTGTTCTTTCCTGGTAAAGATCTGAACCTCATTCTCCTCTGTTTTCGGCAGCTTGATCAATTCCAGAATGACAGGACTATCCGGGGAATTTTTTAATAGCTCCCTCAATGCGGTTTTGAAAACCCCAAGTATTTTTTTCTTATAGGTTTCAGAGATAGAAGCTTCGTTTTTCAATGCTCTGATAAATCTGGAAACGGAATCTGCAGTGATCCGCTCATTTTCACTTCGGCTGAAAAAAGGAATTACATATTTTTTTGTGCAATTATAATAGCTTTCATAGGTGGAAGGCTTTACCCGGTCAAGGATTTCTCCCTCCAACCAGGCTTCGAACTGAGCTGAGGCTTTTTGCCCCTGTTTTTTGTTTGTTTTTTCAAATGATTTTTTGTTTTCCAGGAAATTCCTGACTTTTTCTTTTACTTCCCGGTAGCTTTTTCCATAAAAATATTGGTATTTCCCCTCTTCTTTTAATTGCCGGCCTTCCCAGCGGCCATCCTTGCGTTTATAAATATTTTCCCCTTTGCGTGGCATATATAAATTGCTCCTTTTCCTGTGACGTGATTTTTGACGGCGAATGTTATGAAATTTCCCTTAAATGCCTTGTATCTTGCGTTAAAATCTATTTAAATTCTATTTTCAATACGTTTTTTCTTTTGATTGACAAACAATAACTGAATATTATATAATGAAAAATGTCGATATTTGTCAAAAAAACGGGGCGTGGTTTTAATTAAACTGCGCCTTTTTTGTTGCGGATAATAAATGTTATCAATAAAGGTACGGAAGATGTGTACGTTTATGAAAACGGAGTTAGATGAGCGTTAAGAAGTAAAAGCGACAGAGATAAAATGAAAAGAGAAATAATATTTTGCAAAATAACAGTCAGAAACCCTATCTGGTATTTTACCATATTGGATATAATTATAATGTTTTCCTGGAAACTTGCCATAAATAAATTTTTCCAGTTTTTTCTATTTTTATTGGTGAAATCGGTAAGATGGAGAATCTATGAAAAGGAAAAGAAAAAACGATAAGAAGAGATGAAGAATCCTGAAGGGAATTCTTAAGGATTAGAAAGGAGACGGGCCCTTGGCTCTAAGGCCAGGACCCGTCTCCTTTATCAGCATTGAGAAAAGCTATAAACAGCATTGAACCGGTCTTTTCTGTAAGGATCGTAAAAGCCGTCGCTGATATCCCAGCCTTGAAATTCGTCCTTGCAGAATAATAAGTGTTCTTCCCGGTGGGAGCGCATGGGAATTTCCCCGATCAGAACCCCTTTTCTTGCCACCCGCAGCAGCTCTTTCGTTGCCTTTGCAGCATAGTCCTTATTATCAAAATAGAGATAGACGCCATAGCAGATCACCTTGTCAAAGGTCTTATCCTTAAATGGAAGGTCTGCGGCTTCGCCGGTCAGGACAGAATGCTGCAAAAACTCAATATGTTTTTGTACCAGAGTCGGAGAGTAATCAATTCCAGTATAATCACAGTCCAGATACTGGGCCAGGGCTCCTGCGCCGCAGCCAACTTCGAGGACTTTGTCATTTTTCTGTATATCCAGACGTTTGGTGATCTGGCGGGCCACCTCTTCCATATCGACCTTGGTAGCCTCATAGCCGTCGTATGCCAGAAGATCTGTGACCGTGCTGTCTGCCCGCCCTTTCCGTGTCCAGATCTGTTTCCATGTTTCCTTTGATGGTTCCTGGGTATTCATAATTGCTGCCTCCTTAACGTAATATATGTTTCAGCGCATCCGCCAGACGTTCGTTGTCTGCCTCTGTTCTGACTGCAATGCGGATAAACTCCCTGCCTTCCATTCCCGGCTTGCGGGATAAATCCTTTACCAGAATGTTGTAACGGTTTAACAGCAGCTCCGCAATCTGGGATGCGGAACAGCCGTCGGTAATTTCACACATGATGAAATTGGCCTGAGAGGGATAAAGCTTTAACTGCCGGATGGAATGAAGCGATTGATATAATTTTTCCCTTGTTCTTTTAAAATGCTCCAGGGCCTCCTTGTAATCCGACTGATACTTTTCAAATATCTGAAGAAAGTATTCTGCAAAAGAGTTGATGTTCCATATGGGCAGTTCCTCCCGCACCAGGCTTATGATTTCCGGATCGCTGCAGGTGAGGAGCCCCAGCCGCAGTCCGGGGACCCCGTAGGACTTTGAAATGCTTTTGATTAGTACCAGATTCTTATATTCATCCAGGATTTCCTGGCTCATAAGGGACGGTGATTCCTCGGCGCAGGAGAAGTCAATAAAGGATTCATCCAGAATGAAAGTGATGCTCTTTGCCTTACAGTATTGGGCAAGAGAAAGGACTTCTTTCTTTGGAATGTAATTTCCCGTAGGATTATCCGGGTTCACAAGAACCAGGGCATCCAGCTCCTTATCCTTATAAAAATCCATGATATCCTGGGCGGTATATGTAAAATCAGGGGTTGAAACAGGGAAATAAACGGCATTTTCAGAACAGCTTCCATACTCTTCAAAGGACGGACGCAGGACTCCCACACCATTTTTAAAGCTGCGGATCAGGGGCTTGATTAATTCCGCCGCTCCGTTTCCCGTAAGGACCTGGTTTCTGTCCAGACTCAGGGATTTGGCCGCCAGCAGATTGTTGATATCAAGACCCGAGGGATAGCTGGTGGCCAGGGCCTCGAAGCTGGCCTTGATCTCTCCCATGAAACGGCTGTTTGGAAAATAGGGATTGACCAGGTAGCAGAAATCCAGAAGGCCGGGGTACCGCCAGTAACCGCCGAAGCGTTTGGATAACCGGGACAGCCTGCTTTGGGAATCTGTAAAAATGGATTCCGCAATATCCAAGTCCTGTTCATCGTCGATCTCATACCAGAAGCCATTTTCCAGCTTGGTGGCTTTTAAATCGTGGTCATCCAAAAGTGAAATGACTTTCAGCACCTGTTCGTAATATTCATTGTTCCCAAGAGCCTTGCTGTAAGCTTCCAGGAAGGGCACATAGTGGGTTGAGGAAAAATTCCGGCTGAATTTATAGATGTTGACGGTCTTATAATAGGAATGAATATCCTCAAAGCGGAAATCTTTCCGTGTGAGGAATTTCATAATATTGTCCTGCTCATCCAACAGGACCACGGTTCCGTCCATCCAGCTTTCAAAATGGGCCACAAGAGCTAAGTTGGGATAGGGGTCGCTTATGATCTGGGTCAGTACCTCCTGCTCGAAAATCAGGTCCGATTCCAGCAGAATGGTGTCATCCATCAGCAGCTGGTCCTTTGCAAGATAAAGGGAGTAAATATTATTTGTGGTTCTATAGACCGGATTGTCAATGTATGTGACCGGAGTGGAAAGAGGAAGAGAGGATACAAAGGATTGCAGCTCTTTGCCCTTATGGCCGGTAACAAGTATGATCCGGTTCAAATGGTAATGATCCAGCTGTTTCAGCATGCGCTCAATCATGGGAATACCGTTTACGGTAACCATACATTTCGGCTGGTTTTCAGTTAGCTTTTTTAAACGCCGCCCCATTCCGGCGGCCAGGATAATTGCCTGCATACCAAACTCCTTTGTTCAAAAATATAATATTTTATAAATTAATGAACATAATAGCAGGTTAACGGCCATCTGTCAATGGATTTTGAGTAGAAAGATGTGAATTTTCGATGAAAAAAAGTCAGATGGATGGTGTGGAGATTGGATGATATTGGAAGCTTACAGAAATGAAAGAGGGCAAAGAAAGGTGGCAATTTGCCTGAATTAACTTGACAATACATAAAACAGTGTTATAATATGAAAATGATTTCTGATTTCGAAAACAGGAGTGGAGTATGGCAGAGCGAGGGAGATACCGGACAAAACAGCAGGAAATTATCCTGAACTGTTTAAAAAAACAAAAAGAGGCTTTCTGTACGGTGGAGCAGTTTATGGAATATCTTCACCGGGATGGAATTCATGTGGGCCAGACAACGGTATACCGGGCCTTGGAGCGGTTGAGCGAGGATGGGGTAGTGGTAAAGATTCCATCTGTGGACGGCTCAAAAGCCCAATTCTGGTATATAGGGGAAGAAATAAGCAGCAATGTAGGAAAGCTGGTGTGCTTAAAGTGCGGCTGCATGATTCCCCTTGAGTGTTCCAGGCTGGATGCGTTCTTTGCGCACATCCACGAGGATCACGGATTCAAGCTGGATCAGAGCCACATGATACTGTATGGCTATTGCGGTCAATGTCAAAGGGCGGAATAAGAACAAAAAGGAGGAGGGCATGAAATATTTTTCAAATCATAGGCGGATTGGGGCTCTGGCCGCAGCTCTGCTTGTAACAGTTGTTCTCATAGGTTCTTCTCTTTTCGTTCTTACCCATCTTTCCCATGATTGTACAGGTGAGGGCTGTAAGGTCTGTTCTGAGATCGGAACCTGTGTTTTGGCGCTTCATTTGCTTTCCGAAGCAGTAGGAAGCGGAACAGCCGTCATCTTTGCATATATATGTGTTAAAAAACTCATAATCACCTATTCTGCCGGCCTTTTTCTGCGCCCGGCTTCCCTGGTACGTTTAAAAGTCCGCATGGATAATTGAACAGCAGGTGGTTTGCTGCAGTGAAATTACGAAATATTGGAGGATATGCGATTATGAAGAGAACGATTAAATCAATGGGCGTGCTGGCACTGTCAGCGGCCGTTTTAAGTATTGGGCTTTCCGGCTGTGCCGGAAGAGGAAAAGCTGCGGACAGCAGCGTTTCCGACGGCGGCAAGCTGAAAGTAATGGCCAGCTTTTACCCGGTCTATGACTTTGCCGTGAAAATCGGGGGCGATAAAGTGGATGTGACGGACATGGTTCCGGCAGGCACAGAACCCCATGACTGGGAACCGGGAACCAGTGACATTACAGGCCTTGAAAATGCGGACGTATTCGTGTACAGCGGAGCCGGCATGGAGCATTGGGTGGACGATGTGCTGAAAAGCCTGGAAAATAAAAAGCTCATAGCAGTAGAGGCTTCAACAGGGATTTCCCTCAGGGAAGGACATGAAGAAGAGGAAGAGGCGGATAAAGCCGGGGAAGAAGCACATGAAGAATATGATCCCCACGTATGGCTCGATCCCATGAATGCCAAAAAAGAGATGGAAAACATCAAGGACGCATTTGTAAAGGCTGATCCGGAAAACAAGGATTACTACGAAAACAATTACAAGACCTATGAAGCGAAATTCGATGAGCTGAACCAGTCCTATAAGGATACTCTGGCTCCCCTTCCGGGAAAGGTCATTGTGGTGTCCCATGAAGCTTTCGGTTATCTCTGCGGCGCTTACGGGCTTACCCAGATGGGAATTGAAGGCCTGTCCCCGGATTCAGAGCCGGATCCGGCCAGAATGGCGGAAGTCATTGATTTTGTGAAAGAAAATAATGTGAGAACCATCTTTTTTGAAGAGCTGGTAAGTCCGAAAGTGGCGGAGGCCATTGCCAAAGAAACAGGCGCTCAGACAGAGGTTTTAAATCCTATCGAAGGCTTAAGTGATGAAGAGATAAAGGCCGGAGACGATTATTTTTCCGTTATGGAAAAGAATCTGGATGTGTTAAAGAAAGCGCTGGAGTAAAATGCTCCCGTGAGAATAAACAGAGACAGGAGTAAGGATAGTGAATGCGATTGAAGTAAAGGATTTAAACTTTTCCTATGGAAGCACGCCGGTTTTTGAACGTGTGAATCTTTCTGTTCCCCAAGGGCGGTTCGCCGCCCTCATTGGGGCCAATGGAGCAGGAAAAAGCACGCTTATAAAAATGCTGCTGGGAGAACTTCCCTTAACAGGAGAAAATGGAAGTATAACGCTCTTGGGGAAAGACGTCAGGCAGTTTAATGACTGGAAAGAGGTAGGCTATGTTCCTCAGAACGGAATGGCCTCTTATAAGGATTTTCCTGCTTCTGTGGAAGAAATTGTCCAGGCAAACCTCTACTCCCAGATCGGTAAGTTCCGGTTAGCCGGAAAACGGGAAAGGGATCAGGTTCTAAAGGCTCTTTGTCAGGTGGGGATGGAGCCTTACAGGAAACGTCTCATCGGAAAGCTGTCGGGAGGCCAGCAGCAGCGGGTGCTTCTTGCCCGGGCATTGGTCAACAGGCCGAAGCTTTTAATCCTGGATGAACCGACCTCCGGCGTGGATGAGAAAAATACGGAGGAATTCTACCGCCTGATCCAGACCTTCAATCGCGAAGAAAGGGTAACAGTTTTCATGGTTACCCATGACAGGAAGCGGCTGCCGGGCCTTGCGGATGATATCTGGCGGCTGGATGAGGGAGTCATGGAGCAGATTTTAGATGATAATGGGGAGGCTGATAATGGAAATATTTAATTATGCCTTTATGCAGAAAGCATTTCTTGTAGGCATTCTGCTGGCGACGGTAATCCCCTGCATCGGCGTTGTTATTGTGCTGAAACGCCTGTCCATGATCGGAGACGCCCTGTCCCATACATCCCTGGCAGGAGTGGCGGCCGGTCTGATTATGGGAATCAATCCGGTGGCAGGCGCTGCCGCTGCCTGTATTATTGCTGCCTTTGGAATTGAAGCAATCAGAAGAAAGCTGCCCCGTTATTCGGAAATGTCCATTGCCATCATGATGTCTGCAGGCATTGGCCTGGCCGGAGTTTTATCAGGGTTTGTGAAGAATTCTGCGAATTTCAACAGCTTCCTTTTCGGCAGTATCGTGGCCATCAGCGATGTGGAAATGTACCTGGTCATAGGAATATCCCTTACAGTCCTTCTCCTGTTTCTGCTTCTTTATAAAGAACTGTTTTATATCGCCCTTGATGAGCGGAGTGCCAGACTGGCAGGAGTTCCTGTAAAAAGGGTGAATTTTATTTTTACCATACTGACGGCTGTCACGGTTTCCATCGCAGCCAGGACCGTTGGGGCCCTGATCGTATCTTCCATGATGGTAATACCGGTTGCCTGCGCCATGCAGTTTGGGAGAAATTACAAGCAGACGGTTGTCTATGCCGTTTGCTTTGATGTGATATTTATGATAGCGGGGCTGTTTGCCGCCTATTATCTTGGATTAAAACCAGGGGGAACCATTGTCCTGGTGGGGGTTATTTTCCTTCTTTTGATTTTTGTGGGAAAGAGGCTGTTTGGGGCAAAGGGCTAGAACGCCATAAGGAGCGAGGAATAATGACAGATATTTATATTATATCCGGCTTTCTGGGAGCCGGTAAGACCACCCTCATTCAGACGATGGTCAGAACTGTTTTCCAGGATCAGAAGGTTGTTGTGATTGAAAATGATTTCGGTGAAGCCGGCATTGACGCCAGTCTTCT
>JASGGP010000215.1:0-8432 GCA_047604985.1 Lacrimispora sp.
CCTCGCCGAGGAACAATAAGGTTTATTTTTAAATCCTATTTTATTTATACAGACATGGCGCCACTTCTGCTGAGTCCATATTTGAGGCGTCGTACCATAGACAGCCTGTGTCTATATCGTTAACCGGTTGTCCAGTTGCCGCTTTTGCTGCCAGCATAACCGCCTGATAACCGATTTGTACCGGATTCTGGGTAATGGAGCCTGCCAGAATCCCGGCCTTTACGGCGTCAAGCTGAATGGAGCCGGAATCAAAACCTACACCGATCACTTTATCCGGTCCCAGCTTCTGAAGGCTTTCATTGGCTGTTACCAAATTCTTTGCCGTAAACTCATTGGAAGCATAAATGGCAATCAGATCGTTCTTATTTAACAACGTACTGGCCACGATTACGCAGGCTGCGTCATCTACGGTTGCAGGAATTCCAACGTCAATAATCACCTTTGCCCCGTCAGCCTTTACGTTGTACTTATCATGTCCTTCCACTGCACAGTTGCTTTCTCCGATCAGGGTGCGCATTTTGTCGATAAAGCCTCCGGTTCTCTCTCCAATAGACTGGGAGGTAGCATCCTGAGAAACCACACCGATTCTTACTACCTGGGCAGGATCTGTTACCTGTTCCTTGATGATGTCGTACATCTTTTCAGCTGCCAGACCTCCTGCCACATAATTATCCGTTGCAGCATTGGCTACAATGGCGCCTTTTGGCGCATCCGGAACCCCGGAGTCAAAGCCTACGATAGGTATGCCTGCCGCCTGAGCATTGGAAATGGCATCCATAGAAGACTGGGTATCAAGGGCTGCCAGACAGATGGCGCTGGGTTGTTTATTAACCGCATTGTTTAACTGTTCAATCTGCTCAGCTACAGCGCTTTCATTGGCCGGTCCTACAAAATTGGTGGATTTTAAACCTAATTCCTTTGCCGCCTGCTCCGAACCCATCTTAACTGCCTTCCAAAAATCATGCTGAAATCCCTTTGCCACAATCTCCACCGAAATACTGCTGTAGTCAACTGTACCGCTCTCCACTGTCTTGGGACTTTCGGTCTTAGAAGCCTCTTCCTTCGTAGCCGGAGCCTCTGTAGAAGCAGATGCCGGAGCCTTTGTCTCTCCGGAACAACCAATCAGAACTGCAGAAGCCATTGCCGCGCATAAGAATGCACCAAGTAAACGATTTTGTTTCATTTGAAAACCTCCCTAAATGATTTTTTATAATTTCCCGTTTTTAACGGAAGATTAATTAATAATAAAATGGAATCTCTTTAAGCCTTTCCCTGCTTTCTCCGGTTCAGCACATCCACAAAGACAGCTATCACAAGGACAAATCCGGTAATTAAAAGCTGATAATGAGGCTGTACCCCTATAAAAGGAAGACCGGTTTTTAAAACAGCCATGATAAATACGCCAATCAGGGTTCCTGCAATAGAGCCTACGCCGCCTGCCAGGCTGGTTCCTCCGATAACAACTCCTGCAATGGCATCCAGTTCAAAACCGTTACCCGTACCAGGCATCAGAGTGGAATATACGGCCGCATAGGATACCCCTGCCAGGCCCGCAAATAATCCACTGATGACAAAGGCCAGAGTTTCATATTTCATCACATCCACACCGGACAGCCGTGTGGCCTCTTTATTGCTTCCCAAAGACAGAATGTAGCGGCCTGGTCGTGTTTTATTCAGAAGAACAGCCATAGCCACAGCCAGAATAATAAGCAAAATAAAGCCTGTTGGTATTCCTGCCTGGGGAAGCCCTGGCGCTTTCAGTTTAAAAAGGCTTCGAAAGGCTCCTCCGGAAGCCGTTGCCTGCGGGAAGGTTACGGTAGCTGTATTGGTGACAATAGAGCCTAAGCCTCTGGTAATCATCATCGTCCCCAATGTGGCGATAAAAGCCGGGAGTTTCATAACCGATACCATAATTCCGTTAGCCAGTCCGAATAATCCTCCCAGTAGAACAGCCAGAACCACGCACACTGGCATAGGCAATCCGGCCTTGGTAAACAGGGTTCCCGTTATAAGAGAGCAGCAGATACAGGATGTTCCTATGGATAAATCAATACCTCCGGTAATGATGACAAAGGTCACGCCGATTGCCATGAATCCAATATAATAAGAAGAATCCAGGATACTGATAATGGTGCTGTATTTTGCGAAATTTTCCCCAAAAAACCAGAAAAACAAGAATAACACTACTAATGCGATAATTGCGACTAATTTTTGAGTACCGATTGTCTGAAACAGGCTTCCATGTTCTTTTTTTGCCTGATTGTTTTTGTCTTCCATTTTCATAATTCCTCCTAGTTAATTTCTTATGGTAGCAGCATGCATGATCTTTTCCTGGGTCGCCTCATCAATGTTTATTTCTCCCGTCTTGCGCCCCTCACACATTACCAGAATACGGTCGCTCATCCGAAGAACCTCGGTCAGCTCTGAGGAAATCATGATAATTGATTTTCCCTGTTTGACCAGCTCATTCATCAGCGTGTAGATTTCACTTTTCGCACCTACATCGATCCCTCTGGTTGGTTCATCAAAGATCAGGATTTCACAGTCCCTGGTAAGCCATTTGGCAATAACCACTTTCTGCTGGTTCCCTCCGGATAAATTTCTCACCTGCTGATGTACAGAAGGAGTCTTGGTCTTTAAGGCTTTCATGTACTTCTCCGCGGTCCTTACCTCCGCCTTGTTGTCAAGAAACAGCCCTTTGGTAAACTGCTTTACAGAAGACATGGTGGTATTTACCACCACCGACTTTTCCACGATAACGCCATACCGTTTCCTATCCTCAGATAAATAGCCGATTCCTGCCTTTACCGCATCTTTAGGGGAGCGGATATCCACCTTTTTACCATTGACGAATATTTCTCCACTATCCTTTTTATCCGCTCCGAAAATAGCCCTGGCAGCCTCCGTGCGTCCAGCTCCCATAAGCCCGGAAAAGCCCAAAATCTCCCCCTTATGAAGTTCGAAGCTCAAATTCTTTACTGTTCTTCCTACATTTATGTTCTCCACCTTTAGAACCACCGGGGCATCCTCCGGCACGCTGCTTATTGTCTTAGGCGCCTCATAAACGGTCCGTCCAACCATCATGTGAATGATATCATCTTTCGTACAGTCCTCAGTAATCAGAGTCCCCACATATTCGCCGTCACGCATGACGGTAACACGGTCCGTGATCTGATTGATCTCATCCATCCGGTGGGATATGTATATAATTCCAATTCCTTTGTCACGCAGGCTCCGGATGATTTTGAACAGCTCACTGATTTCAGACTCCGTCAGGGCCGCCGTCGGTTCATCAAATACAATTACCTTGGCCTCTGTGGAAATAGCCTTTGCTATTTCACACATCTGCTGCCGTCCTACCGTCAGTCGCCCCATAGTTTCCTTTGGATCTATTTTTATATTCAGTTTACGAAAGAGCTCTGCCGCATCCTCTGCCATCCGTTTGTCATCTACAAGCCTTCCGTTCATCCTCTCTCTTCCGATAAAGATGTTCTGGGCGACGGTCAGATGATTCATCATATTTAACTCCTGATGAACAATTACGATTCCTGCGTCCTGGGCCTCTTTCGGGCTTTTAAATTGAACTTCCTGTCCTTCAAAAACAATGATTCCCTCGTCCCTGCTGTAAATGCCGGTCAATATTTTCATCAATGTGGATTTTCCTGCGCCATTCTCTCCCATAAGAGCATGAACCTCTCCCCGCTTCAGCTCCAGACCGGCCTTTTTCAGCGCATAAACCCCTGCAAAGGATTTATCAATATCCTTCATGGTCAAAATAACCTCTCCCACTGAACTCCCTCCGTTCCTCTCCGTCTCTTTAATCTTGCATCAGTATATCAGGATAAAGGTTTTAAAAAAATCGAAAAACCTCCCAAAATAGGTTAAAATATTACTTTTTCAAGTATTTTAACCCTTTTGGAAGGTTCTTTTCCTTCTTCATTCTATTGGCTGTTGATTTCTTCTTTTTTCGTTGCCCTGCTTCCCAGAAAAGGAAACAGCAGTTTTTCATTTTCTTCGGTATAAATATCCCCCACGGTAATCAGCTTGGAGCCAGAGTTTAAAAACAGATCGGTTTTTCCTCCTTCTATGCGTTTAACCGCCTCTTCAATCCCCAGATACCCCATATTAAATGGATTCTGAATGGCCAGGGCCTGATATACACCGGATTCCAGAAGCTGAATCTGAGATACGGAGCTATCAATTCCAAAGGTTTTCACCTTACCTTTAAGCCCTAAATCCCGTACTGCGCTGGCGGCACCGAGCGAGGAATACTCATTGAACCCGGCGATAATATTGATTTCAGGACGCCTTTTTAAAAGCTGTAATGTTACATCATAGGCCTCCTGATAGATAGAATCACAGAATACCACTTCTTCAATGGCTTCAGCCTCTTTTCCCAGGCCGGCCCGTATTCCTTTCTCCCGGTCTATGGCAGTAGAGCTGCCTTTTACATGCCCTACCAGACCGATCTTGGGATTCTCCGGAAGAAGTTCCTTCATATACTCCCCCAGCTTTCTACCAATTTCCACATTGTCCGTGGCAACAAGAGGAATCGACAAACTTTCATTGATATTGGAATCAATGAGAATAACCTTGACTCCCTGATTCACTGCCTGTCTGATGCTGGAGGTAGTTCCCTCATAGGAGCAGGGACTGACTAAAATCGCATCTGGCTTTCTGCCCACCGCCTCCAAAATCAGCCGGTTCTGGCTTTCTACATCCGTTTCCGTTTCCGGAGCCATTAGGCTTAATTCCACATTATACTCTTTAGACGCAACCTGGGCTCCCGCAATAACGGAGGACCAGAATTCGTTACTTTCATCAATCTTTTTGGGGATCAGAATAATCTTTGGTCCGGCTTTTTCTCCGGTTGTTTCATAAAGCTGATAGCAGATTCCAAAGACTGCTCCCAACAAAAGCAAATATGCTCCCAGCTTAATTATTGTGCTCTTTTTCACCTTCACAGCCTCCCTCCATGTCCGGAATACGGACAATAGCCACAGTTCCCCCACCGGGGCTGCTTTCATAACAGAGTCCGTATTGCCTGCCATAATACAACTGCAGACGAGTCTGCACATTATACACTCCCACTCCATTTCTCTCATGGTTGACCTTATGCTTTTGAAAAATGGATTGCATCTGTTCTTCGGTCATCCCTTTTCCGTTATCCATAATCTTTAGTATAATATCCTTTCCCTCCGGGTAGGCCTCAATCCGGATAAGCCCCCTGCCATCTTTATATTTAATGCCGTGGTAGATGGCATTCTCAGCCAGAGGCTGCAAAACCAGCCTGATCACCGGCTTATCCAATATAGCTTCATCAATGGCCATTTCATAATCCAGCTTGTCCTTATAGCGCATCTGCTGGATATCCAGGTAGTTCTTTACATAATCGATTTCCTGTCTTATGGTAAAAAGCTCCTGATCGCTGCTGATGGACCGCCTTAAAAGCCTGGCTAAGGCTATGGTCATATGGACCACCTCACGGTTCTTTCCGGCTTCGGCCATCCACACAATGGAATCCAGCGTGTTGTATAGAAAATGGGGATTAATCTGAGACAACAGGGCCTTCATTTCATTCCTGCGTTTTTCTTCCTGTTCCCGGATGTTTTCCGCCATCAGCTTTTGAATCTCATCTGCCATCATGTTGAAAGCTTTTCCCAAGGTTCTGATTTCATGGTCAGGAATTCGGGTTAGATCCATCTGTTCAAATTTTCCTCTTTCCACCCTTTTCATGGAATCTTGCAGAAGAATCATGGGCTTTGTTATTCTGCGGGAAAGAATGGTCACTGCTGCGGTTAGAACCAGACATAGCAACAGGGTAACCAGTGTATAGATCAGCCGGGTCTGGGAACGGTTCTTTAAAAGATCTGAAGTATAGGCCACTCCCACTACCGTCCAGCCTGTTTTGGGGGATTCAGTTATGGTGTACAGCTTTTGTTGCATGCCCTTGCCACTTAAAAAATATTCCTCCCTACAGTCAAGCACTTCTTTAATCTGTTCTTCCTTTAAGCCGCTGTAAATCAACTGCTGCTTGGGGTGGTAGAGAATATTTCCCTCTTTGTCCAGAATAAATACATATCCTCTTGGTCCCAGATCAATTCGTTCGCATTGCTCCTCAATGGCCTTATAATTTAAATCAATAAAGAAAACCCCCTGTTTTTCCGCTCTGCCCGGATATCTTAAGGGACTGCTTAATGTCACCACCCAGGGGTATTCGTCCATGATGATGTTCTGCACACGGGAGGAAGAAAGAACCGTCATCCCTTTACCGGCCTCCAAAGCGTCACGGTACCAGGCCTCATGAAGAATATCCGCATAAGGATTCAGAATCTGGGATCCGTCATTTATCAGAATATTACTCGGACCGGCCACGGCGCCGATATTGTAAATATCATCCCGCGTTTCCCTTATCAGCCGGAACCGTTCCAGCACACTGGTTCTTAGCTCTTCCCTGCGGTTCGGATCCCTTTCCGAAAATAAATACCGCAGTAGATCCTGATCGCCTGACATCAGATAGGAAATATTCTCCATATAATCAAGGTAGGAATCTATGTTATGGTTAGCCTGCTCAATTAGCTGCATGGTGCCGTTTACGGAATTGTTTAGAACATTTTTTTCCGTATACCGGAAAGAAAAGCCATAGATCAGAAGCAAGGCAGAAAGGATGATGGGAAGGAAGCAAATCAGCATGCCGGAGCGGATGCTTTTAAATTGAAAACGGAACCTCATTTATCTCCTCTTTTCCTTTGCATATTCTGTAGGCGTCTTTCCGGTTGCTTTCTTAAAGGCAAGACTGAAATAATGGGGATCTCCGAACCCGGTCTTCTCGGCTATCTGATAAGTTTTTAAGCTGGTA
This sequence comes from Lacrimispora sp., assembly GCA_047604985.1. Classification (GTDB taxonomy): domain Bacteria; phylum Bacillota; class Clostridia; order Lachnospirales; family Lachnospiraceae; genus Lacrimispora. The sequence continues at coordinate 6,860 of JASGGP010000215.1, forward strand.
GTTTCCAGTAGTTCCCTGGCCTTTTCCATGCGAGTATCACTTAATACCTCTACGAAGCTTCTTCCGATACATTCCCGGAACATGGCACTGAAACGGCTAGGACTCATGGCCATGTAGCTGCATATGGACTGAAGGTTTAAAGAACTTTCACCATAATGGCTTCTAATATAATCTACGGCTAGTACCGCCCGCTCATTCCCTTTCCTATCCCTTACCTCTGCCACTGCATCTACAAGTCCTCCGAAAATCGCCTCCAAAGCCGTCCGTTCTTCCTCCAGTGACTTTTTTCCGTCTATTTGCGAGATATATTTATTTACCTGCTCATACGCCTCAAAGTCTTCCATACCCATTACCTCCAGCATAGATCTGGCCTCAGAGAGCGTATTAATAATGATACTTTTGGCACGGTCCTTTTTTAAAAAGGATTCCTGTATCCGCAGACAGAGACTGAAAAGAGCCTCTTCTGCTTTCTTTTTTTCTCCTTCCCTGACCGAGTTAAGTAAATCCTCCTGCAGTTTTTCCCATTCTTCAAAAACAGCAGCTTTCTCAGCCCTTTCTCTGTACAGAATGGCTCCTGCCTCCTGGCTGTAGCGGTATTCCAGCATATCCTCTGCCTCCTCATAGGACAGATAAAGCTGCGCCGTACGGTTTACAGGACTTCCAATTCCAATGGTAAACCTGATACCCATGCAATTTTTAACGCTATCTGAGATCACTTGAAACAGTTTTTCTGCCTTTTCCCCCCAGCGTTCATGAAAGTTCCCCAACAACAGAAAAACCAGCTGGTGGTCCAGCTTCTGAATCACATACCCAATACCTGATCTTCCCATGATCTCAGCTGCAATATTATAAACAGCAAAGCACAGAAGTTCTGCTGACTCCTTATCCTCTCCCCTGATTTCCGCATCCCCCACAGCAACCATATACTCAGAACCACGAAGGGCAATGCCATAGGATTTAAGTTCTGCGTCCAGTTCGGCAGCAGAACTGTTCCCACAGATAAGGCGCATCAGAAGCTTTGATTTTAAAACCTCTCTATTCTTAAGCAACCTTCTTCTTTCCAGGCTTTCCTGATCCAGCTTTTCACGGATACCGTCAAGGGCCTGTCCCAGCTCTTCAAGAGAAAAAGGCTTCAAAATATACTCTCTTACACGGTACTTTAAAGCCCGTCTGGCATAATCAAAATTATCATAACCGCTTAATATGACCACACAAATACTTGGATATTCCTTAGAAATCAGGCGGCTTAACTCCAAGCCATCCATGTAAGGCATACAGATATCCGTCAGAACTACCTCTACCGGATTGTCACGGATGTAATCCATGGCATCCTCCCCATGCTGAAAACATCCTTTTAATTCAAATCCCTTACTTCCCCAGTCCATAGTTTCCTTCACTGCCTCACGGACTAAAAATTCATCATCAACAAGAATCACACGATACATAAACCTTCCCCATTTCTGACTCTCATTATAATACACAGTGCTTCTTTTTCCTAGAAAAAACAAGGCTTAAGCACCCAGCCTTTTGCCGTCAAGGACATTGATCACTTCCTTCATTTTAAGATCAGACG
>JASGGP010000216.1:0-8411 GCA_047604985.1 Lacrimispora sp.
GTATCGGCATGATCTTCCAGCACTTCAACCTGATGCGTTCCAGGACTGTGTTCGGAAATGTGGCATTTCCCTTAAAAGGCAGCGGCCTTTCCAAAGAGGAGACGGCAAAAAAGGTGAGAGAACTGCTGAAGCTTGTAGACATTGCAGATAAGGAAAATGCTTATCCCGCCCAGCTTTCCGGCGGACAGAAGCAGAGGGTGGCCATTGCCAGGGCCTTAGCCAACGATCCCAAGGTCCTCTTATGTGACGAAGCAACCAGCGCCTTAGACCCTCAGACCACCCGGTCCATTCTCCAGCTTCTCCAGAAGCTCAATAAGCAGCTGGGAATCACCGTGGTTGTTATCACCCATGAAATGACCGTCATTAAAGAAATCTGCAGCCGGGTGGCTGTCATGGAAAAGGGGAGGGTGGTGGAAGAGGGAGAAGTATTCTCCATTTTTGCGAACCCCAGGGAGCGGGTGACAAGGGATTTTATCCGTACCACTTCGAACTTGCAGAAGATCGAAGGGCTTCTGGCCGAGGATTCCCCGGTCACACGGCTGAAGCCAGGAGAGCTGATCGTCCGTTTGACTTATGTGCAGAAAAATGTTTCAGAGCCCCTTATATCCACGGTTTCACGGAAGTTCGATATCAACTTGAACATCATATTTTCAGATATTGAAATCGTTCAGGAAGCACCTATCGGTGGTACTGTTGCCATTGTAGACGGCGACAGGGACAGAATCAACCGGGCCATGGATTACCTGATTGAAAAAAATGTAGGAGTGGAGGTGATAAAAGATGCAGGAATGGTTTCTTAACCTCGTACCCAATGTGGCAGGCAAGCTGCCTAGTTTTTATGAGGCTATCGGAGACACCCTGGTCATGACCTTTTGGTCCGGATCTATTTCCTTTTTGCTGGGCCTGACCCTGGGAGTCATCATCACCGTCACCAGACCAAAGGGAATCCTGGAAAATAAGGCCGTTTTCCAGATCCTTGACAAGGTCATCAACTTTTTTCGCTCCATTCCCTTTATCATCCTTCTGACAGGCGTCATGCCCCTTTCCCGGCTCATTATGGGAACGGCCATCGGCGTGGAGGGTGCTATCGTTCCCCTGGTCTTCGGAACGGTTCCATTTTTTGCCCGGCAGATTGAGAGTGCTCTGGCAGAGGTGGATCACGGTCTGGTGGAGGCGGCCCTTTCCATGGGCCTTAGCCCTCTGGAAATCATTTTCCGGGTCTATCTCCGGGAGAGCATCGCAGGAATCGCCCGCAGTACCACGATTACAGCCATCAGCCTTTTAGGCCTGACAGCCATGGCGGGAGCTGTGGGCGCGGGAGGCCTTGGAGATTTCGCCATCCGCTACGGCCATGACAGAAATCAGACGGACGTGACCTATGTCACGGTTCTGGTTCTGGTGCTCATGGTCAGTGTGGTCCAGATTATAGGAAATCAAGTCGTTAAAAAGAGCACTCATTAAAAATAAGGGGCTTTTGGAGGAAATGAAAATGGAAATTCAAAAAAGAAAAATCGTAATCATCGGCGCAGGCCACGTTGGATCTCACGGAGGCTACGCTCTGCTGTCCCAGGGACTTGCAGAGGAAATCGTCTATATTGATATCGATGGGAAAAAGGCGGCGGCCCAGGCTTTAGACCTTTTTGACTCCGCCGTCTACTTACCGAAGCGTGCCATTGTCAGGGCCGGCGGCTATGAGGATGCCGCTGATGCAGATTTAATCATCGTTGCGGCAGGACCTTTGCCTGATATGAGTAAGGGGCAGACCAGAATGGATACCTTAAAGCAGACCATTGAAATTGTTAAGGAAATCACAAATAATATCCGCACTTCAGGCTTTAACGGGATCATCCTGAACATCTCAAACCCTGCGGACGTGGTTACCCATTATATCCAGCACGTGCTGGAGTATCCGCCCCAAAAGATATTTTCTACCAGCACCACCTTAGACAGCGCCAGGCTGCGGAGAGCCATTTCCCAGGCTATCGGCATTGACCAGAAATCCATTCAGGCCTACGCCTTGGGAGAGCACGGAGAGAGCCAGATGGTGCCTTGGTCAGCGGTAACCGTGGCTGGAAAGCCCTTATTCCAGCTCATGGAGGAACAGCCGGATACATATGGGAAATTGGATTTAGAAGCCATTGCTGCAGAAGGAAAGGCCGGCGGCTGGCATATATTGGCCGGAAAGGGCTCCACGGAGTTTGGAATCGGAGCTGCCATTGCCGAGGTGGTCCGGGCAGTGTTTGGAGACGAGGACCGTGTCCTTCCAATTTCCACCCTGCTGACAGGCCAGTACGGCCAGACCGATGTTTATGCCAGCGTTCCTACGGTTTTAAACCGTTACGGAGCGGCCCAGGTGGTGGAACTTCGGCTGACAGAAGCAGAAGAAGCGCTGTTTCAGGAGTCCTGCCGGACTATGAAAGAGAATTTCCGGCTGGCGCTGACCCTTTAATATGGATGAAATGATTAAAATAATTAATCATTCAAAATAATCAAACTTTTAAAATGGAGGAAACAATTATGAAAAACAGAAAACTTACCGCAATTTTATTATCCGCCTCAGCCCTGGCCTTATCCCTTACGGCCTGCGGCGCTTCATCAAACAGCAGCACCCAGGCTGCGGAAAGTACCAAGTCTGCAGAAAGCTCTTCTCAGGCTGCTGAGACTACAACCCAGGCCGCTGAGACCACTGCTGCAGAAAAGACCGGAGACCCGGTTACTGTAAAGCTGGGCGTGGTGGGAAGCATTTATGAGGACTTATGGGCTCCCGCAAAGGAAGCACTGAAATCAGAAGGAATCAACCTGGACATCGTCCAGTTCTCTGACTACGTGACTCCCAACAACGCACTTGCCAACGGGGAAATTGATTTGAATGCATTCCAGCACCGCATTTATCTGGACAATGAGATCCAGAGCTATGGCTACAAGATCCAGAATGTAGGAAACACTTTCATCATTCCCTTAAATCTCTATTCCAAAAAGGTCACTTCCGTTGAGGAAATCAAAGACGGGGACACCGTAGCCATTCCAAATGACGTGACCAACGGCGGCCGTGCGCTAAAGGTGCTTGAAGCGGCAGGCTTAATAAAGATCAAGGCGGATGCAGGGTTTAATCCCACCACCGACGACATTGAGACCTACAACGTTCAGATTAAAATACAGGAACTGGCTGCCAACACTATACCTTCTGCTCTGGCGGATGTGACAGCGGCCATCATCAATGGAAATTACGCCCTGGATTTCGGCTTAAAGACAGAGGAAGCCATATTTTCTGACACCAGCCTTGGAGAAGAAAACTACTGGAACTTAGTGGCAGCCCGCGCCGACGATTTAAGCGATCCGGAAAAGGTGGAGACATACCGGAAGGTCATCGAAGCATTCCAGTCCCCGGCGACAGAAAAGGTATTTAACGACAACTACGGCGGCTATTTCATCAAGCAGGGATGGGACGAGGATTTACTGAGCAAATAAGGGATTTTACCGGAGGCAGTTATGAACATAGATAAAAATGCCCTGGGCGCTATCATCCAGGACCCGGAACGGCTGGTGTTCGATCACATCGAGCCCCGTTTCTTAAGCGACACCTTAGGGCGGCTGACCGGAAATGCCGAAGCGCTGGTATTTCCGGCCTCCACCGGGGAGGTCAGCAAGGTACTCCGGTACGCCCATGAAAACCGGATTCCAGTGACTCCCAGAGGCGCGGGTACCAATCTGGTGGGCTCCACCGTTCCGGTGGAAGGGGGAATTATCCTGGACCTTTCCAGGCTGAACCGCATTTTGGAGCTGGATAAGGACACCTTTACGGCTACGGCAGAGCCTGGGGTCCTGCTTCAGAATTTCCAGGCCTTTGTGGAAAAGGAAGGATTTTTCTATCCCCCTGATCCGGGGGAAAAGGCCTCCTCTCTGGGCGGAAACATCAGCACCAATGCGGGAGGGATGAGGGCGGTAAAATACGGTGTAACCAGGGATTACGTCAGAGGCCTGGAAATCGTTCTGGCAGATGGCACTGTTTTAGAAGTGGGCAGCAAAAACGTCAAGGATGCCAGCGGCCTTTCCCTTAAAAACTTAATCGTCGGTTCCGAAGGAACCCTGGCCGTCATTACCAAATGTATCCTAAAGGTGATTCCAAAGCCGGAAACCTCCGTCAGCGTTCTGGTTCCATTTTCTGATTTGAGAACCGGCATGAAAAATGTCCTGTCCATTTTAAGGGCCAATGTGAATCCAACGGCGGTGGAATTTGTGGAGAGGAAGGTCATTTCCCTGGGAGAGGAATTCATGGAATTCCGTTATCCAAGGCCCGATGCCGGCTCCTATATCCTTCTGACCTTTGACGGCAGAAAGGCGGAGGTGGATGCCTCTGTGGAAGAGGTGAGACGCCTTGTGACAGAACACGGCGCCCTTGATTATGTGGTTCTGACAGATCCGGACTTAGCGGCAGGAATCTGGAAGGTCCGTGGAGCTCTTGTGAATGCTGTGGAAGCTGTGTCCGAGCAGGAACCGGTGGATATCGTAGTGCCTATTGATAAGAGCCATATTTTCATTCAATACATCAATGAGCTGGAACAGGATACGTCCATGCAGATGGTCAGCTTCGGCCACGCCGGGGACGGCAATGTCCACTTATGCGTGGTCCGGGGAAACCGGGACGAGGAAAGCTGGCGCAGGGAACTTAAGAGGAACATGGAAAAGGTCTATAAAAAGGCTTACCAGCTGGGCGGACTGACCTCCGGCGAGCATGGCATCGGAATCAGCAAACGGCCCTATTTTCTTAAGGAAACGGCAGGAGAGAACCTTCTGGTCATGAACCGGATCAAGGATGCCTTAGACCCGCTTCACATCTTGAATAACCGGAAATCCTATATTACAGGAGGAGAGAGCAATGCAGAAATTATCTGACCGGACGGCCAGCTTTACGGACTCTGTCATACGGCGTATGACCAGGATCAGCAACCAGTACGGAGCCGTCAATTTATCCCAGGGCTTCCCTGATTTTGACCCGCCAAAGGAGATTCTGGACCGGCTTCGGGAGGTGGCCTATGGAGATTTCCACCAGTATTCCATCACCTGGGGAGCGGAGAATTTCCGTCAGGCCCTGGCCGCCAAGCAGTCCGGACCAATGGGCCGTGATATCGACCCGGGGAAAGAAATCGTCGTCACATGCGGCAGCACGGAAGCCATGATGGCGGCCATGATGACCGTGGCAAACCCGGGAGATAAGGTCATCGTATTTTCTCCCTTTTATGAAAATTATGGAGCGGACGCCGTTCTGTCGGGAGCGGAGCCCATTTACGTGCCCCTTCACCCTCCTTTATTCAACTTTGATCCCCAGGAGCTGGAGGCAGCTTTCCGGCAGCAGCCCAAGGCCTTAATCCTCTGCAATCCATCCAATCCCTGCGGTAAGGTATTTACCCTGGAAGAACTGACTTATATTGCAGGACTTGCGGAAAAGTACGATGTGTATGTTATTACAGACGAGGTTTACGAGCATATCGTTTACACGCCTCATAAGCACGTTTATTTTGCATCCCTGCCGGGAATGTGGGAGAGGACTATTTCCTGCAGTTCACTGTCAAAGACGTATTCCATTACAGGCTGGCGCCTGGGCTATATTATTGCGCCGCCGGAGATTGTGGATGTGGCGAGAAAGGTTCACGACTTCCTGACTGTGGGAGCGGCGGCTCCCTTGCAGGAGGCGGTCATTCCAGGCCTTAAATTCGGGCAGGACTACTACGACGCTCTTCTTGAGAAGTACACCGGGAAGCGGGAGCTGTTCTTAAAGGGGCTTGATGATCTGGGACTGGTTCACACCGTACCGGAAGGCGCTTATTACGTAATGATGGATATTTCTGAATTCCATTTTAAGAGCGATTTGGAGTTCTGTGAGGTACTGGCAAAAGATGTGGGCGTAGGGGCTGTGCCCGGTTCCAGTTTTTTTAAGGAGCCGGTCAATCATCTGATCCGATTCCACTTTGCAAAGAGGGATGAGACCTTAAAAGAAGCTTTGGATAGGCTCTCCCGGATCAGGGAGAAGATAGGTGTGAGATAGGTGGATTTGTAATAGTTGTGGGCCTCCCCGGCTTAGGCGGGGAGGTGTTTTTTTTGAAAATGTCAGCCATGCCATTCATAATTTGGCGGGTAGGGCCCGCCAAATTATTCATGCCGGGCGGTTCCGCCCTATAGAAATATTTAAAGGATTTGGGCCTGATGAGCGAGCTCCTCAGGCCCAAATTCTTTAAATATTTCTGCATGGCAAAAATAGTAACAAAATCTTTCTTGAATATAGTGAGAAAATGATGTATTATAATATAAGTGCCCATTATTGCGGACTGCGTTCAGCCAAGGTGAAACTGGGATTTAAAGTGAGAAGTTTTGAAGTGATTGGTGCAAAGCGTTTTGTGAAGCTTGAAATATGGGCAAATACACGAAGTAAAACAGTGCCTTAAAACCGTATAATTATTCCCGTGATGGCGACTGCCCACGGGGTCAGATATCCAGCAGTTCACTGCGGGGATCTGGCTTTGATGCGGCTTTAGGGCATATTTTATGTCAGGAGGATTGATAAGTGAAAGGTCGGATAAAAATATTGGTCAGCTGGCTGCTGGTCAGTCAGATGTTTCTTATGACCGCCTATGCAAAGCCGGACTGGCCCTCTGATATGGGAATCCAGGCGGAAGCGGGAATTGTCATGGATGTGGATTCAGGGGCCGTTATATACGGACAAAATATCCACGCTGCCTATCCGCCGGCCAGTATAACAAAGATTTTAACAGCCCTAATTGTCCTGGAAAACAGCAGCCTTGACGAAATGGTGACGTTTTCAAAGGATTCTGTATACAATGTGGAGGAAGGCAGCGGAAACAAATTAAATGTGACCGACGGCGACCAGCTCTCGGTAGAAGACTGCCTTTACTCCCTGATTCTCCATTCCTGCAATCAGGCAGCCAATGCTCTTGCGGAGCATGTGGCCGGGAGCAGGGAAGAATTTGTCCGCATGATGAATGACAAGCTGACAGAGCTGGGCTGTACGGAAAGCCATTTTGACAATCCGTCAGGGCTTAACGGAGATACCCAGTATGTCAGTGCCTATGATATGGCGCTGATCGCGAAAGAGGCTTACAAGAATAAGAAAATGGTGGAAATCGGTTCTGCACTGAGCCATGATATTCCTCCCACAGCCAACAACCCCGACGGGCTTACCATTTACAATGAGCACCGTCTGGTAAAGACGAAAGACCCTAAAAGTGAGTTTTACTGCCCGTCCGCGGTTGCCGGAAAAACGGGATATCTCATTAAGGCCGGAAATACCGTTGTCACCTATGGGGAGCAGGATGGAAGACGTCTTGTTTCCGTGGTTTTGAAAGGAAGTCCCAGGCAGTACTTTATAGACGGAAAAAATCTTCTGGAATTCGGCTTCAGCCGTTTTGAAAATTTCCCTGTTGCGGGAAATGAAACAGATTACGGGACGGAAGGAGAGCCGGTGGAAATCGGGGGGACAACCTACGATCCGTCGGACTTAGAGATGGAACCGGACAGCGTCATAACACTTCCAAAGGGAGCGGAGTTTTCCCAGGCGGACAAGACTCTGGTGACAGAGCTTCCGGCAGGGAGCCCCAAGGAAGCGGTTGCCATGATTCAGTATACTTACAATGACAGAACGGTCGGACAGGCCTATTTAACGGTAAAGGCAGATGCGCTGCCGGAAAGTCCGGGAACGGAAGAGGAAGCCGGGGGAACGACGCCCGCGGGAACGGAAGATCCGGAAACAGCTTCGGCTTCTAAGGGTTCTAAGACAGAAACCGCCGGAAAAAAAGGCATTGGAATTCTGGCAGCAGGAATTGGAGCCCTCTTTATTCTTTCAGGCGCAGGAGCCGGATTCTATGTATATAGGAAAAAGAGAGAGCGCCGCGCCATAGAGCTTCGAAGAGAAGAGAGAATCCGCCGCTTAAAGGCGGAAGGGGATGAAGAGGTATTCCAGCGGATGCTGGAGCAGCGCCGCAGGAAAAGAGAAAAACTAAATAAATAAAAATGAAAAAGACCAGCCGGGGTAGCTGGTCTTTTTCGGAGAAGGTATTTCGTTTCTTATGGGGTGTAGCAAAAACTATATAATGTATTGGGGGGGGGTTACAAGTAATAATATACCTCATGTTGCGAAAAAAGTGTCAACAAACATTGGGAAATTTCAAAAATAAAATTGTGCATTTTCTCTTTTTGCTTTGGCAGGATTGTGGAAAGAAGACAGAAAAACCGGAAAAACGCAGGCTTTCGTTGTGATTAAGCCTGTAGCTCATTCCGGTTTTATTTTTTACGGCAAAAATGCTGTGGCAGTGCTTCATCAATTTTTCCGGAATTTTTTGGTACAGACAATGGTTTTGTGGTAAAATATATAAAAACAACTTGTGCAATCGTGCGTACAA